>CABYPW010000014.1 GCA_902520885.1 uncultured SAR116 cluster alpha proteobacterium
TTTCACCAAAAAGATGATTTTGATGATGCTATTGCAAATTATGTGAAGCCAATTAGTTCAGAATTTAGAGGATATAAAATTTGGCAATGTCCGCCTAATGGTCAGGGGGTAATAGCTTTATTGTTATTGAATATGGCATCAGAAATGAATTGCTTTGGAGATGATCCAATTAATCTTGAACGCATGCATTATGAAATTGAAGCGGGAAAACTTGCTTATAGAGATAGGTCTGCTGTTTTAGCAGACCCCAAATTCCATTCAGTGCCTGTAGACCAACTTTTGTCAAAAAAATATGCAAAACAGTTATTAAGCCAAATAAGAGCTGACAAGGCGATTTCTTCCCTACCAACATCTACGCTACCCAAACATTCAAATACAGTTTATATCACTGTAATTGACCAAAATCGAAACGCTTGTTCGCTAATTAACACAGTTTATAATTCTTTCGGATCCGGTCTTCTGGCCCCTAAATCGGGAGTTTTGCTGCACAATAGAGGTATGGGTTTTGTTCTTGAGGAAGGTCATCCAAATTGCCTAGAACCAGGAAAACGACCATTGCATACTATCATACCTGGTTTAGTGACCAAAGATGACAAACTTGTAATGTCATATGGAGTTATGGGAGGGGAATATCAGGCGTTTGGGCATATGCAATTTTTATCTCGTTTTTTTGATTATGGACTTGATATTCAAAGTGCACAGGATAAACCACGCTTCTTTCCTGATCCTTTTTCTGAAAATATAGACATGGAGACGACAATACCACGCAGCATTCAAAATGATTTAGTAAAGATGGGTCATCAGGTAAGAAAAGCATCGATACCAATCGGGGGCTCACAAGCAATCCACCTTGACCAAATTTCAAATGTATTGACCGCAGGCTCTGACCCTAGAAAAGATGGTTTGGCAGTAGGTTTCTAGCGTTTAATCTGAGGCTAAACCAGCATTAAACTTAAATCCCACCTTTTCAAATTGCTTAACGAGGTTAGGTTCGACTGAATTAATTTTATCAGCTGCTGCAGGAGTGAACGCGATATCGTTCATATCATGAACGCCACCAGATATTAAAACCTGCAAGAGACCGTCTGTTTTTCCAGAGTTTTTAAAAGAGCGACATACACCTGGTGGAACGGATATAGTATCAAACTTTTCCAAAATGATTGTGTCGGCCCCATCATCATTCCAACTCACTTCAAATTGGCCTTCTAGAACAGTAAAGGTCTCATAAGTATTTACATGATTATGTAAACCAGGCCCTTGTCCTGGAGGACACTTTGCGTGGGTCATAGTAATCCCACCAGCCCCAACAATAGGTGCTCCAGCATTAATAGGAGTATTTCCTTCTGCTGGGTCAAGACCTATTACAGATAAAAGCTGCCTCGCATAAACTACATCCCTTCCTTCTATAGGGATATTGGCGTCTTTTTGAATTGCGAGTGGCTCAAGTTCTTTAAATTTTGAAACTCTTTTAGTCATTTCTTCAGGCGTTATATGGTTTGTTTTCATTGCTCCCTCGCTAATGTGATTAAAACACTCTGACTCTAGTGATGAATATTATCTCAATGATATTTTCAATAATTTTATTCTATTTTGACAATAAATGGAAAATAATCTTTGATAAATAGAGACTTTAATATTTATACAATTTGAGTAAAATATAAGGAGAAAAATATGAAGTTGGTTAGATTTGGTTCAGAAGGAAATGAAAAACCAGGATTAATCGACGAGCAAGGGAATTTATGTGATTTATCGTCTTATCTCGATGATATTTCTGGCCCAAATCTCTCTGAGGATAAGCTACTAGAAATTTCAAAAATTGATACAAGTAACCTTCCAAAAATTGATAAATCAACACGTTTAGGCCCGTGCGTAAATAATGTTGGAAAGTTTATTTGCATTGGACTCAATTATGCAGACCATGCAAAAGAAGCTAGTATGGAAGTGCCGCCGGAGCCAGTCATCTTTATGAAGGCTACTAGTGCTATTTGTGGACCAGCAGATCCAATCTTATTGCCAAGGGGAAGCCTAAAAACTGACTGGGAAGTTGAGCTGGCCGTTGTGATAGGTAAAAAAGCAAAATATGTCAATTTAGACGAAGCGATGTCATATGTCGCCGGATATGCTGCCAGCAATGATATTTCTGAGCGCACCTATCAGTTGGAAAGTACAGGACAGTGGACTAAAGGGAAATCATGCGATAGCTTCGGTCCGCTTGGTCCTTGGCTTGTCACCAAAGATGAAATACAGGACCCGCAAAACCTATTCATGTGGTTAAGTGTAAATGGTAAAAAAATGCAAGATGGTTCAACTAAAACCATGGTTTATGGGGTTGCGTTTCTTGTTCACTATATAAGCCAATTTATGAGTTTGATGCCAGGAGATATAATCTCAACTGGTACCCCACCAGGAGTTGGTCTTGGTATGACACCACCGGTTTATTTGAAAGCTGGCGATGTTGTGACTTTGGGAATTGAAGGCTTAGGTGAACATAGACAATTGGTTGTCGCCGAATAGACCATTAAGACTGGAACAAAATAAAACAAAAACAAAGATTTTTATAAATTAGCAGCGTTCTCTCATCAGGTGGTTTTTTTTGTCTGTTGATATAGATCTTAATTTATTTCTTTCTAATTTTGGAATTGAAAGATTATTATCAGTTAAATGGATATAACATTAGCTTCATTAAGATCTAAAAATATTTAGAAAAAGGTTACATGGGAATTGAGATATGGAAAGAAGGTTAGCAACAATACTTGCTCTAGATGTTGTGAATTTTAGTAAATTAATGGCTGAGGATGAAGTAAAAACTCTAGAAAATCTTGGTTCTGCCCGCTCTTTGATTGATTCATGTATTGCGGAACACGAAGGCCGAATATTTAATACGGCGGGGGATAGTGTGCTCGCAGAATTTTTTAGTCCTGTGAAAGCTGTTGAATGCGCCGTTAAAATACAAAATGCCACAAAGGTAAAAAATAGTGAGTTATCAGAATCCGATAAAATGGATTTTCGAATTGGTATCAATATCGGTGATGTAATGGTACAAGATGGTAATTTGTTCGGAGACTCAGTAAATATTGCTGCACGACTAGAATCGCAGTCTATAACAGGAGGTATTTGTATCTCTCAAAGTGTTTTTGACATGGTAAATATGAAAGTCAAAGTATCCTATGAGGATGCAGGTGAGTTGGAACTTAAAAATATTGGACGTCCAATCAAAGCATACAATGTATTAAAATGTAAAGGTGCTCAACGAGGCTTTGTAAGCTCAGAGGATAAGCCTAAAGTAGAAATAACTCTCAAGGAGCCCGGGTCGCTTGCGGTCCTTTTGTTTAAAAATTTGTCAAATGACGAGGAACAATCTTATTTTTGTGAAGGATTTTCAGAAGATCTAATTTCTGCTCTTTCAAGGTATCGAAAACTCCTAGTAATTTCTAGCAATGCTAGTTTTTCCTATGCATCAAAAGAAAAAAAACATTCTGAGATTGGTCAAGAGCTTGGTGTTCGTTATCTTCTCGAAGGAAAGGTTCGAAAGTTAGGTAATCGAGTGCGTATTAGCGCGAGTCTATTATCAACAGAAACAGCAGAAACACTATGGTCTGATAATTTTGATACCAATATGGATGAGATTTTTGACGTGCAGGATAGTCTGATAGAGACCATTGTATCCACAATTGTAGGAAACGTTGAAAGAGATGAAATAAAAAAAATCTCCAATGCAAAACCCGAAAATCTGAAGGCATATGACTTAGTTCTTCAGGGCCTTGAATATCATAAGAGAAGTTCCGTTTCTGCTGAGAACAATAAAAAGGCGTTAAGTCTTTTTACACAAGCAACAGAGGTTGATCCATCGTATGCAAGGGCATTTGCCTGGAAGACTTGTTCGTTAGCAAATAATGCCGAGTGGTTTCAAGACGAAATGCCCGAGGGCTGGATGCAAGATGCTTTTGCATCGGTTAATAAAGCAATGGAATTAGACCCTAATGATCCTGAGGCGCATCGTATAATGGGAGCAGTAAAGCTAATGTTTGAGGGTGATATGGAAAAAGCGTTGTTTCATCATGAGAAGGCTATCGAGATTTGTCCAAGTGATACTTATCACATTGCTAGATATGCAATATTGCTTTGTTACCTGGGTGAGCCGGATAAAGGTCTCAAAGAAATTGAGCGGGCTATAAGAATAGACCCTTTTTGTTCAGAACTTATACTAGAAACTCAAGGCATGTGTCATTATTTGATTGGAAATTACGAAAAAGCAATTTCAAGCTTTAAGAAAATGCAAATCGACACTAGAACTAGCCTTTTTTACAAAGCGGCTTGTCACCAAATGTTAGAGCAGACTGATATAGCTAATAATATATTGGAGCTAGCTTTTAATGAAAGTGGTATGGATATAGATAAATTCATTACCACGCAGTTTTTTCAAGACGAAAGTATGAAAAATTCATTAGTTAATGTCTTAGAAGCAATTAATGCTTAAATGGGGCTAAGCTAGCCTTAATTCACGTTTAAAAAAAGAAACACTTTGACTTACTTATCTGTTGCGTTTTGTATTTCGTTCATCATGTGTTTCATTTTTAGATAAACGTTTTCAAGGTTTAATAAATCTTCTTTTCCGAAAGACGTTTGGTTTAGTTCAATTTTTAAATGACTGGTATCGATAATTAATCGCTCTGATTCTTCTATTTGTTCGCTTATCACTTCATAATATTTTACAGGACGAGAAATTCCTTTCAGTTTTATTTCACCTACTTCTTCAAGCGCAAATAAATCGCGTACCAAAAGATAAGTTTCTTCAGATACAATAATTTTATTTGGTTGTGCTGAACTCTCTAATCGCGAAGCTAAATTAACGGGAGATCCAATGACTGTGTAATCTAAACGATTCTCTGAACCAAAATTTCCTACTGTGCAAAAGCCAGTGTTTATCCCTATTCTAATGCTAAGGGCAGATTTAAGACTGAAATTTTTACCCCAAAAATTAGTGAGCTCTTGCATTTTTTGTTGCATTTCGATTGCCATTTTCAGACAAGATGTAGCGTCTTCAGCATAACCTTTAGATTCTGGGTCGCCAAAAAAAATAAGAATAGCATCTCCGATATACTTATCGATTGTTCCACCATATTTAAGTGCAATGGTAGACATTTCGGTAAGATAAAAGTTTATTAGGCTTGTTAATTCTTCTGATTCAAGGTGTTCTGTAATATCAGTAAAACCTACTATGTCAGAAAAAAACACCGTAAGTTTTTTCCTCTGACTTGTGACATTTGCATCTTGATTGCCTGAGAATATTTGCTCATAGATTTGAGGTGAGAGGTATCTTGACAATTTAGAGGAAAGAACTTCAAGTTCTGCAGTTTTTTCTTGTGCTTCCTGCTTCGCCTCATCAGCAATTTTTTTTTGTTTTTCTAATTGCGTAGATAATGAACGGCGCAAATTAGCCTCTAATTTTAGCTTGGAATTCTCTTTTTTTAATTGTGCAAATGCTTCAGCTGTTAACTCGATATCTGACATCTTAGACCTAGAGTAATGAAAGGTAATATTTATTAATGTGATTATTACATTATTATTTGTTAATATCTACTTTGTTCAATATATTCACTTTATCCAATATTATAAGTTCATTATTTAAAATATTTTTAGATTTATAATTGAGATTGGTTTGAATGTGATTATAATTAGTGCAATGAAAAATAAAGCCTTAAATTAGGCCAAATTTCTTAATAAAGGGATTGTTCCTTGAAAAAACCTATTGTCATTTTGCTGGTTGTTTTTGGTATTTTCAGCGGTGGTTATCTTCTACTGCTAAATCAATCAAAAAGAGTAGCTATTGATACATTAGAAAATTTTAATAAGACTCTCCAGAGAAGTTTTGGAGATGTTCAGATAACCTATGATGATATTAGGACAAATATATTTCAGAGGTCAGCTATAGCAGAAGAACTAGTTTTAAGTGTCTCCGATAATCAGATTATTAAAGTTGATGAAATGGTAATATCTGGTGAGGAGGGAAGTATAAGATTTGCTAATTTATCAGATCTAGAGCTCAGTTTTATGTATGACGAAATACAATTTAAAACTGCTATAGGTAAACTCTTCATTGAAGAATTAAAACTTGGAAAAATTCAAAGTTTTTTGAATGATTATCGTGACTCATCGGATGCTATATTATTCATTTTGGATGAGCTATCCATCAGCAAATTTGAACTTGAAGACTTTTCTCTGATAGGAACAAACATGAATGATGAGCCTATCATCTCTTTATCTGGCGGAGTTTTTGTTGATGACCTCTACCGAGGTTCTATGAATAATGTGAATGCAATTGAGTTAATTATTAACAATAGAGCATATTCCAATTTAAGTCCTTTCGATTTTGAAACAGATAACATTGAAATTTCAAATTTTGAATTGAAACCATTTTTCGAGGCTTTTAATTCCGAACAAAAGGAAGTTTTTCACCAATTAAACCAGGCATTTGGTATCACAAAACTTGATATTGAAAAAAGTTCATTATCTTTCCCTGACAGAAACTTGAGAATGATAATTGGTAAAGGTGACCTTGAAATTGAAAATAGTTTTCTCGAGACATTTACGCTGGAGGATTTCGTTTTTCAAGAAAAATCAGTTGATACAAATGTATCTATTGGAGAGATGAATTTGAAAGGACTTGATTTATCAATTGATTTTTTGTCTCAAGAAATCCTTTACGAAAATGTTTCTCGTGTTTTTGGTGTTGAAGAATTTTTTCTAAAAGATGTTTCCATTCTTCATGATGAAATTCTGTTAAGGTTTGCAGAATTTGGATTTTCTGAAATTGAAACAAAATTGAATCAGGTAATTAGTGGAAAGACTTTCATGTATGGTCTCGAAATACCTTTTTCTGGGATAGAAGAAATTAATCAAAAACTTGTTGAAGAGATTGTCTTAACTACAGGTTTAGATAAATTAAAAGCCAGTTTTCAAACTGAGTTTCATTACGATGAAGACGATAAAGGATATTCTAACTCCATCAAGGCTGAGCTTGATCAACTCGCAGAAATAGAATTTTCATTGGAAATGGCAGAATTTGATCCAATCTCTTTGACAGAACTCGAACAAGTTCCCTCCTCCATTTTATTAGCTATTTTTGGTGAGGAGATAGAATTTAGAAAAATAAAAATTGATTACAACGATTTTAAATTGGCAGATATTTTGTTCAAAATTTATCCGCAAATCGTTATGGGCATAGATTTCATCAAAGTACAAGCATCATTATTGCTTTATCAGTATCCAAATGAAAAAGAGTTATTGATTAGTGCTCTAAACAATTTTGGGCGTGAAAGAAATAAATTTGGTTTAAATGTTTTAGCTGTCAAACCATTAAGAGTGTCTGAAGTTTCTCAGCACTTTGCATCAGGACGACTGAATGAATACGTATCGATTGAAGCGTACGGAAATTAAGTAAACCAGAAATTAGTTTTAATTTAGAACTAAATTATTGTCCAAAATTAAATATATTTATTTAATAATTTTTTTAGATTGCTGTATTAATTTCTCTAAGGAATCGAGAAAACGTGCCCTGTCTATTTTGGAAAATTGTTTATGAGTTTGCGTATGAAAGGGATTCGCAGCTCTAAGGTCGGTCATTAAATTACGCATGGCAACCATATTTCCTATATTTTTTTCTGTAATTATTTCCCCATTATTTTTTATAACTAAGCACCCTTTTTCTAAAACTATTGAGGCCAATGGTATGTCTGCAGTTATTACTATGTCGCCAAAACAGATTTCCTCTGAGATATAATTGTCAGCTTTATCTAGCCCTTGTTCTACAACAACTATTTTTATAATTGGGTTTATCGATGGCCTAATCCCACCATTGCTTACAAGGATGACATTTATCTTATGCCTTGTTGCAACTTGTTCTATTTCTTTTTTAACAGGGCAAGCATCCGCATCTACGTATATTTGCAAAATAATCATTCCCTTTTCTGTTAGATTAAGAAATCAATTTTTTGAGTACTTTTTAGCAACAACTGAAGAATTTCATTTGGAAATTTAAATTGTTTTTAGTTTCATTTAATTTTCATTTTCATATACTAAATTCTGACCTGGAGTAAAATATGTTTTCTGAATCATTTCCCACAGTATCTGTTCGTGGTGTTGAAATTCCTTCTATTGGATATGGTACTATGTTGTTTCCCGAACCAGAGAAAGCTATCTCTTTGATCTCGCAAGCAATTGAATCTGGCTACAGACATATTGATACAGCAAGGAAATATGGATCTGAAGAATGGGTAGGTGAGGCTATCCGTAATACTTCTATATCTCGAGAGGAAATCTGGGTTACTACCAAAGTTACAGAAGAGAATGCTAAAGCAGATGATTTTGCAAGGTCAGTAGATAAAAGTTTGAAAACAATGCAATTAAATTACGTAGATTTATTATTAATTCATTGGCCACAACCCAAAGTGCCTCTCTCAGAGACGATTGGTGCTTTAATAAAAGCTAAGCAAGAAGGTCTTGCAAAAAATATTGGAATATCAAATTTTACCGTTGAACTGATACATAAAGCAGTGCAACTATCTTCAGAACAATTATTCACGAATCAAATCGAATATCATCCATTTATTAACCAAGATAAAGTTTTGCAAACATGCAGGAAATTCGGTATTTCAGTTACATGTCATGTACCATTAGCTAGAGGTGAAGTGCTAAAAAGCCCTCAAATTAAAGAAATTGCTAAATTTCATAAGAAGTCACCTGCTCAAGTCACCCTTAAATGGCTAATTCAACAAAAAAGTATAATCGTTGTGCCTAGAGGTTTATCCAGAGGTGAAATAATAGAAAACATAAATTTGAGTGATTTTAGTTTGTCAGATGAGCAAATGAATATGATATCGAAGTTACGTAAGAGAAATTTACGCCTGGTTGATCCAGAGGTCCGACGGCCTGTTTGGGATTTGCCCTAATTATTTGTGACATGATTGCGAATTTGTAATTATGATATTTATAAAATTCATTATAATCTAATTTATTTTTTGTTTCGGGAACACTATTCATGAAAGATTATCATTCAACGTATGCTTTTGAAAAGCAGGATAGGGAAACTTTCTGGCTTAAGGCCTCAAAATCTATTGATTGGATTATTCCACCTAAAATTGCTCTAGATGATAGTAACTCACCATTTTCTAAATGGTTTCCTGATGGAAAAATGAATAGTTGTTTTAATGCTGTAGATAGGCATGTGCTTGCAGGACGCCAGGAGCAAACAGCTATTCAGTATGAATCCCCAATAACGGGGCAATCAGCCTCAATGAGTTATGGAGAGTTGAAAAAGCAAACTGAAAAATTTGCAGGCATGCTTAATGAGCAAGGCCTTAAAAAAGGGGATAGGGTAATAATTTACATGCCTATGATCAAGGAGGCAGTGATTGCAATGCTTGGTTGCGCACGTATTGGGGTAGTGCATTCAGTCGTTTTTGGTGGCTTCGCCGCCGCTGAATTGGCAAAACGCATAAATGACTGCAAGCCAAAATTAATAGTAAGTGCTTCTTGTGGCCACGAGCCTAATCGATTAGTTCATTATAAACCACTTCTTGACCAAGCTATTCAGCAATCCAAATATAAGCCCTCGAAATGTATAATCTATCAGCGGGATGCAGCTAAAGCAGATCTTATAGTTGGAAGAGATATTGAATGGTATGAGGCGTTAGCATCTGCTACCCCTGCGAATCCTGTGGCTTTATCGGCAAATGACCCTTTATATATTTTGTATACTTCCGGTACAACGGGTCAGCCAAAAGGCGTTGTTAGAGATAATGGCGGGCATGCGGTAGCACTTTGTTGGAGTATGTCGAATATTTATGATGTTAATCCTGGTGAAGTTTTTTGGGCTGCCTCGGATATAGGATGGGTAGTAGGCCATTCTTATATTGTCTATGCTCCCTTATTTGCTGGTTGCACTTCTATTTTGTTTGAAGGAAAGCCAGTAGGAACCCCAGATGCAGGTGTGTTTTGGAGTGTTATTGAAAAAAATAATGTTAAAACATTATTTACGGCCCCAACAGCATTTAGGGCTATAAAAAGAATAGATCCAGAAGGTTCATTTATAAAAAAACATGATATCAGCTCTTTGAAATATCTTTTTCTTGCTGGAGAAAGAGCAGACCCGGATACCATTTTGTGGGCTCAAGAAAAACTTAGAGTGCCAATTATTGACCATTGGTGGCAAACAGAAACTGGTTGGTCGATTTGTGCTAACCCAGTAGGTTTAGACCAACTTCCAATTAAAATTGGATCTCCTAGTTTACCAATGCCAGGTTTTCAGATAGAAGTTTTAGATGATAGCGGGAATGTATTAGCTAATAATGTCCTAGGCTCAATCGTCATAAAGCTCCCTTTACCTCCTTCTTGTTTAACAACTATTTGGGGCTCAAATAATACATTTGTTGAGAAATATCTTGCTCGGTTTCCAGGATATTATGAGACTGGTGACGCAGGATATTTGGATGATGATGGTTATATTTATATTATGGCGCGAACAGATGATATAATTAATGTTGCAGGTCATAGATTATCTACTGGACAAATAGAAGAAGTAATATCAGAACATCCGGATGTTGCTGAATGCGCAGTTATAGGCATAAATGACGAACTAAAGGGACAAATACCTATTAGCCTTGTTTGTTTGTACCCTGATACGCAAAACTCAGAAACAAAAATTTGTGAGGAAATTGTGCAATTAGTTATTAATAAAGTTGGGCGCGTGTCCTCTTTAAAGAAAGTTGTGATAATAGATAGGTTGCCAAAGACAAGATCCGGTAAAATTGTTCGGTCAACGATGGTAAAAATCGCTAACCATGAGAAATGGATGATACCAGCCACAATAGAAGATGCAACCGTGCTCGATGAAATTTCAAGAGCATTAGAAAAATAGTTGTTATAAAAAGTTTTATAAATTTTAGAAATTTTCTGTAAATTTGACGCAAATTGTATTATTTTTATTATAAAATTAAAATAATAAGGTTTTTTCATACTCTTTTTTTTCAAAAAGCATTGCGTAAAATATGGAAAACCCGTAAATACCACCTTTCTACTTATAGTAAGTAGATATAAACAAATTGATACGAATAGCTAGTTTTTTAAAAGACCGGTTTTTTGTGTTAATAAAAACTGAGGATAAAAAATGGCTAACGGAAAAGTAAAGTGGTTTAATTCACAAAAGGGTTATGGCTTCATTGAGCCTGAGGAAGGTTCGCAAGACGTATTCGTGCATATATCAGCTGTAAAAGCTGCTGGGATGGACGCATTATCAGATGGACAAGCTGTTTCTTACGAATTAGAAACTGGTCAGAATGGAAAAACATCTGCAGTAAATTTAGAAGCATTGTAGGTTTAATCTATTCAGAAAAGCGTCAGATATTTTCTAGTATCTGGCGTTTTTTTTGCGTCATACTAAAGATTTATAGGTAGCAGTTTTTGATAAATGAATCGTAAACTTGTTTGCTTATATTTTTTTACAGAAATTATTTTCTATTCTTAAATTTAGTAATAAATATTGGCATAGAAAAAAATATAAAAAGTACTCTCACTAAGTGGTGGAATGCCACAAAAGCTACATCATAACCAAAAATTAGAGCCAAAATAGTAGCCTCATATAAACCACCTGGAACAAAAGCAAGCCAAATCGATAGAAAATTAACGTCTAATGCGAATACGATAAAAATCGTCATAATCAAGTAGGTAATTAAAATTAATCCGGAGGTCAAACAAGCATCAACTAAAGTTGTTCTAAGCTCAAACAGTGAAATTTGTGCTAGTCTTGCTCCGACTGATGCTCCTATAGTCATTTGTGCAATTATTATTAATTCAGAAACTCTGGGTAGTTCGATTATACCGACAAAATGTAAAATGCTACTTAAAAGTATGGGGCCTAATAAATGGGGTATTGGAATTCTTATCAATTTTCCTATCCAATAACCACCAAAACATAAAAGTAAGAAAATGACGATTTGTGTTAGGGAAAGATCAACTAAATTTGGCATTTCATACAATATGTCATTAGATTTTTTGATAGCTAGATTTCCTCCGAATAATGCTAAGAGAAATGGGGTGCTGATAAATACGATCGCCACCCTCAATAGATGAAAAAGAGCTACTACATAGTCTTTTTCAACTATCTCCCGCGCCATAACTACAGCTTCTGCTTGACCGCCAGGAATGCTGCACAGGAAAGCTTGTTTAGGTTCATAAAGTTTAACTCTAGTCAAAAATTGAAAAGTAATAAAAGTTACAAGCAATGTTGCAATAAGCATAATGATTACAGAAAATGTCCATTGTTGAGCAGTTTTGAGAATGTCTGGAGTGAAATTAGTTCCAATCATTACTGATATTCCAATTATCACTGGTAGATAAAACCAATTTGCGACTATTAGCAATGGTTGCACTCTAGGGACACTTGCTCCAGTTAAAAATACCCCCATAAGACTTCCGAGAAAATAAGGTGCAGGTGCGTTCAACAACTGAAATAGGTTAGCGCTTATGAAAGCTATTATTAGGGTAAATATAATTTTATATATTTCTGTAAATATATCATTGCCGAAAAACTTCATGTGCATATCCTTGAGGATGTTGAGCAGATCATATCCACATAAAAATTTGGCTAATAGGATATACTGAGAGAAGAACGTTAGGATAATATTCTAAGTTTTTCTCTAAAGTAAATGGGGAAAGGTAGAAATAATTTGATCAAACAGATTAAGAAAAATATATAGATTAGGTTTGAATAAATCTTATTTCGTTAAAATATTTTTAATTATTTATTTATATTGATAATTTTTCCTCTTCGGTATTACTCTTTGTTTGTCTTACAAACTCTCGCCACACAATTACCATACTACTTATGAAGATAGCACACGCTCCCAAAAGCTCAAGAGATGTTGGTAATTCAGAAAAATATAAAAATCCAACAAGCCCAGCGACTGGGAGTTGTAGATAACGAAGGGTAGTAACAACTACAGCATCGGCATATTTATATGCAAAGGTTACAGAAAGTTGAAGGAATGATGCAAGAAGTCCAAGAATAACTAATAAATGCCAAATGTTTATGTCATGAGTGAAAACTAATTTTGACGGAAAAATTATTGCTCCAGCTAATGAAACTATAAAGGCACCCGCAAAATTATGTATCAATGTTACTGTAAATGGAGAGTCACTTTTACCAAGTTTACGGAGAATTATAGATAGAGCAGCCCCTGTCAAAGCGGCTGCAACCCCATATATTACTCCAAGACTTAATTCGCTAGAAAATGGATTTGTTATCAGAAGCACTCCAATCATCCCTATGATTACCGCTGACCATCTATAAATTCCAATTTTTTCACCTAAAAATAATGGAGAAAAAAGAGTTACGAAAATAATTGAACTCTGAAAGAGAGCTGTTGCCAATCCAAGAGAAATATTTTGCAGAGCTAAAAAAACAAAAGTTATACTGCTAAGTCCTAAGATTACTCTTAGACCCATAGCAACCTTATTTTGCACAGAGAATAATTTGTATTTATGAATTAAAAAAGCAGATAGGACTAAAATAGGCAGAGCAAACCAAAAACGGAAAATTAAAATACTTATTATATGTAAATCTTGCGCAAGTATTTTCACGAGCATGCTTGTTAATACACCAAATAACACGGTCAATATTGAGAACAAAATGCCTTTAGCTACTTCTGTCATTTTTTTTTCATTTCTAAAATAATAGGTAGTGTTTTTTTAAACCAAGGATACCATATTATCTCTTGGAGCACCTCTGTGAAAAGAACATTGTTGAAGATAAAAAAAATATAGACAAAATTATCGATAAAGTTAAAAATAGAAGCTAAAAACAATTATTATTCGTTGTTAGGGAAAAAGTATGAAGGCATCTGCATTCAGTTATCATAAACCAATTTCACTTGAAGACGCTCTAAGTTTACTTGAGAGCGAGGAGGAGGTAAAAATCCTTGCTGGTGGACAATCTTTAATGCCAATGTTGAATATGCGCTTTGTTCAGCCCGAGGCTGTCATAGATGTAAATGAAATTGAAGAGCTTGCAACGATTTCTTTTAATGGCAATGTTGAGATTGGTGCTTTAACACGTCAAAAAACGCTTGGCACTCACTCCATTATAAAACAGCATTTGCCAATAATGCAGGAAGCACTAAAATGGGTTGGTCATTTTCAAACCCAGTCACGAGGAACAATTGGTGGCAGTTTGTGTCACTTAGACCCTGCATCAGAGTTGCCGATGATAGCCTTGTTGTATGATGCAGAATTAGAAGTCGCATCGAAATCTGCAACTCGTATTATTCCAATGAAAGAATGGGCACTTGCCTACATGATGCCATCAATTGCACCAGAAGAATTACTTACCAAAATCTTAATAAAGCCCTGGAGTGTGCCATATGGTTATGGCTTTCAAGAATTTGCCCGAAGACACGGCGATTTTGCTATTGCTGCGGTAGGTTGTCTTTTAAAACTCCAGGATGGGGTGATAAGCGATATCGCAATATCTATAGGCGGTGTTGAAGATGTGCCAAGACGGTTTATCGAATGTGAGGACGTATTGCGTGGTTCGAAATATGATATAGAAGAAGTAAAAAAGCAAATAATAGGCCCGCTAGACCAAATAAATTATATAGATGATAGCCTTGTTACAGGTTCATACAGACAAAAATTGCTCAAGGGATTGCTCGTACGTTCAATCGAGCAGGCAGCAAGTAGGGCAAATTCTTTATAAATAGGGAGATTTTAAATGCAAGAACAAGATGTTCGAATGCATGTAAATGGCAAACAAGTCTCAGGTAAAGTGGAAACGAGAACTCATTTGGGGGATTTTCTTCGTCAAGCTGCCGGACTTACTGGAACACATCTTGGATGCGAGCATGGTGTTTGTGGTGCTTGCACGGTGATTGTTGACGGAGATGCGGTGCGGTCTTGTCTTATGCTGGCGGTTCAAGCTGATAATTGTGAAGTTATAACGATAGAAGGAATAGCACAGGAGGATGGGAGTTTGCATCCTCTGCAGGAGGCTTTTCGTAATAATCATGCGTTACAATGTGGTTTCTGTACTGCTGGAATGATTACCTCACTATATGCATTCTTAACGGAAAATCCTGAAAGAAATGAAGAAGAAATTAGAGAAGCAATATCAGGTAATATATGCCGATGCACTGGTTATCAAGGTATTGTCTTAGCTGCCAAAGAGGCAGCATCAAAAATGGCTAAAGATAGGAATTAAAAAAATGGGTGTTAGACAAATCGGAGCGCGTGTTCATAGAGTTGAGGATGATAATTTAATTCGTGGAGAGGGAAAATACCTTGATGATATTCAACTGCCTAATATGGGTTATGCTGCATTTTTGCGTTCATCAATGGCTCACGCAAAAATTTCAATAACAGACACAGAAGCTGCGCGGACATTAGATGGAGTACAAGCGGTATTCACTTATGACACCCTTCCATCCTCTCTTGTAAGTAAAACACAACTTGAAACTTATCCGGCTCCTATAATCAAACAAAGTATGTGTCCTGAACTTCTAGCAAACGACGAGGTAGCGCACGTCGGACAAGCTATAGCTATGGTGATTGCAAATACGCGTCATGTAGCTGAGGATGCTTGTGAATTAATACAAGTAGACTATACACCCTTGACGCCAGTTGTAGACGTAATAAAGGCAGCAAAATCAGATAGTCAATTGACGCACAGTTCATTGAAAGACAACATTGCCGCATCTATAGAAACAAAATTCGGTGATGTGGAAACTGCATTTGAAGAATGCGAAGACTCAATAGAGTTAAGTTTTAAACAACACAGAGGGGGATGTCACTCCATGGAATGCAGAGGTGTTCTTGGTGATTGGCAACAGCAATTGGGAGAATTAACTTTATACTCCTCTACTCAATGTCCATATTTAGTGCGAAGAATGGTTTCTAGACAGTTGGGTTGTCCAGAAAGCTCAATAAGGGTGATAGCCCCAGATGTTGGAGGCGGTTTTGGTCCAAAAGCTGGATACTATCCAGAGGAGGCGCTTATCGCAATTGCGTCAAAAGAGTTAAGAAAACCTGTTAAATGGACAGAAGATAGAAGAGAACATTTTATATCAACTAATCAGCAAAGAGACCAAATTTGGAAGTTAGAGGTCGCTTTTAAAAAAAATGGGGAAATAACCGCTTTAAAAGGGCATGTAACTCTCGATAGTGGTGCTTTTTTGAATTATGGTTTATTGCTCTCGGCTACCACATTAATGCCTTTACCAGGTCCATATAAAATCAAAAACCTTCATGTTACTCTTGATGCTGTTTACACAAATACAGTCTCTACAAGTCCTGTAAGAGGTGCAGGAAGGCCAAATGCTGCTTACGCCATGGACCGCGTGATAGATGCTGTAGCTCGTCATTTAAGCATTGACCCTGCAGAAATGAGGCAAATTAATTTAGTTAAAAACGAGGATTTTCCTTATCAGCCAGGATCAAAACATAGGAATGGTTCTATGATGACTTATGATAGCGGGGACTATACTGGAATGTTAGCTATGGTAAAGGAAATGGCAGATTATGATGGCTTCCGTCAAGAACAACAAGAGGCTAGAGCAAGAGGTAAATATTTAGGGATTGGTTTAGCTTGCTTTATTGAAGATACTGGAATGGGGCCTTACGAGGGTGTAAATGTGCGCGTTGATGTAACTGGAAATATCATCGCATCGACAGGTGCTACCAGCCAAGGTCAGGGACACGCTACAGTGATTGCACAAGTTATTGCCGAAAATCTTGACATAGATATTAGCAAAATACGTGTTGAGGCAGGAGATACTGGAAAATTTCCCCATGGAATTGGAGCTATCGGAAGTAGAACCGGGGTAAATGTTGGTATATCTGCAAATGATGCTGCGATTCAGGTTAAAAACAAAGCTTTAAAACTAGCATCTATTTTGCTTGAAAAGCCAGAGGATGAGTTGGAGTTATCAGATGGCGCAGTACGAGCTCGTTCTGATTCCAATCAATTCATTACACTTGCAGATCTGGCATTGCAATTATCACCAGCAGTCGCTGGAAAGCTTCCAGAGGGTTTTGAAACGGCTGGTTTGGAGGCAGTGTCATATCAAACCACTGATTACATGCCTCATTCTAGCGGTGCTAATATTGCAAAAGTAGAAGTGGATGTTGTGACTGGTGGAATTAAAATTCTTGATTATTATGTAGTTCACGATTGTGGTAGAATATTAAATCCAATGATCGTAGACGGTCAGATTATTGGTGGAGTTGTGCATGGTATAGGCAATGCTATGTTTGAGCAAATGGTATATGATGACTCTGGTAACCCGATGACTACTAATTATGGGGATTATCTTTTGCCCTTAGCTTCTGAAATGCCGGAAATTCATGTGGCGCATATTGAAACACCATCTCCTGCAAATCCAATGGGATTAAAGGGCGCAGGAGAGGGAGGAACCATACCTGCAATTGGAGCTATGATCAATGCTATTGAAGATGCTTTAACGCCGTTTGATGCCTATATTGCAAAATACCCTGTTACACCAGAATATATACTTGAGCTCGTCGATGGAGAGAAAATGGCAGCAGAGTAAAATATCAGTTCTTTAAATGACTTAGTTTCTAAAGTCTAAAATTTGGTTTAAAAGAGAAATTATTTGCTTGCTTTGTTTAAAACAAGGTTTTGCCTTTTTATCACACGATGCTTTGAAATTTTTTAACATAAATGCATACTGGTTACAGGGTTCGAATATTTTTTTTGTTCCCTCTCCAATATTTCCTAATGACCAACTTGCGGTTGCTCTTTCGATTGGATTAAAGGGCGCATCTAGTCTTGCCCATCCATGTTGAGTAGTCACATGAACACATTGTGATAACCCCATGGCGCTTGAAACATGCATATAGAGTCTTTTCCCATGTCCAAAATCTAATAACGCATTCATATCTTTTTCTACATCAAGATTAGGATCCATCTGTAGGTTACAAAATAGTAGTTGGGGCGCACTTTCAAATATCAAAATTCCTGCGAGTGCGGTGTAGCATGCAATATCCCATACTGGCCCACCACCCATTCTTGCAAAGTTTCTTATATCTCCGTCTGGCCTTGGCGGGTACGAGAAAATAGCTGAAACATGTAAAGCATCTCCAATTTCAATTTTTTTTAGCCACTCCCATTGAGGATGAGAGCGTACCATGAATGCCTCTTGAAAATAACAATTGCTTAATTTGGCTGCTTTTTCTACAGCGTCTATTTCTGACAATGATAATGCCATCGGTTTTTCACAAAGAACATGCTTTCCCGCATTTAAAGCTTTTATGCTCCATTCAGCGTGTAAATGATTTGGAAGTGGTATGTAAACAGCTTCTACTTCTGGATTTGAGAGTACGTCATCATACCGTCCAATCTTTGAAAAGCCGTAATGTTCAAGACTTTTTGGCCTTTTTGGTTCGCGTGTACCGAGATGTACAAGAGAAAATCCATTCTCCTGCATAGCAGGTATTATCTGATTTCTTGAAATTTTTGCATCTCCTAATATCCCAAATCTCATATTTTTCTCTCTACTAATTAATTCGTTTTCATTTAGCCAAACCGTCTAATTCAATCGTTGTCTGTAAGGCCAGCACCTGCGCCCACTAGTCGTGATTGTTCTGTTTCTTGGACGTAGGTATTTGCTGCAATGTCTTCGATTTCTCTCCAAATTTTATCGTTTATGAATAAGGAAACAGATGGTTCTAATTCAGCTAAATCATCATGGATTTTATCTGTCATCTCTAATGTTACATAGTCAGCTTTGTTGCTAATGAGGAATTCACCATCGGCCGCTAATGAATATTCAAAAAACCTTGCAACCACCTTTTTATTGAGGCTTAATGATAAGCTTAATTCAGGGGCTAAATGTAGGCAGAATCCAACAAGAAGTAATACGCTATCGATACGCTGGATGTTGATCTGTCTATATAAATCTGATTGTAAACAATCTACAAAGAATGGACCATCGTTAATAACTGAGACATTTCCAAAGTCCACAACTTTCCGGGATACGTCTAAAATATGAGGCTGAGTTTTAGTTGTTCGAATTAAATTTGGAAGAAAATCAAAAATTTCACTTTGATATGCGCCAATTCTTACGGCGCTAGATGCTATATCTTCAGCACGGCCGACATCTATGCCTGCACCAACACATGCCTTATAACATAAAAATTTTGTTTCGGAGAATGATCTATGCATAATTACTGAAGGATTGGGAGCCACCAATCATCAGCATTTGAGTTATCTAATTCAGACGCTGTTGGAGCACCCTGATATAATGTTATGCGTGTCCATCTGTCTGACTTTGGATCAAATTTCGCTGCACCAAAAAAAGATAACTTGCATCTAAGCATGTCAATTGGACGGCAATTCTTACCAATTAAATTATTTTGTATCTCGCTAAAAGGTGCCCATAAAGCGGTTTGTATTCTTCTAACAATATAACGAAATTCTGGACGTTTCATAATGAAAATAGCAGTTATTTCATTTTCATCATGTTCTCTTAATACTTTTTCAAGTTTTTGAACTCTCTTTGCTATATCTAGAGGCTGTTCTTTTTCCGCACCTTCTTCTGTTCGTCTTATGCCTAGTCTAGGTTCAAGCTTAGCTTCAGATGTATACCAAAAATGAAAATCTTCATCAGGGTTAGAAAAATCGATTTTAAGTGCCCAATCATACTGATTCTTTATTATATCTTTTAGCAGTTTTAATGGCATATCTGGTCTAAGACGGGGTTCGGTATCGCTATTCATACAATGTGATAAATCGTCAATTTCATCACCCCCAAGTTCAATTACAAGGGCAATCATAAGCTCCTGTGTTTCAAGCGACAATTTGCTGGTTTGATTGATAAGGTTATTGATAGGATAAATATTATCAATATAAAGATTGATTTTGGTTCTTAGATTTTTCCATTCCTTTCGAAGAATAGATATGCGTTTGGCCTGAATGGCATCTGCAGTTTGCCATTGTTCTAAATGGGCGTTTGCCCTATCGAATAAACTGACCAAATCTTTTTTCTGGCGGGTGGTAATAGCACGTTTTCCTCGCATTTTGGCTATTGCTGTCTCTCTAGCTAAAATCCAATTATTTATCAATACGGGGTGGCTTACCAGAAAAGGTGCCATACCAAGACCAGTCGAATTACCAATTCCCAGATATCTTTTATTTGTAGCTGAAAGCTCAATTGCAGTTTTGGGAGATTTGCATTTAGCAATATGTTCTACAAGCTTATGAGTAAATTCTCTTATGAGGTATACCGCTAGCATCTCAATCTGGAAAGGACCAGAAAGACTTCCTCTGTTAATTACTTTTTCTCTATCTGCAATTCCAAACTTACCATTTCCGTAAACAGCCGTTGTTCTCATCAGGTAACCAGTTGACTCAACTAGCTTTTGTTCTGGCTGAATTCCTTTTGCCAGATTATCAACAACATGTTGAAATAGCCTAACGGATTTGTTGGCTCTACTTAGAACCAATTCTCTTTCTGAATATCTACCTGCCTCTTGCTTTGGCACTTGATTTTCTAGTCTAACTAGGTCTTCTTCGGAAGGAATGCCATCAAATAAAACATAAGTACTATCCCACGCTTCAGCAATTACACGGTCGGTTCGGTCTTCATCAGATAGTGGTTGTGTGTAAGCTATGAGTGAATAAGGTAGTCCATTAAGCTTAATAGTTAAAACAGCTTTTCCAAAGCCTTTCCCATTTAATGACCAATTTGTGACACAAAGAGATGAACCTTCTTTTGAAAGTTGGCGAATCAAAACACGCATAAATGATAGACGTGTTGGAAAAAAACTACCAAGCCTTTCCAATCTCATGACAAGACTCGGGGGTCTTAGCTGATCCATGAAATTCTCTGTTAGCTCACATTTTTCTAATGTTTTGAACTTTTGTTTACTCATACTTAGTGTCCGAATTCTTCCTCGTAAAATTTGTACCAATTATCGCCTAATATGCCATCTATCTCTCGTTTGGAAAACCCAGTTTTTTGCAATCCTTGTTCTATATTGAAAAAATCCGAGTTCTTTCTAAACCAATAAGGCTGCATTGGAAAACCAGCTTTCTCTGCAGAACCTTCACCGAAGTCAATCGTTTTTGTCCAACGGCCATTTCGCATCCATTCAACAATTGAGTCAGGTTGGTCCTGACATAGATCACTGCCAATCCCAAGAGAGGAGGTTCCTCCTATTAAATCGGCAGTCTTAGCAATCATCTCACAGAACTCTTGTAATGTGCAGTTACTTCCATTTTTCAGATGGTGCGGATAAATGGAGAAACCTAGCATACCGCCAGAATTAGCTAAAGCTTTTATAACAGTATCTGACTTATTACGTTTTGCTTTACACCAAAAAATTGGATTTGCATGTGAAATGGTTATAGGTCTAGATGATTTTTCAATTGCTTGGAGGGTAGAATTTTCTGCTGAATGACTCATGTCAATAATGATTCCAAGACGGTTCATTTCCGCTATCACCTCTCGTCCCATGCGAGTAATGCCACTATCTTCAGCTTCATAACAACCGGTTGCTAATAAAGACTGATTATTATAAGTAAGCTGCATAATTCGAATGCCTAACTGATGCCATATTTGTAAAAGACTGATATCATCTTCAATTGGTGCAGGTGTTTGGAAACCAAAGATAATGGCAGTTTTTCCTTCTTTCTTAGCAAGGCGTATATCCTCAGCATAATGAGCGTGCACTATCCTATCTGGATAACGCTCAAACCATCTATTCCATTCTTCTAAGTTGAGTATTGTTTCTCTAAAATTTTCATGATAAGCGATTGTTGCATGCACACAGTCGAGTCTGCCATCAAGCATTTCTGTGAATATTTTTTCCGACCAGTTTGCATATTGCAAACCATCAATTCTATAGCCCATTAAGATGCCTTTTTGAAAATCTGATAACTTAAATTAATAACCTTCGCTTGTTCTAAAAATATCATATATAGAAATATTCGGGAATACGCTATTATTTGACCCTAATTAAAAATATGTGCGAAGTTAAACTGAATCAGTTTGATAAATTAGAGGATATTTAATGGCTAAAACTAAAGCGATGTTATTAGAGGAGATTTTTAATTTAGCATTTACTAAATTGGTGGAGGCTGGTTCAGATGAGCACAATGCTTCTATTCTCGCAACTGTTTTAAGAAACGCAGAGAGAGATGGCTCTCATTCTCACGGTTTATTTAGGTTACCAGCATATTTGACTGGGCTCAAGTCAGGTAAAATAAACGGTAATGCTAGGGCAACCATAAATGAGATTACACCTTCCTTTGTACGTGTGGATGGAAAACAAGGATTAGCACCAACGGCTCATAATGTTGCTGTTCCAGCGCTTGTTAACGCAGCCCATAAAACTGGTGTAGCTATCGCAGCTATTCATAGATGTTTTCATATGGCGGCGTTATGGCCAGAAGTTGAAGCAATTGCTGAAAAAGGTCTTGCTGCTATTGCTTGCACAAATTATATGCCATCAGTGGCACCTGCCGGTGCAAATAAGGCCTTTTTTGGAACAAATCCAATAGCTTTTGCTTGGCCACGTCCAGGTAAAACACCTGTAGTGTATGATATGGCAACTGCAGCAATGGCATTGGGAGATGTTCAAGTCGCAGCACGTGATGGTAAGAAAGTGCCAGAGGGAACTGGTCTTGATAGTGATGGACAGCCAACCATAGAACCCTTAGCTATTGTCAAAGGAGGCGTACTTTTGCCTTTTGGCGGGTATAAGGGTTCAGGTTTATCCATGATGGTTGAATTGCTTACTGCTGGCCTTACAGGAGAGACTTTCTCTGATGAAACAAAGGCCCAAGACAATGCAGACGGAGGGCCTCCGATTGGAGGGCAATTTCTTTTGGCAATGTCACCTGAAATCATCGCAATAGATGATTGGCAAGAACATTGTGATTCGTTTTTTGAGCGGATAAGTGGTTTGCCCGGGGAGGGTGTAAGGCTCCCAGGGGAAAGGAGGCATAAGAATCGTCTTTCAGATGCACCAAGGAAAATAAATCTAGAACTTTTAGAGAAAATAGCCTCATTTTAATGGAATAGTGTATCATTCTTTTCTAAATTCATATTGTTCGGCCGCTTCTGAAATCAGTTGCCAAATAGACTCTGAATAACTTCTTGGAAGAAAGATTTTCCAGTGATTTTGGCTTCGCCATAGTTTTGTACTTACTTGCTGAATAGATGTTGTAATTAATTTACCAACTGGAAATTGTTTTTCTCGTATATCAACAGGCACAAAATGTGTGAGGACACGTGTTGAAAATATTCCACTAATCTTTATTTGAACAAAGCTGTGTGACAAATCAATATCCATAACGAAGTCTCTATCAATTCCCTCGAAAACGTTGGAATAGTCATTTAAAACCCACCATTTATAGGGCTCCACTCGAACAACGTGAGCACTGCCATATTGACATACTATTCCTGGTTTCAAATAATCGCTATTAACATTAAGGGATTTAAAATATTTTTTTAAATTATTCATTTTAATAGGCCAGGTTACAATTTGATTTAGTTTAAAGTCTCTAACAAGTTCAAATTCAATTTTGGCTTCACCATTAAATTTTTTGTTTTTTGGGAAATATGAGTCAAGTGCATTAACTCGCTCTATTTTAGGTGATTTAACCATGCAATCTTAGGCCCTCTGGATCATACATTTGGGGAGAAACGATCTCCACATCAAGAAAATTTGAACGCAATTCGTCGGATAATACAATATTTTTGTCTTTAACATAGGCAAGGCCTCCAGTTATGAAACCGAGCGCTATCCAATGTCCTAGTGCTGGAGAAAAGGTAACCGATGTTACCCAACCAAGTGGATGCCCGTTTGAGTAGCCTGCTTCGTTTAATAACGCTCCAGCTTTGAATGTTTTATTTTTGTCTTTCGGGAAAATACCAACAAGTTGTGGCCTATCAGAGTCAGTCAGTTTTTCTCTATTTTTTAAAACTTTTCCAATATAATCTTTATTGGAGGACGCCATTTTGCTAAGTCCAATATCTTGAATAGTAACTCTTCCATCTATTTCAGCGTTTGTTAAATGACCTTTTTCAATACGCATAGTTCCTAGCGCTTCAAGTCCATAAAGACAGCATTCGAATTTTTGACCATTTTCCCAGATAAATTCCATCATTGATTGTGCATAATCACTAGGAATATATACCTCGTAGGCAAGTTCACCAGAAAAGCTAATGCGTGCTACATAGCATGGCACATTTTGTATTAGAACTTGTTTTATGCCCATGAAAGGAAGTGACTCATTCGAAATTTCATTTGGATCGTCTATAATTTTTGTTAATAAATTTCTTGAATTTGGTCCTGCAAGTGCACAGCCACCCCATTGGTCAGTAACAGAAGTTACCTGCACACTTAAGTCAGGCCAACGAACCTGTAATAATTCCTCTAAACGGGCCATTACAGAAAAGGCATTGTCGGTGGTTGTTGTCATTAGATAACAGTTTTCAGACAGGCGCCACGTCGTGCCATCATCAAATACTAAGCCATCGTCACGGAGCATAATTCCATATCGTGCTTTTCCAACTGGTAATTTAGCAAATGGATTTGTATAAACACGATTAATGAACTCAGTTGAGTCTGGACCTTGTATTATAATTTTGCCGAGGCTGCTGACATCGCAGATGCCAAGACTTCTTCTAGTTACTGTTGCCTCTCTTATATAGGCCGCTTCTAGCGACTCAGACTCCATTGGGTAATACCAAGGTCGATGCCATAGTCCAGCATTAATCATCACACCCTTATTTTGGATAGAAAAATTATTAAAGGGTGTTCTCCTGATAGGTTTAAAATGAGACTGTCTATTTCTTCCTGCCAATGCTCCGAGTGAAATTGATGTATAGGGAGGGCGAAAACGAGTCACACCAACCTCGCTTATAGAACAATTAAGTGCCTCTGCCATCAGGGCAAGTCCAATAATATTTCCCATTTTCCCTTGGTCTGTTGCCATGCCCAGAGTAGTGTATCTTTTCATATGCTCTACTGAGATGAAACCTTCTTGATATGCTAAACGAATATCAGAAGAGGTAACATCATGTTGGGGGTCTACGAAGGCCTTCCCTTTTATATTATGCAAGCAAATTTCATATAACGGAGCCAAAGGAGTTTCCCATCCTCCTATTACTGTGGAGGGTTTATGTTTTTTCCTTGAATTATACTGAAATATTTCTTTTGCAGACTGAATGCATCCTGCCTTTGTCCAAATTCCTCTAGCAGAACCAATTAAAAAAATTGATTTGTTATCTCCTGATGATAGAAAGCACGCATTTTCCTCATTCCAATTTATTGGATAGCCTTGATGTGACGCAAGATGTATTACGGGAGACCATCCAGCAGAAATCAAAAGACAATCACAAGATAAATTACCAGCATACCTCCATTTGTTATTTGCAAACTCAACTAGATTAATTTTACCAATAGATGAGGTATTTAACCCTTTTTCTGCTTTAACAACGCCAGAACCTAAGTATAAGTTAATTCTTAAACCTGCAATCTGCTGTAAGAGTTTGTTTCCTATCTGTTCGCGAGCATCTAGTATTGTAATCGTTGCCCCTGCATTTTCTAACTCTATTGCAGTTTCATAAGCTGAGTCATTATTTGTGCTTATAACAATATTTTTACTTAATAATAAATTGAAACGGTTCAGATAAGTTCGAGCAGAACTAACACTCATAATTCCAGGCAAATCATTATTTATGAAGGCATAACTTCTCTCGATGGCACCGGTAGCCAATATAATTTTTTCTGCTCTGCAAATATTAAATTGTTGTCTTGGCTTTTTTGAGGAAGTTTTATACTCTTTGGCTGGCATAACTTGCACAAGTCCTACTGTTTTATCATCGTATAAACCAAAAGCAGTTGTGCGAGTTAAAATTGTAACCCGTAGTTTTTTAAGTACTTCAATTTGTGTCTCGAGTTCTACTGTATCTGGCTGACTTAGATAGCTCCCACCAATTGCGTAATCTTGTTCAACAATTAAGACATCTTTTCCTTCTTCTGCTGCAGAAATAGCTGCTTGAAGACCTGCGGGTCCAGTTCCAATAACCAAAACATCTGTATGAGTATGCATATGCTCATAGCAATCTGGGTCTGGCAGCCTGGAAGATTGTCCAAGCCCCGCAGCCTTGCGAATAAAGTGCTCAAAAAACATCCATATCTTTGTGCCTCGTCCCCATTCGAACGGTGGTATGCCCATGAACATTTTATAATAAAAACCAGCTGCAAAAAATTTACCAAATACATTCAAAATGCTTCCGATATCAAATTTTACTGAAGGCCAAGCATTCTGAGAATAAACAGAAAGACCTTGTGTTAATTCTGTAGTGGTTGCTCTGACATTTGCCTCAGTGTAAGCGCCATTTCCAATAGTAACGAGCGCTCCAGCTTCCTCTACACCAGCAGACATGATTCCTCGTGGCCTATGGTATTTAAAGCTTCTACCAATCACATGTTGATTATTCGCTAATAAACCGGCTGCAATGCTATCACCTTTATTGGCAAAGTATTTTTTGTTATTCCAAAAGAAAAAAATAACATTCTCTTCTACATTATCGGTACGAGATTGGTTTTTTTTGCGAAGAGGGTTCATGTGGTTTTCTTTATTTGTTCTTGCCAATCAGTATGAGCAAGTTTAACAGAGAAAATTTTATGGGTTACTGTATCTCTTTCAACTAGTAACCAAGAACGACAGCCATGTGTGTGTTGCCAAGTCTCGATTTGCCTCCCATAGGTATTTTTTCTCAAAAAAACGGCATCATACCAACTATTTTCATCCGCGTTCAATGCAGGAAATGTAATTTGACCTTCCCTTCCATAACTAAATTCACTTTGGTCGCGCTTTCCACAAAATGGACATTCTATTTGTATCATCGTTTTATAGCCTAACCATGTAATTTTGTGTCGGGTCCTGCGCCACTTTCATCAATATAATGCCCACGCTTGAAACGTTCTAAATCGTGATTCTTTATAATTTCACTTGGTCTATCATTCGCAATAAGATCTGCAAAATACCAGCCAGAGGCAGGACTCGCTTTGAATCCTCCATAATTCCATCCAGCATTCAAATATAGATTATCTATTGGTGTTTTACACATAAAGAATGAGCCATCCATAGACATATCAACTATTCCAGACCAATGTCTTAATAACTTGACTCTTCCAAGGCACGGCATAAGAGATATTGCAGATTCTGCTACGTCCTGCACGATTGGTAAATTCCCTCTTTGAGCATAGGATTTATACCAATCGATGTCACCACCAAATACCAAGCCCCCTTTATCAGATTGAGATATATAAAAATGTGCGCCTCCAACGCCAAAAACTACTACTTGGTCAAGCAGAGGTTTTAGCGGTTCTGTCACAAAAGCCTGTAGTTTATGGCTTTCAATAGGTAAGTTCCCTAAATTGGCAAGATGCCATAATCTAGAAGTATTCCCAGCAACTGCTAGCGCTATTTTTTTGGCTGATATTTTGCCTCTATTTGTTTGAAGGGAATTTATTTTTTGACCCTTACGGTCAATGGCAGTGACTTCACACTTTTGAATTATATCTACACCAAGTTTATCTGCAGCACGGGCATATCCCCAAGCAACTGCATCATGCCGAGCTGTTCCTGCTCTTTTTTGAACAAGACTGCCATAAATTGGGAAGCGAGCATTTTTCGCATAATTTAAATGAGGGATTTTCTTTTCTAGCTTTGAGCGAGACCATATTTCGGCATCAGAACCGGTTTGACGCATTATATTATATCTTCTAGCAGCTGAATCTAAGGCACTAGGTGTGTGATAAAGCGTTATATGTGAGCGTTGACTGAACATGACATTATAATTCAAGTCATGACTAAGATTTTCCCACAATTTTAGGGAATGTTCATAAAATTCTCGATTACCCTTAAGCATATAGTTAGAGCGGACTATTGTTGTATTTCGCCCAGCATTTCCTCCACCAATCCAACCTTTTTCAACAACAGCTATATTTTTTAAATTAAAGTTTTTCGCCAGATAGTATGCGGTTGCAAGACCATGCAGACCCCCGCCCACAATAACAATATCATACTTTGATTTTGGTTCTGGATCACGCCACTGTCTTGACCAACCAGATTGACCAATGAAACCATTTTTTAATACATTCCATGCTGAAAATCTTGTCACTTGCAAGGCCATAAACGAGTAAGGTTAAGGTTTTCCTTTAAAATGGGAAAGTACCTGTCATCTGTTAGAAAAACATCGCATTTTACAGCTGTCAACGAATATTGACGGATTAAGAGTGAAAACTTCAATAGGTAAAAAATGTCAGAAAGTTTATGTGAATTAATACTTGATATATTACCAGCTTGCTGAAATATATTGTGTTTCCATAAATTCGTGCATGCCCTCATGTCCACCTTCACGACCTAGACCAGATTGCTTGCTTCCACCAAACGGTGCCGCAGGGTCTGATACCAAACCCCGGTTCAACCCAACCATCCCATAATCAAGGCGCTCACAAACGTGCATCCCACGTTTCATATCTTCTGTGAAAACATAAGCTACAAGACCATATTCAGTATCGTTGGCTCGTCTAATGACGTCTTCCGTATCTTCAAAAGACTGTATAGCGGCGACTGGCCCAAAAATCTCATCAGCAACACACTCTGCTATTTCTGGTACATTAGTAAGAACAGTAGGTGGATAGTAAAACCCAGGACCTTCGATATCTTCCCCGCCAAGCTTAATTTCAGCACCTTTAGAAACAGCATCTTTAACAAAAAAGGCTACTTTATCTTTTGTGGATTGATTAACAAGAGGACCCACATCGGTTTCTGGGTCAAGTCCATTTCCAGTTTTAAGATTTGCCATAGCATTAGTAAATTTAGAAACAAAGTCATCGAAAACTTTTTTATGTACATAAAATCTATTTGCAGCGGTGCATGCCTCTCCGAGGTTTCTCATTTTTGCAAGCATAGCTCCCTCTACAGCTATATCGATATCAGCATCATCAAATACAATTAACGGGGCATTTCCTCCAAGTTCCATGGCTGGTTTTAATACCTGATCTGCCGCAGACCGCAATAATACCCTGCCTATTTCTGTAGAGCCAGTAAATGAAACAACTCGAACACGGGGGTCATGCAATAACCTGTCGACTAATGGTCCCGTCTTTTTGGATGGTAGAACATTCACAACTCCTTTAGGAACACCAGCTTCCTCCAGTAACGGCATTAAAGCAAGCATTGTCAAAGGCGTTTCAGATGCGGGTTTTATAATTACTGGACAGCCTGCTGCCAATGCTGGAGCAATTTTTCTTGTACCCATCGCAGCTGGGTAATTCCAAGGTGTAACTAATACTGCAATGCCTGCTGGTTTATGCTGAACAACTATACGTGCTCCACTTGCGGGCGCATGCGTGATAAGACCATCAACACGCACTGCCTCTTCTGAAAACCAGCGAAAGAATTCAGCGGCATATGCTGCTTCACCTCGGGCGTCGTTGCCAGCTTTACCGTTTTCTAAAGTTATTAAACGAGCAAATTCCTCCTGCCTTTCAATCATAAGTTCATAAGCTTTGCGCAATATTTCGGACCTAGCTCTTGGTGTCCTAGATGCCCAATCTGCAAAAGCATCTTGTGCTGCATCTAAGGCTTCTTCTGCATCTGCTATTTCGGCGGATGCGACGGAAGCAAGCACACTTTCATCTGCTGGATTAATTACATCAAACCTAGTATTTTCTGCCCCAGATTTAAAAACGCCGTTAATATATAGATCCGTATATTCCATTAAATTTTGCCTTAAAGTAATTGTTTTAAAGGTGATTTTATTCGCATGCTTAAGTCGCGAAGTAATGAGAGTGCATTTTGCTGAGATATTTTATTGGGTTGCCAATCCAATGTAATCATATATTGTTCTGAAAAATCTGAAATCGTAAAATTTATATCTGAATTAATATCTCCAGAAAGTTGAATAAAATCTGTAGCTGTTAAATCACAAACTTCTGCGGTTATAGCTATATCATTGTTGGAAGGTCTGATGTTTTCTAACTGAAACTTATCTGGGTCTTGATACAGGACACTATTTAGCTCCTCTCCAGATTTATACTTAATTCCAATAATTTCAGAGTTAATTATTACTCTCAGGCTCGCAGAAATGAATGATGCAAAGATTAATTCTGAAGAAATATTTTTTTCGGAAGCAGAGTTTATTTCAGACATAAATATCAAAAATGAGGATTTACTAACCAAGCTTGTAGCATTGTTGCGAAGGGGCATTTTCCCTTGGTGGCTGGATAATTGCCTAAGTGAGGATAGGTCAGCTGCTTTAAAAGGTTCAGTAAAACCTGCTTTTTTTAGCTCAATCAAATTTAGATTTTCAGCTGCCGCAAGAGAGCGTAATTTTGGAGATGCAAGAATTTTCTCTTTCGTAAATGATGGTCCTTCTATCTTTTGTTCATCTAAACTGCCATTCGATGCTGAGGGTGCAGGAAAATCTTCTGCTGGTTTTGTCTCTTTTTTAATGCTTGTCTCATTAGGGAGGTTTTGTTCATTGTCATTATTATTTTTTTCACTAGCCCTTTTCTTTTCTTGAGGCGCAGCTTCTAAGTTTTCGACAATAAGGGCAACAACTTCACCTACGGGAACATCTGTATTTTCAAATGCTGAAACATTTGCCAAGAAACCATCGTGTTGTGCTTCAACCTCCATCGTAGACTTATCTGTTTCCACTTCCATGAGTGGGTCACCTTTTTTAACAGCATCTCCCTCATTTTTAAGCCAAGCAACCAACCTTCCTGTTTCCTGAGCCATCCCTAGGGCTGGCATGATGATTTCATGCGCCATTCTAAATTTTTCCTTCAAGAACCATTACAACTCTCTCGTGAATCTGCTGAGCTGTAGGAACCGTTAAATCTTCTAGTACAGGTGAGAAGGGGACAGGAACATCCATTGCGCCAAGTCGCTGCACAGGAGCATCTAAATAATAGAAAGCTTTTTCAGAGATTCTCGCAGCAATTTCTGCTGTTATTCCATAATTCTGATGCCCTTCATCTATCACAATTGCATGGGAAGTCTTCTTCACAGAATTGATCAATGTTGTTTCATCAAGTGGAGATATAGTTCTTGGATCAATAACTTCTGCTGAAATATTCTGATCAGCCAGAGTATTAGCAGCCATCTCTGCTTGCTGAACCATGGAGGATGTAGCAATTAGAGTGATGTCTGTTCCAGGACGAAGAATATTTGCTTCTCCAAAGTTAATCAAATATTCTTCTTCTGGTACTTCAGCTTTATCGTTATACATCAATTTATCCTCAAAAATAACAACTGGGTTGTTATCTCTGATAGCAGTTTTCATCAACCCCTTTGCTTCATAAGCAGAAGATGGCATGGCTACCTTTAAGCCGGGTATATGAGCAACAAGAGCTTGCAGAGATTGGCTATGCTGAGCAGCTGAACGTCGTGTAGCACCCATATTTGTCCGCAATACCATTGGTACTGATAGCTTGCCTCCTGACATATAATGTGTTTTTGCAGCCTGATTACAAAGCTGATCCATTATCAGAAACAAGAAATCACCAAACATAAGGTCTACAATTGGTCTTAATCCTGTCATAGCAGCACCTACCGCTATTCCTGTAAAGCCTGGCTCCGATATCGGTGTGTCTATTACTCTTTCTGTTCCAAATTCTTCAACTAGGCCGGACAAAACCTTAAATGGTGTTCCAGCCTCTGCAACATCTTCTCCAAGGATGATTATACTCTCATCCAACCGCATTTCTTCTGCCATAGCTTCGTTTACAGCTGCCCCAAAGGTAATTTCTCTCATTTTCTACATCCTAAATTAAAATTGTTTTACCTTAATTCGAGGCGAAAACATGCATATTTACCTCCGATGCATCTGGCCAAGCAGCATTAAGAGCATAATTGACGGCTTCTTCCGCATCTTTTTCTATTTGCAGCTCAATCGATTTTAGTTCTTCTGAAGTTGAGATTTTCTTATCCACTAACAGCTGACTAAAGTTAGTGATAGGATCTCTTTCCTCACGCCAAAGTTGCTCTTCTTCTTTGCTTCTATAGTACTCACGATTAATATCTCCAACATGATGTCCATGATAACGATAGGTATTTAGTAAGATAAAAAAAGGTCCATCTCCTTTTCTAGCACGCTCAACAAGCTCTTGTGTTAAATTATTTACTGCTAATACATCTTGACCGTCTACTTCAAAACTCTCAATTCCAAATCCTTTTGCACGAGCCATGAGGTCGCCTGCGGCCATTTCCTCTACCTTAGTGTATTCTCCGTAAAGATTATTCTCGCATGCGTATATTACTGGAAGTTTCCACAAAGCAGCCATGTTCATTGTTTCATATAAAAGACCTTGGCCAAGAGCGCCGTCTCCAAAAAAACAGACAGATACTTCTTTTTTTCCCATTCTTTTTGCAGTTAATGCAGCCCCAGTCGCAATACCAGCTGAACCACCTACGATTGCATTAGCACCGAGGTTGCCATTTGCTTGGTCAGCAATATGCATGGAACCACCTTTACCTCTGCAATACCCTTCTTGTTTGCCAAGAAGTTCACAAAACATCTGTTTAAAATCTGCTCCCTTGGCAACACAATGACCATGGCCCCTGTGCGTTGATGTTATTTTATCATTTGGTGTAAGTGCTTCGCAAATTCCAACTGCTACAGCTTCTTGGCCTACGTACATATGTGTGAGACCCGGCATTTTTGCAGATAGATATAACTGATTTGCCTGCTCTTCAAAAGCACGAATTCGCACCATTTGCCGAAACATTTGTAAATAGCTATTTTTATTATCTTTGTTATTCGACATAGTTCACCGTTTTTTAGTATATTCAATTAATCAAGAAATATATGCATATCTCAGTTTAGAATTAACCTTAATACCTGTTAGCGATTGGGAGTTCTTCGGCTGGAAAGAGGCTTATCACTTGACATCCTTTATCTGTAACAACTACCTCTTCTTCAATTCGTGCAGCAGATATTCCATCTGTAGCTGGGCAATATGTCTCCAGCGCAAAAACCATCCCAGTTTTTATTTCCATGGGATTTTCGAGACTGACTGCACGCGATATTATAGGCCGTTCATGAAGAGCGAGTCCAAGTCCATGGCCGAATTGTAGCCCAAAAGCCGCAAGCTCACTTGGAAAGCCATACTCCTCAGCTTTAGGCCAAACACTGGCCACTTTGTCCGTTCCAACACCTGGTTTAATTTCAGCAATCGCTGCATTTAGCCAGTCACGCGCTTTAACGTAAGCATCGTTCTGCACCGATGTAGCACGACCAATATTAAATGTTCGATAATAACAAGTACGATACCCCTGATAACTCTGCAAAATGTCAAAAAATGCCTGGTCTCCAGGGCGGAAATATCTATCCGTAAAATTGTGAGGGTGAGGACTACATCTTTCCCCAGCTATTGCATTAATTGCTTCTACATCATCTGAGCCCATCTCATAGAGCATTTTATTTGCAAGAGCCACGATATCATTTTCTCGGACGCCTGGCTTTAATTCTTCCCATATCATATGGTATACCCCATCAACCATACTGGCTGCTTGGTTTAATAATTGAATTTCATCCACGTTTTTTATTTCTCTTGCTTCCAGCATAATTTGTTGGCCATCTACGACATTTAGGCCAGCTTCCTGAAGCGCAAAGAACATCGCTGTTTCAGCATAATCAACTCCAACTGGCATATCAGAAACGCCTGCCTTCTTAATAAGTGAGGCAATCTCTTCTGCATAATATTTCATCAACCCAAAAGACGGAGGTATTGTTCCTCTCATGCCAACCACTCCAGGAAGGCAATGTTCAGGGTCAAGCCAATCACAATTAAGTTTATGATGAACAGCAGCGGAACCAAAATCCCAAACATAAGGTTCATCATCCCCGGCTAGAAGTGCAAAGCGACACATTTTGTCTCGCTCCCATTCACCAATTTTTGTTCCAGTAATATAACGTATATTATTAACATCGAACGTAAGGATAGAACCACAATTAGAGTTTTTGAGCGCATTTTTTGCTCTACTCAGCCTGTATCTTCTTAAACGGTCGTGATCAACACGTCTTTCAAAATCGACAGCGGTGTGACCAAGGGCAGGTATTGGTCTATCCCAACTCCAATTTTGATTAGAGTCGCTTGGCTGAAGAATGCGTGGGCTTAGAGCATTTGTCATTTTACTATTCCGTTCTAAATAATACCAAATTTAAATTAGATGATTGAATTATGTATATAAAATCTTATCTAAATTTTTAGCTTAAGCAATAAAAAATTGATCATGTTAGATGAACACCAATGAATTTTTAAATAGCTAAAATGTCAATAACATTTAATGTAAGTAGCTAAAATTGCGATTTAAATTTGGATGATTTCATGTTCTAAGGCTGATTTAACTCTCATTTATAATTGATATTTGCTCCTGCTGCCCACAACATACCGCGCCTCATTATTTCAGTAACACTAGGATGTTTGAGATCGTCTAATAAATGTCCGATTGAGCAATAAAAAATGCGTCCCTTATCCCAGCGGCGTTTCCAAGCGATAGGCATTACTGTCCCTTCAATCCACCAGTGGTGCTCTCCTGAGAAGGTGGTGGTTGCCAGTACTTCGTTTGATGGGTCTACTAGCATATAATATTGCTCACTATGCAGTTTAAAACTTCTAATACCGTATGTGATAGGATCATCTGGCTTGCAAATAGTAACATCATAATGCACAAAATCAGCTGTTGGATCTTGATTATCAGGCCAACCTGGAGGGTGGGCAACAAATTGACCGCCGATTAGAAAGTGATAGGTGGGTCTATCCCTAAATGCGTCACCCATATGTCCATGCCACCCTGCCAGACCACAGCCATTAGCAATAAGCTTAACAAGGCCATCCTCTTGCAATTTAGTCATATTACCAAATTCAGCTTGATGAGAAGAACGAGCACTTGACCAAATCGGCACAATCAACTCAACATCTTCCAATTTTTCTGGGTTTTCAAGAGGTGCCAACGTCTCATATACTTCGACATCAAACTCGTTTTTTTCGAGAAGCTCTTTACACCAATTGCTAAATGCTATTGGTGAATGACCTTCCCATCCTCCTGCAAATAATATTGCTTTCATTTTTGGAGTTATCTTATATTGCAACTATAAGATGTGCATTAACGCATGCATCCACCGCCATCTATACACATACCACCATCTATCATTATAAGTTGCCCGTTCATATAATCGGAGTCAGCGCTTGCAAGGAAAGATGCTGTTCCAACAATATCTTCTGGGTATGAATAACGCCCCATTAGAATCATTTTCCTTGTGACCTCATCCATCGATTTACCTTCCTCATCAAACTTGCCAATTGCAACCAGATCTTTATCTAGCTGATGCCATAATTCAGTTGCTACAACGCCAGGACCATATCCATTGACTGTGATGTTATGTTCTACTAAAGCTTTCGAACCTCCTCTTATCATTGCGAGAACAGCATGTTTTGAAGATGCGTATGGTACGATATCGTCAAAAGATAAATGCGAGGCAATGGACCCCACATTTATGATTTTGTAGGGTCCGTTTTCTTTGCCTTGAGCTATCATTTGTTTTGCAGTTTCCTGCATGCCAAGAAGAACGCCAAGGCCATTAACTTTCATAATCATATCCCAGTTTTCTTCTGTTATGTCCAAAAACATTAGGGGCTTGTTTATGCCAGCATTTAATACAGAAACGTTTATAGAGCCAAAGGCATTAACCGTGCAAGCCACTGCAGCTGCGTTGTCTTCTCGTGAGGTGACATCCATTTTTATGGCGACTGCTTTGCCATTTCCCGCTGAATTAATCCTGTTCGCAACTTCTTGCGCACCGGATTCATTCACGTCACCTAAGCAAACATTTGCTCCTTGGGCTGCATAATTCTCTCCAATCGCAGCCCCCATCCCCTGAGCGCCTCCCGTGATTAAAATATTTTTTCCAGCTAAACGTGATTTATTCATAATATGCTCCATCTAAGAATTCTCTATTAACTCAAACGCAAGCTATTGATCGATTAAATTGAAAATATATCCATAATGATAATAATATATCCAAAATGGATATATTATCTATTCTTTGTTAAACTTCTTTACAACACAATTTTGAATAATCGCCCTATCTTTTTTTGATGAGGATTTGATGACAAAATACGGGAGGTATCATATGTCAATTGGTAAATTATTTATAAAATTTGTGGCTATCGCTGGGGTCGCTTTATTTTCGTTTTCGCCAGCGCACTCAGCTTCTCACAGTAAGGGATCAATAGTTTCATTTAATGGTCCTGCAGGAGAAGCATATATTGGTCGCTTTATTAAAGGCATAAAAGCAACAGCAGAATTAAAAGGATTTGATATAAAGGTATATGAAAACCAGTTTAATCAGGCAGAACAGGATCAACAGGTACAGCAGGTTTTAGCCGCTGGTCAATTGCCAGATGTATTTATTTGGTGGCCATCAGATGCGGTCGCCGGTTTAGGCTCTCTTCGAGCGCTTGCTAAAACAGGAGTGCCTGTTTTAAAAATTAATCAATTACCAAATGAGCAAGATAAGCAGTACATCTTTGGTTATGCCGGTCCTGACGATAGATTAAGAGCACGAAATGCAGGCTATATGATGCGCGAAGCAGCGGCGGCAAAAAAGGCGGCAGGCGGTGAGGGGTTTAATGTTTTGGCACTCTCATATCCGCATTCATATGGTGGTTATGATTTGTCAATAAACGCTTTCAAAGAAGCAATTGCTGGTTCTGATTTAAAAATTATTGGTGATGTTGATGAGGGTTTTGGCCAAGCTAATGGATATAAAGGCGCTGCCAAAATGATTGCAAAGCTAAAAGACCAAGGCATCCATTTTGTGTATGGTATGGATGATGCCATTCTCACTGGTGGTATCAAAGCCCTTGAAGAAGCTGGCTATAAAATGGGTGAAGATGTGATTGCTGTGGGTACTGTATGTAACGGAGATAAGCAACTTATCGAAGAAGGAAAACAGTTCGGTACCACCTTGCAGTCTCCATTGCATGAGGGACAGCTGGCTATCAAGATGGTTGAGGAGTATCTAAATACAGGAAAGCTTGAAAACTACATTAACTTCACGCCTAACCCTTCAGTTACAAAAGATACAATCGAAACAACAGCACTTCGTGGTTTTGATGGTAAGTTATACACAGTAGAAGAATTATGTTCAGGTGCATGGGCAGACTAAACTTGCATGAGCATTGGGGAAGAGGGTATGCTAGCCCTCTTTCTCTTATTTATTCATTTTATACGGATGAATTTATTGGACATAATTGATGGAAGAACAACTTTTATCACTTTCTAAAATAACCAGGTCATTTGGTGCTATTCATGCCTTGAAAGAAGTATCTTTTGGTGTCATGCCCGGTGAAGTTATGGGTTTGGTTGGAGAAAATGGTGCTGGAAAATCTAGTCTTGTTAAAATAATAGGAGGATTTGACTCTGGGTACACTGGTCAGTTGACCTTCGCTAATAAACAGGTACGTTTTTCCGGACCAGTCATGGCAGAGAGAGCAGGAATTGCAATTGCTCAGCAAGAATTGTCGCTTATCCCAACAATGTCAGTGGCGGAAAACGTATTATTAGTTGGCGATAATGTCCCTAAAATAGCAACAAAAAGACAGCTTATAAAATTGGTTGAGCCTTTCCTCTCAGAGGTAGGATTGGATTATATTGACCCAGCAACTTCTGTTGAAAGGTTATCTGTTGGTGAAAGGCATCTTGTTGAGGTTGCAAGGTTGATTGCGCATGACCCACAGCTTTTGATATTAGATGAGCCTACTGCTGCTTTGGGAGAGACGGACTCAATTCGAATTCTAGAAATGGTCGAAAGGCTGGTTAAACGTGGCAAGTCCGTAATTTATGTTAGCCACCGATTAGATGAAATTTTTAAAATTTGCGATCGTATTACAATTTTAAGGGATGGTAGAAGTGTAGCAGTAAAAAATACAAAAGGATTGTCTGTTTCTGAACTTGTTAACTCAATGCTTGGCAGAGAATTAGAGAATATGTTCCCCAAAAGGATTTCAACTAGTTCTAAAACACCTTTGTTAAAAGTTCGTGATTTATGGCCGGACGGTTTGCTGGATCCAGTTGATTTAGATATTTTCCCTGGTGAAATTTTAGGATTGGCAGGCCAACTCGGGTCAGGTACGGGGGAGATTTTATCTGCGATCGCTGGCGCACATCCAATTAGGGGTGGAAGTCTTGAAATGGATGGGAACGTCTTTATGCCAAAAACCCCAAATGAAGCAATCAAAGCAAAGATCGCCTATTGCTCCGAAGATAGAAAACATGACGGTTTATTTTTGGGAAGACCAATAATTGAAAATCTTACCTCTACTGCGCTAAAAAGAATTGGGAATTTTGGTATTTTACAGCCATCTGCTGAGAATGGCCTTGCAAATGATATAGCCAAAGGATTTACTATTGATAACAGCAGACTGCCATCTGAAGCTGGGGTACTGTCTGGTGGAAATCAGCAAAAAGTTGCACTTGGAAAATGGTTGGCAATAAGTCCTAAAGTGATTTTAGTGAACGAGCCCACAAGGGGAGTTGATGTTGGTGCGAGAGCTGAAATCTATCAGACACTTCACAAACTAGCAAAAAAAGGTACCGCTATTGTAATTGCCTCAACAGACTTACAGGAAATCGCAAATCTGCCAACAAGAATCATTGCGTTTTATCGAGGTCTTAAAGTGTCCGAACTTGGATATAGAGAGGTATCGGCGGAAAATATTCTTACTCAGATAACAGACCCATTTGGCGCTGCCAAGTTAGAAAGGTAGGAGAAATTTAGCATGTCCCCAATAAGCGAGCCAATTAACCAGTTGCCAAAACCTAGTATTTTAGAAAAACTAATTCAGAGGCATTCTAAGTTGGCAATTACGCTTCTTGCTATTTTTATAGTTGTGTTCGTTTATGGAATGGTAACCGCTCCAAATTTTCTTACCTTGTTTAACTTTAAGACTATAATCCGTGATGCGGCTCTGGTTGGCATCATGGCAATTGGTCTTACGTTCGTTACTTTATCTGGGAATTTCTTTCTCTTATCAATGAAGGAAACAGCGGCTTTATGCATTATCGCCTTTGCTACTGGAATGGCTAGCGGGTGGGGGTTTGAGTTATCATTTTTATTCACAATGGTATTTGCACTTATTGCAGGCATATCTCAAGGAGCACTTATTGGGATAGGGGGAAATCCTATTGTTGTAACTTTGGGTGCTGCTGGTGTTTTGTATGGTCTAGGTGCTTATTGGAGTGATAATTTAGTAGTTTCCTACCGACGCCCGCATGGAGCAGAATGGCTTGGAACGGGCTCTTTCCTCGGACTTCCTAATATTACAGTCGCCTTCATCCTGATTGCTATAAGTGCGGAGTTATTATTGCGAAAAACAAGCTTTGGAAGACAGGTCTATCTAATTGGGGCTAATAGGGCGGCAGGAAGAGCGACCGGGCATGAGAATTTCTGGATGGCAATAAAAGTGTGTACTATTGCCTCGGTCTGCTCTGCCTTTGTTGCGATTGCGTTTTCTGCGCAGGTTTCGTCTGCTCAAGTCAACTACTTTTCTTCTGAGTTTGGTTCTTCAGGTGACATGACGATAATGGTTATCGCAACTGTTATGGTTGGCGGAAACTCAATTATGGGTGGCTTTGGTTCCACACTTCGCTCAAGCCTTGGTGCCGTTTTTATATCTACCGTTGATAATATGATGGTTTTGCATGGGTTTAATAGTGGCCCAAGGGTATTCGCTGTCGGATTAATGATTGTTTTTAGTATTATTGTGTTCGCTATATTACGTCGCGGTAGCCGAAGTGAAGAATAGTTTTTTTTGTAATAATGTACTTATAGGTCAGAATAAATAATTATAAGTAATACATGAGGAAGATTAAAGATGGCAGTTGAGAAAATATTATCATTTATCAAACAGAAACCAGACTTAATGTTCGCGATTATTCTCGCTTTTTTTGTTTATTGTGTATTTGCATTCACGAACGATTATTTTATGACACATAGAACAACCTTTGCAATTATGGAAAGGTTCGCTGTTCTTGGTTTGGTTGGACTTGCATTAACTCTATGTATTATCGCCGGAGAAATTGACCTATCTATTGGCTCAAATGCAGCGCTTGCAGCCGTCATTGTAGTACGATTTACCGACTCACTAGGTGCGCCAACAGCGCTTCTCATTGCAGTTGCAGTCTCAACAATTATTGGTCTCATACAAGGATATTTTATCGCATATTTAAGAATTAGAGCAATAGTTTTGACTGTTGGCACCTTAATGTTGCTTCGCGGGATCTCTCTTTTTGTTGCTGAAGAAAAAACGGTTATGCTCACCGATTTTCGTATACCAGATTTTATAACAACAAAAGTTCTGTGGTATTTTTCTCCAGCTAGCTTGACAGTGATTGCAATGTTTGTGCTTGTTGGCTTATTCATGAACTTTACTAAATATGGCCGAGAAATTTATGCAATTGGTGGTGCCAGAAAAGAGGCACTCGCCGCTGGAATAAGTCTCAAACGCCCAATGATTATTGTATTTGCTATTTCAGGATTCTGTGCTGGTCTTGGTGGTGTAATTATAGGGTTAAGGTCAGGTACCGCTCAGGCATTAGGTCTCCAGTACCTTTTGTTAGCAGGGACCGTTGCTGCATTCATTGGTGGCGTAAGTATCCTAGGTGGAAGAGGCGGAGTAGTTGGTGCTGTTATTGGTGCTTTAACTGTGAATTTTCTTAATACTGGGCTTGTTTTCAATGTAACTCCGGCATTTATGGTTCAATTATATCTTGGAATTTTATTGTTAGTCGTCATTATGTTTCAGACAGGGTCGGTGATATTTGAGAAACGACAGAGGCGATATCAGATATTAAAAGATATAGATAATAGAAGAGAACGCCTGAAAAAAGAAATGAAGGGTGGTGCTCAGCCATAAAAAATTTTAGGATTGAGGTATCTAACTAAAAAATCATTTTTATCAGTTGGCCCATAATGGTAATGGAATTGCAATGCGTGGAATAGACCAAAACCAATTAAATATGAAAATAGTGGGTATTTCAGATAAAAAAGAGCCCTATGAAGAGGTTGATCTGCTACCAATCGGTGCTGCAAATCAGACACTTATTAATAGACTTGAATTTCTAGAGGAACTCCAAAACGAAATTGAGACATGCTTCAATTTGCGCACAGGTTTCAGCGAGCTTCGAATTTTAACTGCGCTGATGAAAAATCATCTCGAAGGTAAAATATCTACCAAAACGTCCCTTGTAGGTTATTCTGGAATGGCTTTTGGAACAGCTATGAGAACTATTGAGCGCATAGAAGAGCTAGAACTAATAGTCAGAAGACCAAAAACAGAAACTGGAAAAAGTTTTTCATTGCATCCTTCAGAAAAACTTATTGCTCAATGGCATGAATTATCTAGGCGGATGGAACATATCTTTAAGGTAAATTCTGCGTTATCCGAAGAAACAACTAATCGTATTAATTACTTTTTTGGTAGTTCATATCAGGATGGAAATATTTTGCCGCCACCTAGTATTATGATGAAGAAGCTGCCTCTAAAAAAAGGTCTCAGCCTTCTACTACATGCAGACCCGACCTCTATGGCAATAGCTAAACTTAAAAAACATTTTGAGATTATGTTTGGTGTGAATATCCAAAATAGGGCATTATCTATTGACCGTTTAAGAGAAGAAATTCTGATTAATGCCACGAGAGAGCAATCCAAATATGACATAATTGCATGTGATTTGCCGTGGTTTGGAGAGATGGCAGATGCAGGGCATTTCTTGCCTTTAGATAAATATATTAATGAGACAGGGTTTGATACTACTGACTTCTATCAAGAGGCGTTGGCAAGTTCAAGATTCAAAGGCCAGCAATTTGGAATTCCAATCCATACAACACCTGAACTGCTCATTTGCAGAACAGATGTTTTTTCAAGCTTGGAACTGAAATTTCCAGAAACAATCCAAGAAATGCTTGATGCCGCTTATGCTATTCAGCGTGCTTCAATTGAAATGAAGGCTATCGCTTGGAATGCAGCAAGAGGCACGCCCCTTGGGCATAGTTTTTTATTCTCAATGGGCTCATTTGGTCAGCCTATCATTAATCTTCGCCAGTTAGACTCAGGGTTTGATGCAGAGTGGCCGAAGGGAGAAGAGTTTAGACCAATGTTCGGAACAGACGCAGCAAGAGATGTCTGTGAATTTTTTTTAGAGTTGATTAACTTATCTCCAAAAAATATTCTGAATATGTCCTGGTTTGAGCGCGCTCGTGCTTATACAAATGGTGAGGTTGGCATGGTTTTTAACGCATCCCTATTGTCTCCAATGTTTGAGTTCGACAGTATGTCACCGGCATTTGGAAAATCAACTTATTTGCCTCTTCCTGCGGGAAAAGCTGGACGGCAGATTGCGCCAGTTGGCGGATATGCTCTAGCAATACCCAGAAATGTGCTATCTCAGCGTGTCCCTCACATATGGAGTGCTATTGAGGAATTATCGTCAGCATGGGCAACAAAGATATTTATTGAAAATGGAAGTTTGGTCAGTCCTCGAAATAGTGTGTCAAAAGATAAAGAGGTACAAAAAATATCCCATGTAATTGGTATAATTGATGATTTGGCAACCACTGGTACCCTAAAAATGTGGCCTCGTCCTCCAATACCGGAGATATCAAACTTAATTTCAATAGCTGGTACAGAGATTCATGATTTTCTCTCTGGCAAGGTCAGCAAAAGAATAGCCCTTATGAATGCCCAGAATAGAGCAGATAGTTTGATGCGCTCTAAAGGCTATTATTAAAAAACAGCAATTTTGATTCAGCCAAAATCTGGTATTGAAAAGCCTATAGAATATAGTATGTTACAAAATCAGTTTTGGGTTACAACTTCATCAGTACTCTAAGTAGAAGTGTCTAACGTCCTCGGCACATAAACTCCCGTTCATTATTGAAAAATTAAATCTACTTAGCAAAAGACTTCAGTAACCCAATTTTTTTTCTTATTCTGCAGAAAGGAGTGCAGAAAAGGGTTGGGCTTCTATAAACTAACAAAATTTTATAAATTAATAGAAAAGCAAGAGTTTTTGACTTGAGCATTCCTGATAAATAAAAATTTTCTCATTTTTAGACAGTTATCTGTTTCCTTTTTAAAAAGATTTAATTTTATTGATACTACCCTTGTTTTTTAAAAATTAAAAATTTGAAAAAGAGAGTTTCTCATTTGTTACGCAATTGACAAGGGAGTGATTAAATTGCAACTCTCTGAGTTAACCAGATATTATTATTTTCAAAGTTGTAACAAAAATTTTTTTTATTGCCTATTAAATACAAAATTCACGTCTTTAAAGGAATTTAAAATTACAACATTATGTAAAATTTTGGTCATATTTAATTTGAAAATGTTTATTCAATCTAAAGGGAAAATTAATGGTAACTAGTGTATTAGAAAAAAATATGAGTGAGCCTATTATAAGAACAAAAATGGTCACAGCTGAAAATTTTGCAACGCAGAAAACTATTGCCGATTGCGGTGAGTTTGGAACCATTACTTTTGACGAACCAATACCACATGGCGGAACTGGAGAGGGGCCATCACCTCTTCAGGGAGTTTTATCTGCGCTTTGTGCGTGTGAATCTGTTACATTTAATCGTACTGCAGATGAAATGAATTTTGAGTATGAGAAACTATCTTTTTCTGCTGAATATAAAATTGATATAAGAGGTAGGTCAGGTGTACGGGGAATAACACAACATTTCAAAATTGTTCGTTTGGAAATTAATGTTAAGACAAATGAAAATGCACAGCGATTGCAGGAAGTAGTGACAGAAACAGAACTTAGATGTCCTGTCTACAACCTTATTAAAAATGCTGGAGTTGATATATCTTGCCAGTGGGTCAGGGTATAGGTAAATCACAGTTGTCGATAATCCAGAGGGATAGGTTTCTGCAAATAAACTATTACAAAGCTTTTTGGATTTTTTAATTTTACGTTAATAAAGCTTAAATTATTACTGAAAGGAAATATACGATGAGTAAAGATATGGTGATTGGTTGGATTGGGCTTGGCCGTATGGGTGCGCCAATGGTTGAGAAGATCATTAAGGCAGGTTATCAAGTCAAAATTTGGAATAGAACTAAGTCGAAGGCAGACGCATTGGTAAGCGCAGGCGCTTCATTAGTCGACGCACCATCTGACCTTGCAAATGTAGATGTACTCTTCACCATGGTCTCAACTGGAAAAGATTTGAGACAAGTATATTTTGGTGACGTTGGTGTAATGTCAGGTGATGATACTCCAAAAATTCTAGTTGAGTGTTCTTCTATTAGTGCACCTGAGTCAGCTGAATTTAGACAAACAGCCATAGATAGAGGGGCAGAGTATCTTGCATGCCCAGTTTCTGGGAACGGAAAATGCGTCAAGGCAGGCAAGTTATCCGCTGTAGCTTCAGGTGATAAAAATACCTTTGATACAGTTAGAGAAATTATAGAATGTTATGCTATGCGTGGGGTTTCTTATGTTGGTGAGGGAGAGTTATCTCGCTTTTGCAAAATAGCGCATAATGTGCTTTTAGGTGTATATATTCAAAACCTTGCAGAAATTACCATACTGGCTCAGGCTGCTGGTGTTCCAAGACACGCTTTTCTTGAATTTATAAATAATTCTGTTATGGGGTCTATTTTTAGTCAGTATAAAACACCAGCATTGGTCAATTTAGATTGGACAACAACATTTACTCCGCCCCTCCTGCGTAAAGATCTAGATTTAGGATTGCAAGCAGCTCGCGAATTGGGGGTGAGTATGCCTGTTACCGCAGCGACTAGAGAGGCACTTCAATCACATTTTGGCTCAGCAAGTCTTAAAGATGACCCAGAAGGATATCTAGCAGCAGATTTTAGCGCTCTAATCGAGACGGTTGCTCTCCAGGCAGGAATTAAGCTGGTTTCTGAGAATAAAGATGTAAAAACTGGGCTTGAAGTTTAATATTTCATACGTTTTTTAGAAAAAATGGGGATAATTATCCCTACTTTTTTCTAATCAGATGAAAGCTGATTTAGCTGTTAGTAATCCAACAGGTGTTTTTTGGAGACATAAAGGCCCTTCTTTTGATATTACAAATAAAGCTCCGGTTTGCACACCTCTCATTCCAGTTGAGTCCGTGATGTTAGGCTGTACAACAATAGCCATGCCCTCCTGCAGTTTAATGTCTGGAATATCACCCGCAGGTCTTGATTTTGAGCCCAATATTGGCGGTAGATATCCACCACCAAATCCATGAATAAGGTCATCACATGTAGTAAGACCACTCTCCTCAATAATGCTGGCGGCATCTAGTATCTCTTGCATTGTGCAACCGCTCCGTAAAACTGAAGCTATTGAATTTAGGGCACTATTTGCAACCTCATGAAATTCGGTTACCCAATTAGCTGGTTTAGCGCGCATTGACATCGACCTGAGAACTTGTCCTGCATAGCCTCTAAAAGCACCACTAATTTCCATAACAATTAAATCATCTTTTGTTATTGCCCTGCTGGTAGCATTTTGTCTTGGAACCATCCCATCTGGTTTATCCATATTTGTTGATATAAAATAACGAATATGTGCCTGACCTCCTAATTGTAACCAACTATTTTCTGCAATTGAAACTAGGTCATGCTCCGTCATATTGGGTTCTATCTTCTCATAAATTGATTTAACTGCCAGATCAGAAAAATAGGCACCAATTTTTAAACATTTAATCTCTGCATTAGTCTTGATTAGTCGAGTTTTTTCGTACCAACTGTCAAGGGGAGTAAGAAGATAACCTGCCTCTGTTATCGAAGTCATCATTTCAAAACTCATTTTACCAATTAAACCAACCTTTCGAGCTTTTATCTGGTTAAGATGGTTCAACATTGTTTGTGCTGTATTTGGCCCACCCCAGGAAACAGAAGCACCGTATGCTGTGGATTTTGCTTGCGGTGTATGATTATAATACTGAACGAATAGTTTAGCCTCCGAATCAAGAGATATTATAAGCAGGGCCTCTGCCGATACTGGCCAGCCTGTGAGCCATGGGATTGCTGAACCCGCTCGCTCAGCACCATAAATAATAAGACTATCTAGTTTGGTATCTTCTAAATAAGTTATAACCTTTTGCCATCTTTTTTGATATTCCTCATCACTAAAACATCTTCCCTTAATCCCTCTCAAGTCCTCAAGGTCTTCATCTAGTTTTAAGGAAAATTCAGTCTTAGTTAACATGGTACAAATCCATTTTTGAGGCCTCCATTTACACTAATCTTAAAAAAATTTGTAAGATTGGAGACTCATTCAGTCATTTTTTTTGCCATCCAATCAGCGCTAGCTTGACGGTACTTATAGGCTCTATTATTCACGACATGGCCACCATCTGCAACAGCAAGATGTTTTATTTCTGACGCATTTTTGGCAGCTTTTTCTAGCATAAATGCATGTTCACTTGGTATCACTCGGTCTAATGAACCAGACACAATAAATAGAGGGCATTCTATCTCTTCTGCTACATCCTTTAGTGTCATACGGCTTGCTATCTCGCGAATTGATTTTTCATCAACACCACCAGAGCGATAATTAAAACAGGTTCTTGTTAATTCAGGTAGACTGTCATAGCAAAGTGCAAGATCAAATGGACCAGATAAAGCAATGCACCCTTTTAGGTTTTTGCAGAAGGCAGCTGCTCTAGGAGCATAGTAACCACCCATTGAAACCCCCCATAAGCCAATACTACCTCCATCTAAATCTTTTCGCGTCTTTGTAAATTCTATAACTGCTTGAACAGGTTTTTCATATTCAGGGCAAATGGATAGATCATATTCAGCTTCCCCTTGTCCTGGTCCGTCAAAAGTAAGAGTCGCCATACCTCTATCCAAAAATAATTGTTCATTGTAAAACATCTCTTCTTTTGCACTATCCAAACCCATAATCAAAATGACAACTGGAGGTGTTTTAATACCGTTTGGAGCGCGTAAATTTCCGTATAGTGTACCACCATTATAGGGAATTGATACGCGTTCGCCTGGTGGGTTCAAATAAGGGAGCGCTTTTGTATAAATATCAACAGCCTTTTTATGTGTTGATTTCATCTGTATAGGGTTGTTTACAAACAGGAATTTTCCAAAATGATAGCAGATTGCTGCAGTCACATAGTGTTCACCCGCGCTTAGTAAAAACCCACTTTCTTCTGATTCACTTCCGAGACCAGCATGAATGTCTCCTCGGTTTGAGAGAGCTATACACCAATCATCCCATTTCTGGGTTTGTGTTGTTACATCTTGAAAATCTGCGAGGGGCATTCCATTGCTAACCATTCTGCCTGACCAATGCGCTTTTGCAGCTTTAATTTTTTCATCTGTCATTTTATTTCCATAGCCTAATTACCGAAGATTTGAATAATTCATTATAATAAATACTAAATACCAGTCCAGATTAACCGAACGCCTAGAGCAAAAATTGTTATGTAAACAATAATGAAAAATATTCTGTCTGTAAGAAAGTGATTAATTATTCTTCCTACGAATAATCCTACAAATGAAATGGGAATAAAAAGACTTGTAAGACCTATTAAGTCAAAATTAAAAATTCCTAAATACCAATAGGGAACAATTTTAAGAAAGTTACAGATGCTAAAAAATACGGCCACAGTCCCCAGAAAAGCTTGTCTTGTAATATTTTGTGGGAGTAAATAGGCGGCAATAGGGGGTAGTCCGGAATGAATAAGAAAACTAGAATAACCTGCAAGAGATCCAGATAATAAACCCCAAATCGGTCCTAATATTCTTGGTTCAGTAACTTTTCTAAAATGCCGCATTAAACCATCACCAACTAAAATTAATGCTAATAGTCCAATAAAAATTTTCAAAGCTTCAGGTGTGATTAACTTAATGGTAATGGCGCCTGTTAACATACCAATTAGGCCACCAGCTAACAATATGTTCATGCTTCTCCAAAGCACATGTTTCCGGTATAACCAATATGCAAAAGGGTCTGTTACTACTAAAATGGGAAGCAAAAAGGCGGCTGCAGTAATCGGCGGCATTATTTGAGCAGCCAACAAGACGCCTACTAGTCCAAAACCTCCACCTATTCCGCCTCGTGACATCCCCATAATGAAGCTCGCAAAACCCAGGGTTAGTAATTGGTAACTGCTATAAGATGATAGGCTCTCAAACATTTTTTATAAATTTCATTAGGTGCCTAGCTTTTTATTGTACAATGGTCATGTTCTGGTCAAATTTTAGAACCGTTTAAAAATTAAGATTGAGTAATTTTTGAGCGTTTGAGTGAGTAATTTTTTGATAATCATCTGGTGACAATTTAGTTCTTTTTATCCAGCTTGTGGCATCTTTGTTATTATTGTAGGGCCAGTCTACAGCGAATAAAATCTTATCTGAACCCATCTCCATTAATGAGCATAGTAATGCTGAGTCAGAAAAATTTCCACTTGTTGTAACATAAAAATGTTTGCAAAATGTATTGCGAAATGAAACTTGGCGTTTATTTGGGGACTGACGTGTTGTTATACCCTCATGGGTTCTATCTATTAAAAAAGGTAACCCTTCGCCTAAGTGTCCCAAAATAATTTTAAGATTTTGATGTTTTTCAAAAATACCTGATAGAACCATTCTGACGGCAGCTGTTGACATCTCGATACCAAATCCCCATCCAGCAGTTCCGAATACCTTAAATTCATCTGTATAATCTTTATAATAAGCATCGCTTACTCTTTTATCTGGAACACCTGGGTGAAGATAAATTGGAACATCGAGCTCTTCTGCTTTGGCAAAAACAGGCCAATATTTAGGTAAGTCAAAAAACTCGCCCTTTAGCATACCATGTAACATGGCTCCGCACATTCCCTTTTTCGTTACACACCTCTCCAGTTCTGAAGCAGCGATTTCAGGTGCTTGCATTGGCAGGCTAGCAAAGGCTGCAAATCTTTTGGGATGTCTTGATACGATTGTTGCCAATTCATCATTTAGTTTCATTGCGAAATCAGCGGCTGTTTCAGGTGAAAAGATTTGAGCACCAGGGTGATTGTGAGATAACACTTGTATATCAATACCCGCCTCATCCATTTCTTTAATTCTGAGATCAAAATGGTCATTTAATCTAGAATGTGTTTGCGCTGGCATAGAAGAATAATTGTCTATTAAGCTTTTGATTTCGTGAGTAATATAATGTTCTTCTATTGCGATAATTGGACTCATTTCATTTTCCTTAACTATCAATCAAATGGTTTTTTGAGGTAAACAAGAAACAGAAAAAATATATTAATTTACCTAAAATAAACAGTCTGTTTTTTAGATTTCTATTTGTTTGTTTTAAAAAATTGATTAATTAAAATTAATTTCAAAATGTAATATAAGATTGAATTAGTATTTGTAAAATAACTTTTTTAGTGCCTGAAAAAAAAAGTACACTTGATTTACTTAATAAAGAGATGATGGCTTATGAATAACAATGTTAAAACAGATTTTAAATTATATAATGCACCTCAGTCTACTTGCAGTCAGCGTGTTCGTTTTGCCTTGCATACTAAAAGATTAGGATTTAGTGAAGTTTTGCTTGATTTATTTAGTGGTGACCAACTGAAGCCAGAATATCTCAATATCAATCCTAATGGCGTTGTTCCAGCTTTAGATCATAACGGTAAAATAATACTAGATAGCGCTGTGATACTTGAGTATTTAGAGGATATTTGTCCAGAAATTTTTCCTATGCGTTCCGCAGATCCTGTTAAGGCAGCGGAGATGCGAACTATGATGCGCTTTATTGATGAGGTGCCTACGCCTGCTATAAGAGTTCCATCTTATAATCTTGCTTTTTTACCTCACTTTCAGAGTATGAGCGAAGAAGAATTTCAAGCATTAGCGGACTCAAAGCCTCTAAGAAGAGAATTTTTATTAAAGATGGGACAAACAGGATTTTCAGAAACAGATATGAATGAAGCTTTGTCACGTTTGAAGCGAGGAGTTCAAAGAATGAATGAGTGGATTGAACACTCAGGTGGTCCATGGTTTCAGGGAAATGATCTTAGTTATGCAGATATTGCTATCATGCCAGTAATTATAAGACTTGAGGATATCAACCTGTCTCACTTCTGGGACGATTTTCCAGGCATTTCGAATTGGATCGAACTGATAAAGTCATTGGATGCTTTTACTAAGACGTTTTATCATGGTTCGCTTTTAACTCAAAAATATCCCCATTTAAGTAAAAATAAAAAATAGACCTAAAGTGAGGTAATAGAATGACTAATTTAGTAATAAAAAAACCACTCAGTATTTATTTGCCAGTAGCAGGGAGTGAATCTAATTTTCCAGTTAGAAGGGTATATTGTATAGGAAGAAATTATGCCGAACATGCGCGTGAAATGGGTCATGACCCAGATAGAGATCCCCCCTTCTTTTTTCAGAAAAACCCGGATAACATAGTATTAGATGGGCGTTTTAAATACCCTACTATGTCCTCTGATGTTCATCATGAAGTCGAGATGATTGTAGCATTAAAATCTGGAGGGAGTTCTATATCTGTTTCTTCTGCATACCAGCATATTTTTGGATATGGTATTGGTTTTGACATGACTAGACGAGATTTACAACATCAAGCCAAAAAAATGGGCAGGCCTTGGGAGGTGGGTAAAGCATTCGAGCAATCCGCCCCATGTAGTGAATTACACCCAATTGAAACAACTGGGGTTATAGAGAAAGGTAAAATTTCGCTTCACGTAAATGGTGAAATTCGCCAGAATGCAGACCTTTCGGACATGATTTGGTCGGTCCCAGAAATGATATCAATATTATCAGAGTATTTTGAGTTATCAGCTGGCGATATCATTCTAACTGGCACTCCTGCAGGTGTTGGCGCTGTCAGGCCAGGTGATAATATGAAAGCTTACATAGAACGACTTGGCGAATTTGTTGTTATGGTTTATTAAATAAATTTTTTTAATTATTTTTAGGTGTTTGCCTGTTAAGTTTTTCTTTTAACCAACGAAATGATGCAGGGGCCCAATCAGAGAAATATTTAAATGCACAATGGCCAGCATCTGGATAGATTCTAGCCTCTCTTCCGAGTGCAGGGCCGTTTTCTAGCATAAAATAAATATTGCCTATCGGAGCCAAGTGATCTTTTTTTCCATTTATCATTAAGATAGGCATAGTAATGTTATCCAGGACTCCTTGTTCTGGAAGTGCCCATTGCGTGTATAATTCATTTTCCTTTTCAACACTCCACTCAGGAAAGGTTAAGGAACCATTTTTGGGTCCAAATTTGTACTGAGAACGACTAGACCTAGCTTCTACATAATCTAAAAGCTCTTGTTCTGTCATTTGATACCCAAAATGATGCCCCGCAGATGCTACAACAGCTTTCACCATTTTAGGGTAATGTCCAGCAAGTTGCATAACTGAATAGCCGCCTCTGCTTATGCCAAATGCACCAATTCTCTCAGGATCAACGCTTGGCAGTGATGCTAAATAATCTATTGCAGCAATCCATGCTGAGACGGATTCAGGTTTCCAAGGCATCAGATTATCTCCAGTACCAGGTGCGTCCATTACCAAAGCGACCATGTCATTTTCAATACAAAAATCTCCGGCCCATCCTCTGTCCTCTTTGAACATATCAGCTCCACACATTATAAGGACTGCAGCATGTTGTTTTTTTTGACTGGGAACGCGCAAATGACATTTTATCTCATGTCCGTTATGCTCGATTACGATTTCTTGAACTTTTGGCTTTAAATGAGTGCACGATTTTTTATATGCTCTGTTACAATCCTCACTGATAGATTTTTTCATATCTGAAATGGAACCGGGAAACCTTCCAATAGAGTAATATGTGCGCGCTTGCAGGAAGCATTTTCTTGCTTCTTGAAACTTTCCTTCTGTTTCAAGTTTATCACCTTTGCTTTCATAGTTTTCTCCAGCTTCTCTCCATAGGGGTACCCATTCTTCCTCATTAGTGCCGGAAACTCGATCGACATAAGATTGAAGGTATTTCATATCCTCTATCATAGATAGCCAGCGTCGATAGAAACCAGCGTGATCAATTCTTGTCGGGTTCTCATCTGGAATACTAACGAAAGTGGCCATTATCAACTCCTGTGTCAATTTTTATAAGTCGAAGAATTTCATCTTGAGCATCTTTGACTTCAATATCAATTATTAGTGTAGCTTTAGAAATATCCTTTTGTAAGATAGCTTGATAAAGATTTGACAAATTTTTAAGACTTCGTTGTTGTCGCATTGGATCCCGATTTGGATGAGTGAGCCCAAGAGTACGCCAGCGCCAAGACTGACAGGTAAGAGTGTCAATCAGACCAGATAAAACTTGATTACCTGCATATAAATAAATAATTTCAAAGAATTTATTTTTCTGCTTTATGATTAAGTCTGGCGAATCTTTTTTTAATGAGGTTTCAAGTTGCCTAAAACTATCTTTTAATTTTTTGAGTGTTTTTTCGGATTGATTTTCAATAAAAAGACTAACAGCCAATTTTTCAAGAGTCGCACGTATCAAATAAATCTCATAAGCCTCTGAGGCAGACATTATACGAACTCTTGGTCCAACTTGAGGTTCAACTGTGATAAGCTTTTCTGTCTCAAGTTGTCGTATAACTTCACGTATCACCGTCCGAGAAACACCTAAAGTTTCAATAAGCTCTCTTTCTTTAATGCGAGCGCCTGGTTTATAATCTCCACGAATAATTTTATCTCTAAGGTACAGATGTGCCTGTGCTCTTAATGGTGCTGCATCTCTAGCGATAAACAATGTTTTTTTTTCATTTTTTCTTGACAAAATGATCATCCAATTAGACTTTAATCCCGTCATACGATATTATTGTTTGAAGAAATTGAAAAGAAAAAAATTGGAGTGTTAGATGAATATTCAATCGCCTGTAAAATTAGGAATTGTAGGACTAGGCAGGTGGGCCAAAGTGCTTACCAACGCAGCACAAAAGTCAGATAAATTGCAGATTATTGCAGGGCACTCACGGTCTGAAGAAAAACGAGATGCTTTCACACAACAATTTGGAATTAATACATATGGAAGCCTTGAACAAATTCTGGCAATGCCAGATATTGAAGGTGTAATAATTACTGTTCCAAATGAACAGCATTTCTCAATTGCCAAACAGATTGCAGAGGCTGGCAAGCATGTTTACACGGAAAAACCAATTTCTAATATTTTAGCTGACGGTCTTAGAATGGAAATGCTGCAAAAAAAACACAATATAATAATGACTGTTGGCCATAGTGCAAGACTGCTTAAAGGCATACAAATGATGAAAGAACATCTTGATGATGGCTCTCTTGGTAAACTAGCTTTTATAGAAGCTAATTTTTCTAATGAAAGAGCGCTCGAACTTACACCTGATACATGGCGATGGTATCGTGATAGGGCTCCAGGGGGACCTCTATCTCAATTAGCTATTCATATGTTTGATATATTGCACTACCTCGGAGGAGATGTAGAAGGGATCTCTTCTATAGCGTCAAAGTTATCACCAGTGGGAGCAGAAGTTGACGACCAATCTATGTCAACCGTTCGTTTCAAGAACGGAGTTGTTGGTTATGTTGGAAGTTGTTGGACATCTCCAGGAATATTCTCTACCCGAGTATTTGCACAGGCGGGATTAATGCATTTTGAGCTAGATTTTGCCTCTTGGGATGAACCAGAGAATCTTCATAAAAGTTCTTCTCTTTATATCCAGCGTGGAAAAGATGGCTATGGTTTACGAGAAGATTTAAAGATTTTTTCAGGAAACATGTTTCAAGACGAATTGGAAATTTTTGCAGACGCGTGTCGTTCGGGTTCCGCTACAAAGCTCACAGCTCATGATGGGAATGTGGCTGTCGCTATGGTTTACGCAGCTCTTAAATCGGTAGGAAACAATGCAGTAATGGTTTCAGTAGATGAAGTTATGTCAGAGGCATCGGCTGAGATTTAATTCTTATATTCTCTTAGTTATATAAGTATATAGCATAGAATTTTTAAATTAAACGTTACTAGCTTTTTGAGAAATTTTGATTGATAGTGGGATATTAGTTATAGATTACAAGGAACTATGAAGTGTCATTACATAGCAGAAAATTAGAGTTACTTACTCAGCCAGAAGTGGCAAGACAAATTGAAAATAATCCTTTGATAATTTTACCAGCAGGAAGTGTTGAACAGCATGGACCACATTTGCCCGCTGGAACTGATATTTTCGCTGCCTATATTATCGCAGAACGAATAGCAGAAAAAATGGATGGTTTAGTCGTGCCGGGCGGACCACTAGGAGTTACCCCATTTCATATGCCTTACGAAGCTACAATAACGTTATCTCATGAAACTTATATTCGTGTAGTATACGAAACATGTCAGTCGCTTGCCCAGCATGGGGCAAAACGTCTCATGATTGTAAATTGGCATGAGGGCAATTCATCATCTCTTGCCATTGCTGCAGAGCGTTTGCACAGGGAATGTGGATTGAGTGTACTGACTGTTCAGGCCTGTTATGTAGCATCCGAACTATACGGTCCAACTTCAGGTGGTTTAACTCACGGTGGGGAAATCGAAACGCTTGCTATTTTGGCAGCCCATCCAGAGCTTGTTCACCTTGATAGAATAGAGGGTTCGTCAGACCATAAACATGGGTCTAGGATGGATAAGTTAAGAAGAACACGTTCGTATCAGCCAGTATTAACAGACATTCGTACAATCGCTCCAACTGGTTGGTATGGTGATCCTAGTCGAGCTACTATAGAAAAAGGAAAGCAAATGCTTGAAGATCTTGGAAATGCTATTTCACAGGAGGCTAGTGAAATTTTCACGCTTCTTGATGAAGTAAATGGAGGCATCGCCACTTTAGATAAAATGGCAAAAAAGGAATAGCGCATGGCGCAAAAAATAAAAGCTGGAAATGCTGAGCGCCTATTATTGCCAGGTCGAGTATCTCATCAAATTGCAAGTGCTGGTGCAGGAGCAGATAATATATGCGTTCGGCTAGTTGAAATTGAGCCAGAACATCAACAAACCTTTAGAAGAAATAGACATTGCCATCCGGATGTTGAGGAATGTATTTATGTTCTTGAAGGAGAGGGGTGTACGTATGCAGATACAGGTGAATATTCGATGTCGGTGGGTGATACCCTTATAATGCCACCGAATGAGCATCATGTAACACGGAACACTGGCAGGTCTATATTGAAATTGTTATGTTTTTTTCCCACTGGCAAAGTAACCATTAAGGGTGAGTAGGAAATTAGAGCCGGAACTAGTAATGTCTTCAATTGACTTAAAAGAGCACATAATTTGTCTTAGACCAGAGGCAGATTTTATAGAGTTTGATGCTGTCGCACCGGCCAGATTTTCGGTAGAGTATTTAAAGCCGGACGATTTTTCTTTAGCACGCTATCTAGAGAAGACGCGAGCATTAATTATTCCAGCAGTTGGTCCAAAAATATCTAACGAGATATTCAAAAACTCAAACATTGAGATGGTTCAGGTTACTGGGGCGGGGATAGATAGACTCGACTCGGAGTATTGTCGTTTTAACAAGATTGCAGTGTGTAACGTTCAGGGTGTGAGCGCGTTTGCAGTTGCTGAATATTGTATTGGTTCCGCAATTACTCTATCAAGGCAGTTACATCTCGGAAACGGTGCAATTAAGGAAGGAAAATATGACTCCATCCGCTTAAAGATGTTAGAAAAAAAAATGGTGTCCCTTAAAGGACAAAACGTCGGAATAATTGGATTTGGTAGTATAGGTAGAGAAACTGCTAGGTTATTCAAAATGATGGGCTGTGAGATTTTATGTTTTGATCTTTTTCCGCCGGACCAAAAAGAAACAGAAAAAGTTGGAGCAACAATTTGTGATCTGTCATCATTATTATCACAAAGTGATATTGTATCTCTTCATGTTCCATTAACAACGGAAACAAAAGGCCTTATTTCAAAATCCGAGCTTAAATTAATGAAAAAAAATGCAATTCTAATAAATGCTGCAAGAGGGGGAGTTGTTAAAGAATTTGATCTTGCATCCGCAATTGAGTCAGAACAAATCAAAGGTGTCGTTGTAGATGTATATAGTCAAGAACCGGCATCATCTGACAATCCCTTGTTAAATATCTCAAAGGATGCGATGGACCGAGTATTATATTCACCTCACATTGCGGGCATTACAAAACAATCTTGGACAGAATTATTTCGTCAATCCTGGAGAAACCTGTCTTTATTTTTTGATAACAAACCGCTTAATAACAGACAAATTTAGAATTTTTTACCCATAAGTTTTTAAATTAATTATCTTGGTTCCAAATTTTTTCAACGCGCTCAAAAGCCGCTTTTCCTTCTTCTCGTCGTTTCTCTTCTGTGATATCACCCCAATCTATTACAGCTGACTTATAAGCTGGACGAGAAATAATATTTTCAAACCAGTTATTTAATGCAGTCATTTTTGACCATAACGGGGCCATCTGGAACGAGCTTAAGCGCGTTAGATAAACAACAAGTGATATATCTGCCAGCGAATAACTATTCCCCGCCAACCACTTATTTGATTGAAGATGTTGATTCATTTCAGAGAAAAGCTCTTTAAACGCTTGGACAGACGGAGGTAGAAGTGGGCTTTCTAAACCCATCTCAATGTTAATCTTGTCGTTATTCTTTCTAACGCCATCGCGCATTTTTGCATAATACTCTGCCAACTGTTCTTTGTCTGTTTTTTTGTAGATATGACGGTTTACTATACAAACACCTATGGTTCTGCTGGCAACATGAATTCCATCTTCTATTTTGCGCATCCACAATCGCATTTTGGCTACTTCTTTTGGGTCTTTTGAGCGAAGATTGATGTGATTTGGATATGCATCTTCTAGATATTCTAAAATGAGAGTTGATTCCGGAAGCGTAAACGCCCCATCTTTTAAGAGTGGTATAAGACCTTTTGGATTATACTTATGGAAATCATCAGGCCTTTGGCTGGCATCACCAAGCGCTGTGTCCACAATCACACTTTTCCATTCCAAGCCTTTTTCTTCAAGGCCTAGACGCACCCTCTGTGCGGCAGTGGAGCGGTCATAATGATAAAGTGTAAGCATTCAGCAAACCCCTTTGTTATTTTAATCACAAATCTGCAATATTATAAGACACTCCTACCGGTATAATAGCATATGGATTTATTTTAAGATGTGAAAGGTAGTAATGATCAATTATATGGTCAAGCTTGATTGTAGAAAGAACTTTTGGAGTATTAAGTAGTCGATGCATGTAGCTATGAACGTTTGGATAATCACGCAGTTTTTTCTTATTGCATTTAAAATGATAATAATAAATTGGATCAAAACGAACCAATGTTGGAAGTAGTCGCCAATCTACTTCACACGCTTCATCACCAAGAAGAAAAAGATTTTCATTTAAAATTTTCTCTAATTCGTCGAGTGTTTTAAATAATAAATCAACTGCTTTAAAATAAGCTTCTTGTGATTTTGCAAAACCCACACGGTAAACTCCATTATTCAACCCGCGATATATTAAATCATTCATGGACTGAAGTTTTTCATTATCATAAAATTTTGTCATCCGGTTTTCATCTTGGCCAGTAAGGGCACAGAAGGGCCCATCTAGCATTCTGATTATTTCAGAAGATTCGTTATTTACAATCGTTTTGGTTTTTTTATCCCAAAGTGTTGGAACTGTCACTTTGCCTGTAAATTTATTATCTACGTGGGTATACAACTGATGCAAGTAATCAATTTTTAGACCGGTATTGTTGAAAACGTCAGAATACTCCATAAAATTCCAACCATCCGGATAGCTAATAGGATGTACAATTGAGACACCGATTACATCTTCGAGATTTAAAAGCGCACGATATAGTAAGGCGCGATGTGCCCATGGACATGCATAAGCAACAATTAATTCATATCTTCCAGCTTCGGCAGGAAAGTCACCTCTACCTGGAGCAGTAATAAAATTCCGATATGGAGATTCAGGGCGAATGAAACTTCCATCGGGCGCCTGTTTGCCTTCAAAATCTGCGCCCCAAACGCCGTCTACCAACATACCCATTTAAAATTTTTCCTATTTATAAATAAAGAAGGCCAGCATTTGCCGGCCTTCTTATTTGTAACCAATTTAGCTTTACGCAGGTCTCTTTGCTAGGCCAAGAGACTCCTGTGCTGCATGCAAGAAACGCAAATCAACTGCATCGCGCCAGTCAAAATCAGATGGTACTTGACCGAGGTCACGTACACCTTGTGCAAAGCTATCCATTGACTCCGCAGTAAATCCGCCATCTTTGCAGATTTGGTCTAATTCAACCTCATACTGAGCTTCAAACTCCGGTGGGATATCAAAACCTTTTGATCTCATTTCAGAATAAGCAGCATCCTTATTTGCAGGGTCAAATAACCACTGTCTTGCTTTTAATTCGGCATACTGCCAAGCATAAAGTGCATCTTCGTTTTTATCGCCCCACTCCATGTTAGTAATAAAACCCTCTTGCGGCACTTCATATTGAGTTGCTGAAATAAATTTTCCACCATTATCCTTTAGACCTTTTTCATGGCGAGGAAATACAGATCCTCCGGTAAGGACACCAGCAATAATTGCTTTCATTCTTCCATCAGAACCGCCTTTCATTGGTACCATTTCTACATCTTTATCTGGGTCTATTCCGTTCTGAATAAGAATTTGGCGTTGTATCCAAGTATTTCTGCCTCCGAGGCCACCACCAGAGATTTTTCCTCCTTTAAGGTCATCAAAAGTTTCAATACCCTTACCAACACCCATAATCCACCATTCTTTATCACGATATACGCTAAGAAGCTTTAAAGGCTTTCCGCTTGCTGCATGAGAGCCAAAAAGAACGTCAACGTCAGAGTGAGCTACATCAAGGCTTCCGCCGATAAGGCCAGGAAAGTACTCATCGGTCAAATAAAACTCAATATCCTCTATACCAGCACTCTCATAAAATCCCTTAAATTGGGCAAGACGCCATGACCACTGAGCGGCATAATTAGGATTCCAATCTGCCATTCTAATAGTACTGACGCTGGACTTTATAGCTGAAGAATCAACCGCCCAGGCGCCTTTAAAAGGCACTGCAGTTGCTCCAATTGCTATGCCAAGCGCTCCTAAACCACCCTTGAGCAAAACCTCTCTTCTGGGCAGTAGTATCTTTGTCTTTTGTTTTAATCTCGCCATTTTTTTCCTCCCATTTTGTTTTTGTTTTCGGTATCTGTGTAGGCATCACAGATGATTCACATTTCGCCATGGGGCTACTTTAGCCTCAAGCCATCGTGTGAAATTTATAAGTGATAGTGACATCACGATTAGTAAAAGTAGGACTGCGAAAGTCATTGCAGTGTTAAAAGTATCTGCGGAACGTTGGATTAGGTATCCCAGACCATTTGAACCACCAAATAATTCGGCGATCACAACACCGATTAGTCCGCGGCCTATGCCTTGTTGTATTCCAGAAATAATGAATGGTAATGTGTATGGCAGTACCACTTTATAGTAAAGTTGTACTCTATTTGCTCCGAAGACTTTTGCGGCTGCTAAAAGGGATTTTTCAGTTGTTTTAACTCCTGCCCATGCATTTATTACGATTGGAAAAACTGCAGAAATAACAATAATAGTTACCTGCATCGTTGTTGTGAATCCGAGAAATAAAATAAAAAGAGGAACTAGAGCAATTCTAGGAAGCGAGGCTAGTGCCCATACATATGGGCTTAAAATAGATTCTACATACTTATTTCCACCCATCAGTAACCCACCAGGTATTCCTATCGCCATAGCTATCGCAAGCCCGGTCATCAAATTCGTAAAACTATGAAGAAAATGGTCTAATATACTTCCAGAAAATACAGCTCCTTCGGGAGCTCTTGTTGTCATTCCAACCCATAACTCTTGAAACATTGCAGAGGCTTTTGGAAGAAACAAAGAATTGATGTTACCATATGTTGTGACAATCTCCCAAAGAATGAAAAAGATGATTAAATTGACAGAAGTTACAACAAAACCTCTAGTTCTTCTCCAAACCTCTTTAAAAGTCCAACCTACATCTTGTATTCGATTTGGGTCATCAGTTTCATACTGTATTTGTTCAGTTGCCTTAGCCATCTTTATTCACCTCTTGTAGTCTGCATTGCTTCGTCTTTGACTAAGTTCCATATATGATCGCGCAACTCAGCATAGGTTTTTGATATTTTTACCTCAGAATTATTCATCCGTGGCCGAGGAAAGTCGATATTTACAATTTCTTTTATTTTTCCTGGTCTATAGGAAATAACCACTACTCGGTCACCTAATAGTATAGCCTCGTCTATCGAATGAGTGATAAAAACACAAGTTTGACCTGTTTCCATCACAATTCGTTCCATCTCAGCTTGCATAGCCTCTCTTGTCATAGCATCAATTGCCGCAAATGGTTCATCAGCAAGTAAAATATCGGGATTGGTAGCAAGAGCTCTAGCAATTCCAACACGCTGTTTCATCCCACCAGATAGCTCATATGGAAAAGACTTTTCAAACCCTGCCAGATCCACTAGTTCAAGACAGTTTTTAACTCTTTGTTTTTTTTCTTCTTCACTGATTCCAAGATTCTGAAGCTCATAGGGCAAACGTATGTTAGACTCTACAGTTCTCCAGGGAAGCAATGCATAATCTTGAAAGACCATCGCACGGTCAGGCCCCGGTGCAGTCACTTCTTCTCCTCGTACTTTCACGCTGCCTCCTGACTTTGGAATTAACCCTGAAACAGCATTGATAAAGCTGGTTTTTCCACAACCAGAAGGGCCCACTAAAACTACAAACTCCCCTTTTTTTATTTCTAAGTTTATATCTTGAAGGGCAATGAGTTTTTTCCGCTCCCTATGCAAATCATAAGAAATTGTTAGGTCATCAGCTACTATTATATTTTCATTCGAAATTGGCATATTAAATCCCCCCCCGAGAATATGAATATGAACTATAACTGAAGTAAAATTGTTTAGTGTTGAATGAAAATCGTCAAGCAGAAAATTCTAATTTTTGAATTTTTCTTCCAAATTATCGATAATATTCAACTATTTAACTTAAAATCATTCTAAATTATGCTCTTTTTTATGAGAGATTTATCGAGAAAATGAATGTCGTTTTTTACATGAAATGAAGGTAGACTTATCTTTTAATTTTTTAAAATATCGAATAGTCGACTTGCTTATTTTTATTTATTGTGGAATGTAATGCTGGCATAGGATACTTCAAGCCTGAGGCACAGTTATATAGAATTGCTCTCTGGCTATCTGAAATCATTCCTCTTTTTAAAGCCTGTTTATATGCTACTGCGGTGGCAGCTCCCTCTGGGCACAGTAATAAACCATCTTTCTTAGCAATTTCATCTCTCATATTCACAATTTCATTATCATCTACTATTATTCCGAAGCCATCTGATTCTTTTATAGCTCGAATAATAAGAAAATCCCCAACTGCGACTGGAACCCTAATTCCAGCTGCTATTGTTTGGGCATTTTCCCAAATTGGGGCATGTTCAAGACCTTCCTGCCAGGCTTTTACAATAGGAGCGCATCCGGATGATTGAACTGCTATCATTTTTGGAAGTTTCCCTTTAATCCAACCAAGGCTTTTTAATTCCTGAAATGCCTTCCACATTCCAATAAGCCCAGTTCCTCCGCCAGTTGGATAGAAAATCAGGTCAGGTAAATTCCAACCTAATTGCTCTGCTAGCTCAAGTCCCATTGT
>CABYPW010000015.1 GCA_902520885.1 uncultured SAR116 cluster alpha proteobacterium
TCTTGGTTGGAAACTACAAATCGATAAATTAATTGGTTAAAGACTAATAACTAGGTAACAATTATTCAACACAGAAAAAACTATTTAATTGGAATGTGTGGATGCAGTTAAGACAATATTTACCGAAAACGTTATTCAATCGCTTAGTAGCAATTATTTTGGTTCCGATGTTTCTAGTGCAACTAATTACTGTGCTAATTTTTTTCGAACGTCATTGGGATTCCGTCACAAGGCAAATGGCGGATGCACTGGCAAGTGAGATAAAATTATTAATTGAAAGATTATCTTCCGAACCATCAACAAAAGAAATTTATGACCTTCAGATTTATGCATACAAATATTTCAAATTTAATGTTGATTTTGTTGAGAATGCAAAGTTGGTCAGTAAAGATATCGAGACAAATACCAACTATACAGCCTTCGCATTTAAGCGAGCGATGAATTCACATACAAATTATCTATGGACAGCGGCTCTTAATCAGAATAATGATAAGATTTTTATAGATATACAATTTCCTAATGGAATTCTTGCTATAAAAGTCGGAAAAAAGCGTCTTTTTAGCTCTACAAGCTTGCTTTTTATTGGATGGACTATTGGCAGTTCGCTAATTTTATTCTTAATCGCCCTTTTCTTTATACAAGGTCAGGTAAAACCAATTCTTCGGCTTGCTGTAGCTGCAAGACAACTGGGGCTTGGAAGGGACATAACAAATTCTTTTCATTTAGAGGGTGCAAGAGAAATAAGAGCTGCAGGCCGAGCATTTCAAGCAATGAGACATCGTATAAAACGTCACCTCAATGAGCGAACAACTATGTTAGCTGGTGTCAGTCATGATTTGAGAACACCGTTAACAAGGATGCGACTGCAATTAGAATTGCTAAAGAAAACACCTGAAATTGAAGAATTAACAAAAGACATAGCAGAGATGGAGGCTATGATTGAGGCATATCTTGCGTTTTCAAGAGGGGAAGCATCAGACCCACCTCATTTAGGTGATATAAGGCAGCTTTTGCGAGATATTACTGAGCAATTGCAAAAAACTTATCCCGAACGTCTAACGCTAATTTTCAATGAAGATGAAATTCCCACCTTCCCTATTCGTGCACCCTCTCTTCGTCGTGCTTTAATGAATATTCTTGAGAATGCCCTTCGATATGCTTCTAATGCTGAAATAAGAGTTCGGCGAATAGAAGATACAGTTTTAATTCAGATAGATGATGACGGTCCGGGCATACCACATGAAAAAAGAATTGATGCTATCCTTCCATTTAAAAGATTAGAAGCGTCTAGAAACCAGAAAACAGGTGGTACAGGTCTTGGCCTTTCAATCGCGAGTGATATAATTTTGAGTCATGGGGGACAATTAGATTTGCTGGAGTCGCCCAAAGGAGGTCTTCGTGTTCGTATTATTCTACCGATATAGATGAACTATTACTTTGAATTAATAAAGCCGTACACCGTTTTCAACCATAACCTCTGGCGTTACTAAAACAACATGACCGTTTTTGTTTGGAACACCTAAAGTTAATACTTCTGATATAAATGGACCAATCTGGCGAGGAGGAAAATTTATTACTGCTAAAACCTGCTTACCAATCAAACTCTTTTTATCATATAGATCAGTTATCTGAGCAGATGATTTCTTATTTCCCAAATGACCAAAATTTATTTCAAGCTTGAATGCTGGTTTACGCGCTTCAGGGAATTCTTGAACCTTTATTATGGTGCCAGCCCGAATATCTATATCTAAAAATTGCTCAAAATCTGCCATTTGTTATAACTTTATACTTTATATCATGGGGCTCGAGACTTACGCATTTAGTTATTCTTCTGAGAGTTTTATTCATAACGAGAACCTTCAAATAATTTGAAACTTTCTGCTATTTCAATTGCCTGACCCAAATTATTGTCAACTTCTCTAAATGTTGTGGCAAGACCATCGCTGTCATCTTTAAACCAAACTAAACTTGTTTTAAGTAATAGGCCAATTAATCCTTTGATACGCATAGAACGACGCGCCGCAGAAATTGGGAGGTCTTTTTTTTTATCTCCTGAAATAGCTAAAATCTTGTCGCAAACATGATAGGCTGAAATTGTTATCGAGATGCCAAATTGAAAATCTTTCAAAGCCCATTTATGTATGTGCTGAAAAATAGAGCGCTTATCCGCAAAAGCTTCCAAAATCGACATTAATGTCTCAAGTACTTTTTCTCGGGTAGACGCTTCAAAATCTTCCGAGAAATCTGCTGTAAGACCAACGAATATTTCGCTTACCCTTGCATTAAACCAATACAAAAACAATTCGTTAACATCACGAAAAACGGACCTAACCAAATCAGCATCCATATTTATATCTGCTGATAATTGGTCTAGTGAAATAGCTGATAAATCGTTTGTTTCATGAAGTCTCGTTATGAGAGCTTTTGAAAGACATTCTTTTAAATCAATTATCTCTTGGTAATTATTTTCCAAAATACTCTCACTATCAATAAAAATTACCTTTTGTATAACGTAAATAACGCTTTAATTTAGTTTGGCAAGGCTAACTCACCAAGCTCGCGGCTTCTTTTTTCTGCTTTCTGCATGGCCGTAAAAATGAGATTAAGAAAACAATCTTCTTCCATCAACACTGATAAAGCAGCTGCAGTGGTGCCACCTTTGCTTGTTACATTCTCTCGTAAGGTTGTTGAATCTGATTTATTTTGTGTCAGAAGCATGCCTGAACCAAAAACTGTTTGCCTAGCTAATTTTTTTGAAAGTTCATCAGGAATACCTAACTTTTTACCTGCAAGTTGCATTGCTTCCGCCAAAAGAAAAACATATGCAGGCCCAGATCCTGAAAGGGCCGTTACGGCATCCATCATCGCCTCATTTGGGAGCATAATGACCTCTCCTACTGACTTTAGTAAATCAACACAATATTCTGTTTTTTGTTTTGGTATCTCAACATCTGCATAAATTGCGGTTATTCCAGCACCAACAGAAGCAGGAGTATTTGGCATTGCGCGTACAATCTGTTTGGTTCCATTTAAGTGTTCCCGCAACCATTGAGAGGACAGTCCAGCAGCAATTGACAAAAAAACAATATTTTCATCGGTAATTTTGGAAAAAGGTGCTATTGCATCCAGCATCATCTGCGGTTTGACAGCCAAAACTGCAAAATCAATGGGTGTAGTGTCTTGTGCTATTAACTGTTCGAGGGAAACATAACAGTTAATCAAGTCTAACGCCTCGAGCTCAGCACTTATACCAGCTGGTTCGATAATACTTATACGCTTAAAATTTTCTTTTTGATTGAGCCAACCCTCTAATAATGCAGACCCCATTTTACCACAACCGAGTAAAACAAGATGCTGACTACGCTCCCATTTTGGCTGATTTTGAGTTTTTTGCGTTAGTGCGTTAGTTGTCATATTTTCTTAAAAACATCAAGCATGCCCATGACTTTGTATCATACCGAAGGTTACAATATCTCGTGCAGCATATGGACCATTTAAAACTTGATAAATAGTCGGGAAAGCCTGCTCTGCCTCTCCCAGAACAATTTCGATTACATCCTCTATTTGCTCAGGTGACGCGCCACCTGCTCCTCGCAACATAAGTTTATGTCTAACTTTTATGGTATTCGTTCGCTCACACGCAACGAAATGACCAAGCCAAAGATCTTGGTTCAATAATGAAGTTAACATTGTTACTTCAGATAACTGAATTTTATCAAAAGTGATATCAAGATTACAACTCACGTCGAGAGTTTCTTCACTCTCGAACCACTCAATGTGCAACTGATGTTGCCCCCACCTACCTGGAACATCTGCAATTATTTCATTTATGTTATTACGATGCAAAAACCATTCTTGCTGTTTTACAAACCGCATTACTAAGTCTATTGGCTTAGCGTCTATAAAATCTGAAATATCCAATTCACTCTACCCAACATAAACTAATTCATTCAGCGATATTCTTTTCAAAGATATTAATCCCGATAAATTTTCTAAATTTAACAAAAGACGTTAAGGACAAGCAACACAATATTTAGTATGTGCCTTTTTGACTTTATACATATTGTGGTATGTTTAGATGAATTTCACTTATTTTTCAATAGGTCGCAAAAGATAATTAATATCAATTTTTTCCTTTAGATATTTTTTTTGATACTGTTGATTTTTGCTTTTTTACTGTTTTACTATTCTCTATGATGGTTTCAAGCAGTTCGATTCGTGAAATCGCATTCTCCAACCTTGTTGTAAGTGCTTCAAAGTCTTCATAGGTAACTAAATTAGACTCATTTTGTTTACGCTGGTCACGCGCATTTATAATGTTCTTTACTTCTAATCTCATTTCATCAGCAAGTGATGCTGCACCTTGAGCCATTTTACTTAAGTCTGAAAAAATTGTTGAACGGTTTTTCATTTTTTCCTCACTAAAATAGCTGCCTTTTGTTTGCATACAAAATCAAATATAAAAATAATACGTCTTTGACCGTAAGGCAATAGGGCGATAGAAGACAAGAAGAATGTTTTTAAAAAAACTTAGGCAGAAATGATTAAGTTAGATTCAACATATATGGATTAGAAGTATGACTGAGCAATGGTTTACATTTCCTATTATAAATGAAATAGCTATAGAAATAGGCCCGATAGCAATTAGATGGTATGCCCTTGCTTATCTAGCTGGAATATTTACAACGATGCTTTTAATGAACCGAGAGGCAAAAAAAGATAGTTCTGCATTTGAGCCAGAAGATATTACCAGACTTACAAATTTTTGCGTAATCGGTATTATAATTGGAGGACGACTTGGTTTTGTTTTATTTTACAATTTTGATTTTTATATATCGAACCCCATTGAAATTTTTAAGGTATGGAATGGTGGCATGTCTTTTCATGGTGGCTTACTCGGAGTGATAATTGCAACTATTTTAACGGTAAGAAAAACAAAAATACCTATTTTTCAGTTATCAGACTTACTAGCGTGTTTGGCGCCAATAGGGTTATTTTTGGGAAGGATTGCAAATTTCATCAATGGCGAATTATACGGACGTATAACAAATCATCCGGTTGGCATTATTTTTCCGAAAGGTGGCCCGCTACCCCGCCATCCAAGCCAACTTTACGAGGCTGTTTTGGAGGGTTTATTACTATTTATAATTCTTAATAGTGTGAGGATATTAAATCCGAAGTTACCAAACGGCTTAATAACAGGGATGTTTTTTCTTTTATACGGCCTATCAAGGATAATAGTAGAATTTGTGAGAGAACCAGATACACATATAGGATTTTTAGGGAGTATTGGTACAATTCAAATTACCACTGGCCAATTATTAAGTGCCCCGATGATACTAATTGGAGGTATTTTGATCTATTTTAGTTTTAAACGTAATTTCGACTCTAGGTGAACCCCAGTGAATAACATAAAATTTCGTGATTGGGTTAAGAAAGAAATTTTTAGTTCAGGTCCTATTTCTCTTTCTAAAGCAATGAGCGCTGCACTAACACATAAAGATTTTGGTTATTACCACTCAAAAAAAATAATAGGTAGTAAAGGAGATTTTATAACTGGTCCTGAGATAAGTCAAATCTATGGCGAATTAATTGGAGCATTTCTTGGCTACATTTGGGAACATTCAGGAAAACCATCTAATAGCCTATTATGCGAATTTGGTCCAGGTCTTGGCACACTGAGTGCAGATATTAACAGGGCATTAAGACAAATTTATCCAAATTTTTCATGTTCACCTCTCCACTTGATCGAAACAAGCAAATCTTTTCGAAAAATACAAAAAACCAAACTTAAGAAACAATCGGTTTATTGGCATGAAGATTTTAAAAGAATACCAAAAAAACCAGTGTTTGCGGTTGCAAATGAATTTTTTGATGCCCTTGGAGTAGACCAGGCATTCTTTGATGGTATAGATTGGCGACAAAGACTATTAAATTTTAGTGCAAAATTTGAATATGTGGCTGGACCAATTTTAAATGAAACACAATTAAAACTCTTTGATGCAAACCGCATTAAAAATCCAGATAAGGGAACTATAATTGAATATTGTCCAAAATCTGAACAGATTACAACTGAAGTTGCTCTTCATATTAAGCAGTTTGGTGGCGTTTTATTGATTATCGATTATGGAAAAACTAATCAGATTGGGGATACTATTCAGGCAGTTTTAAATCATAAACCTGCAGAACCATGGTCATCAGCGGGGGACGCAGATATATCGCACTGGGTGGATTTTAAATTAATTGAAAGGACAGTAGAGAAAGTTGGTGCTAGGTTTATTGGGCCCGTACCACAATCGCATTTTTTAACACAAATTGGTATTAAGCAAAGAGCACAAAATTTATCACAAATAGATAATCCTCGACATAATAGAGCTATTTTTGCTGCTGTAGAGAGGTTGATTTCTCCTGCTCATATGGGAAACATTTTCCAAGTTGGGCTTATCGCCCCTAATGGCAAAGGTTTTCCACCTGGCTTCAAAGTTTAAAATCTATCAAGTATGTTTATCTTAAATTAATAACAAAAAGGTGAAAAAATGTTTCATTATCAGCTCCATAAATCTTTTACTGGCGCTGCCTATTACCAGCATGAACTTTTATCCTCAGATATGTTGATTCATGGATTTTTTACCCGAAAAGGTGGTTGTTCGACTGGGATGTTCTCAGGATTAAATAGCTCTTTAAATTCTGGCGATTTGTTCGATAATGTAAATCGAAACAGACAAGTAATTAAAAAAAGTCTGGCCCATCAAAGGTATCAATTAATTACTCTAAATCAGGTGCATGGAAATGAAGTAATTATTATTGATAATGGAAATATTGAAAATGCTAAACATCCTGCTTCTGGATATAAAGCCGATGGCATTGTTACCAAGAAGAAAAATATACTTCTAGGAATACTAACAGCAGATTGTGCTCCAATTTTAATGGCAGATTGTAATGCAGGAGTTATAGGTGCATGCCATGCAGGCTGGAAAGGCGCTATTTCAGGGATTATCGAAAATACAGTTCTTGAAATGTGTAAAATCGGCGCAAAAACAAAAGATATATTTTGTGTAATTGGTCCTTCAATTGAACAAGAAAGCTATGAAGTTAGCGCTGATTTCAGAGAAAAAATTTTAGACCTAAAACCATTTGCACTAAACTTATTTTCTACAGACACAAAAAAAGAAAATGGTACGTCTAATGGAAAGTTCTTTTTTGATTTACAAGGCTTCTGTGTGACATTACTTAAGCGAGCAAACATTAATCATTATAGAAGTATTAATGTTGATACTTATCAGAATCACGAATTATTCTATAGCTATCGTTCATCTTCCCATAAAGGTGAGTCACTTTTTGGCAGACAAATTTCTGTAATTGGAATCAGATAGAGACCTCTATGCCACATTTATGGTTATTTTTGCTATTTTGTTTTATTGGATTATTGGCCTCCTGTTTTTTAGGGTAATATATGGATATTCTCTACTTGTCATTATGCTGTACGGTTGTTAAACAAATGAAATTGAAAATTTTCATAGGTATGGTCTAATGAAGGTCTTATCATGTAACTCAAATAGGCCCCTTGCAGAAGCAATCGCAACATATCTTAATGTATCACTCACTCAAGCAGATGTTCGAAGGTTTGCGGATATGGAAGTTTTTGTTGAGATACATGAGAATGTAAGAGGGGAAGATGTTTTTGTCATTCAATCAACCTCTTATCCTGCCAATGATAATATCATGGAACTGTTAGTCTGCTTAGATGCACTTCGCCGTGGTTCCGCGAGACGTGTGACTGCCGTTTTACCATATTACGGATACGCAAGACAGGACAGAAAATCTGGGCCACGCACCCCCATTTCTGCCAAGCTTTTAGCTAACTTAATAACATCAGCTGGTGCAGATAGAATATTGACTATTGACTTACACGCAGCTCAAATCCAAGGTTTTTTTGATATTCCGGCAGATAATCTGTACTCCGCACCTGTATTTAAAACAGATATCATCTCCCGTTATAATTCTAATGAACTAGTTGTTGTTTCACCCGACGTGGGAGGAGTAATTCGTGCCCGTGCCATTGCAAGTAGAATTGAAGCTGATCTTGCTATAATTGATAAAAGAAGACCCCGCGCAGGAATATCTGAAGTTATGAATATCATAGGTGATGTGTCAGGTCGGCATTGTATTATGGTTGATGATATTATTGACTCTGGTGGCACCTTATGTAATGCAGCGCAAGCTTTGATAGACGCCGGTGCAATCACTGTCGATGCCTATGTAACTCATGGGGTTCTATCAGGGGGAGCTGTTAGCAGAGTTGCATCCTCACCTTTAAATTCGCTTGTAACTACTGACTCAATTCAATCAACAGAGGCTATGCGTGTTGCAACAAATATCCGTCAAATAACCATAGCACCGCTCCTTGGAGAAGCAATAAGAAGAATACATGAAGAACGATCTGTATCTTCTCTCTTTCAATAAAAATTAAAATTAAAATTGTTTGATTTTTATATATAATTCTTGTTTTTTAGGCATAAAATGCCTATCAACTCATTATCATGCACCCCTGGAGGCATGAAGCTGACTAAGATAAGGAGAAAAGTATGTCAGAAAATACATTGATTAGCGCAGATTTGCGTAATCGGGTTGGTAAGGGGTCCGCCCGTGCGGCACGCCGTGCAGGCAAAATTCCCGCTGTTATTTATGGCGACAAAAAGCAACCAATTTCTATTGAGATCGAAGCGCGGATGATTCGTAAAATAATTAATGAACCTGGTATTTTTAGCCGTTTGCTTGATATTAATGTAGATAACGGAAAACATACTGTATTAATGCGCGATATACATTTTCACCCTGTAACCGATGACCCTATGCACTTTGATTTTCTTAGAGTTAGTCAATCAAGCACTGTTTCAGTTTCTGTGGGTGTTGAGTTCATTAACGAAGCAATTTGCCCTGCATTAAAAATAGGTGGGGTCTTGAATATCGTTCGCTACGAAGTTGAGTTAAATTGCTTACCAACTTCCATTCCGGAGAAAATAATTGTTGATTTGTCTGAAGCAAAAATTGGAGATTCCATTCACATTAGCGCGGTTGAATTACCTGAGGGTGTTACACCGACAATAACTGACCGTGACTTTACCATTGCAACTCTTCAATCACCAGGTGGTGGAGTTAAAAATGAAGAAGATGAGGAAGTCGAAAGCACAGAATCTAGTGAAGAAAACGAAACAGAATAAAGATGAAAAAACAAATTACCTAGAGGGGGCCATTATGGCCCCTTTGCTCTTTAACAGTTGAAAAAAGTAGAGATGGATTGGTCTCATGCTATTGTGGGTTGGTCTAGGAAATCCTGGCGAGAAATACCAGAAACAACGTCATAATATTGGTTTTATGATAGTTGAAAAAATTGCTTCTCAGCACTCATTCGCTCCTTGGAAAAATAAGATGAAAGCAAGGATCTGCGAAGGAGAAATAGCTGGCCAAAAGATAATATTACTTAAACCGCAATTATATATGAATAAATCAGGCGAACCATTATCACAAGTTGCAAGATTTTACAAAATATCATTAGATTCAATTTATGTATTCTATGACGATATTGACCTCAAACCCGGAAAAGTGAAAATCAAAAATGGAGGTGGGCATGGAGGTCACAATGGCCTACGAAATATAGATGAAAATATGGGGAAAAATTATTGGCGAATACGAACGGGTATTGGGAGACCTGCAAACAAAGAATTAGTTCAAAAATGGGTTCTAAACGATTTTAGTTCTGAAGAGCAACAGAGCTGGTTAAATTTTCTATTACAAGTTATTGCAATAGAGTCAAATAAACTTGCAGAGAGAAATCCTGAGCTTTTTATGTCAAGAGTATCTTTGCTTACCAACACTGAAACTAAATTGCGCAAAGAAAATCAGATTACTGGAGATTTAAATGGGATTTAACTGTGGAATCGTTGGATTACCAAATGTAGGAAAATCCACTTTATTTAACGCTCTTACTAAAACAGCTGCTGCTGAAGCAGCCAATTACCCATTCTGCACTATAGAGCCTAATACAGGACGTGTTGCAGTTCCTGACGAAAGATTAAAACAACTCGCATTATTAGCAAAATCAGCACAGACTCTCCCAACCCAGCTTGAGTTTGTGGATATTGCGGGACTGGTAAAAGGAGCATCACAAGGGGAAGGGCTCGGAAATAAGTTCCTTGCAAACATCAGGGAAGTTGATGCCATAGCGCATGTTCTAAGATGCTTTTCAAATGAGGATATTACCCATGTTGAGGGAGAAATTAATCCTTTAAGGGACGCTGAAATAGTTGAAACTGAGCTCATGCTTGCTGATATTGAGTCTCTTGAAAAAAGAATGGAAAGTCTCAAAAAGAAAGCAAGGGGTGGTGATAAAGCAGCAATTCAAGATTTGGCTCTGATGGAAAAAATTTTTCTAAATCTCTCTGACGGAAATCCTGCCAGGACAACTCCTCTGTCTGAAGATGAAGTGCGTAGAATGAATTTTATGCAACTAATTACAGCAAAACCTATTTTGTACGTTTGCAACGTAGCTGAGGAAGACGTGATTAATGGTAATTCTTTTAGCAAATTAATATTTGAAAAAGCCAAATCTGAAAATTGTAATGCGGTAATTGTATCTGCTGCAATTGAAGCTGAAATAGCATCACTTCCAGAAGAGGATGCGAATGAGTTTTTAGTTGAACTAGGCCTTAAAGAAGCTGGTTTAGATAGAATGATAAAAGCTGGGTATGATTTGCTAGATTTAACAACATTTTTTACAGTAGGTCCGAAGGAAGCTCGCGCATGGACCGTACAAACAGGAGCTAAGGCACCTGAAGCTGCAGGGGTAATTCATACTGACTTTCAACGCGGCTTTATTCGGGCCGAAACGATAGCTTTCAATGATTACATAAAACACGGAGGCGAAGCTGCATGCAAAGAGTTAGGCAAATTTAGAGTAGAAGGGGCTGATTATCTTGTAAAGGATGGTGACGTTTTTCATTTTAGATTTAATGTTTAACTCATAATAATAACAAAAAATGAATTTATCAGTTTATGCTTTTTTTACATCAGACCAAATGAACCTCATAGCACCATAACTCATACCTACCATTATTAGCAAAAAAATCATTACTTTTACACCTGTGCGTTTGCGCTTTTCAAGACTTGGCTCAGCAGTCCAAGTAAGAAAATATACTAGGTCGCTAGCAATAGAAGATATGTCTGCAGGAGCGCCGTCTGCATATGAAACATCATCTCCATATATAGGTTGTGGCATAGCAATTAAATTACCAGGATAAGCGGCATTGTAATACATGCCATCAGGAACTTCCTTATCACTAGGAGCATCCTTGTAAGATGTTAACAAGCTATAAAGATAATCTGGACCATTGGCACGTGCCTTAGTGATAAGAGATAAGTCAGGTGGATAAGCACCACCATTGCCTGCACGAGCCGCTGCGTCGTTAGGATAGGGTGCGGGAAACCTATCCGCTGCAATGCCCGGGCGCATAAACATTTCCCCGTCATCATTTGGTCCATCTTCTACTTCATATTCTGCCGCGAATGCTTTAATTTCTGCCTTACTATAACCAAGATCTGACAGATTACGAAAAGCAATATAATTGAGTGAGTGACAGGACGCACATATCTCTCGGTAAGCTTGAAATCCACGTTGCATAGCTGATTTATCCAATGTTCCAAAAGGTCCACTGAAACTCCAATCTTTGTGTTTTAAAACAACATCACCAGAGCCAGCAGCAAATGAATTACTTACAAATAAGATGCAACCAAAAATTAATGAACCAAACCATTTCATTATACTTTCTCCTTAACGGCAGATGCCGCACCCGCCATTGCAGAGCCTCCCAGCACCGATTTAGACAAGGATTGAGGAAGAGGTTTGGGCGTTTCTATGACAGACAACAAAGGAAGAATAACTAAAAAGTGAAGAAAGTACCAAGCTGTCGCAACGCGGGATAAAACAACATAAATTCCTTCAGCAGGCATACCACCAAGATAACCAAGTGCGATACAATCTGCAAAAAATACCCAAAAGAAAATTTTAAAAATTGGACGAAAATTTCCAGAACGTATAGGAGACCTATCTAACCAAGGCAGAATGAACAATACCGCAATTGCTCCAAACATAGCTAATACTCCGCCAAGTTTATCAGGAACGGCACGCAAAATTGCATAAAAGGGTAAAAAATACCATTCTGGGACAATATGTGCGGGTGTTTGCATCGGATTTGCTGGAATGTAATTGTCAGGATGGCCCATAAAATTTGGAAAGAAAAATATTGCCGCAGCAAATAAGGTCAAGAAAACAGATAAACCAAAAAAATCTTTGATTGTATAATAGGGGTGAAAAGGCACTGTATCTTGAGGACCACTTGGATCAATACCTATTGGATTATTTGACCCAAAACGATGAAGAGCTACCAAGTGAAGAATTACAACACCAACGATAAGGAATGGCATTAAATAATGCAAAGCAAAAAATCTATTCAAAGTTGGGTTATCAACTGAAAAACCACCCCATAAAAAGGTTACAATTGAGTCGCCTATAAAAGGAATCGCTGAGAACAAGTTAGTGATAACGGTCGCACCCCAGAAACTCATCTGCCCCCATGGTAATACGTACCCCATAAATGCTGTTGCCATCATCAATAGAAGAATAAGAACGCCTAAAATCCAGAGTAATTCTCTAGGGGCTTTATATGAACCATAGTATAACCCTCTAAAAATATGAATAAATACCACTATAAAGAAGAAACTGGCTCCGTTCATGTGAATATATCGGAGCAACCAACCGTGATTAACATCCCTCATTATTCGTTCAACAGACTGAAAAGCGTAATCGACATGGGGTGTGTAGCTCATTGCCAAAACAATTCCAGTAACTATCATTATTACTAATGATACGCCAGCCAGCGATCCAAAATTCCAAAAATAGTTTAGATTTTTGGGCGTTGGATACTCATTAAGCTCATGATCCATAAATGAAAAAATAGGAAGTCGATGATCAATCCAACGAACTACTGGGTTTGAAAATTTATCTGCTGACATGATATATTCCTTATTCGATAGGTAATTAACCGATTTTTATGAGAGATTCTGTTTCAAATGTATAGGGTGGTATTTCCAAGTTAACTGGGGCAGGCCCCTTTCTTATTCTCCCAGAGCTATCATAATGCGAACCATGACATGGACAAAACCAGCCATCATATTCACCTTTAATCTCTCCAGTTTTTTGACCAAGAGGGACACATCCGAGATGTGTACAAACACCGATCATAACTAAATATTTTGGATTTGATACACGATCAACATCTAGCTGAGGATCTTTTAATTGTGATAACTCAACAGATTGAGCAATGTTGATTTCATCTTCTGTTCTATGTCTGATAAAAACAGGCTTACCACGCCACTTAACAGTTATTGACTGTCCAATATCTATTTTTGATATATCAACTTCTATCGAGGCAAGTGCCAAAGTATCCGCTGCTGGATTCATTTGGTCAATAAGAGGCCATGCAACAGCTGCTGCCCCGATGCCTGCCATAGCGTAGCTCGCAACTACTATGAAATCACGACGTCTACCATCTACTTGGGTATCCTCTTGTTTCGAGGTATTTATCTTTGCCATCTTCCCCTCACCACATTTTATTGGTGGACTTCTTATCAAATCTTATTAAGAAAATTCTTTTTTAACTTTCATGATAATAGTAGTCATGAGAACAAAAAATTCTACCCTATTTTCCATAAAAATAGTCTAAATTGCCAAACTTTTTCCACAGATGGAACAATTTGTCGCAAGATTGTATCTTTAGCTTAAGGCCAACGAACTTTCGGGGGAAGACTCATTAAAATTGCATCAATATTGCCGCCAGTCTTAAGTCCAAAAAGCGTTCCTCGATCATATAGTAAATTAAATTCAACGTATCTTCCCCGTCGGATTTCCTGATATTCTCGGTCTGAATCGTTCCAGATGGTATTTTTAGTTTCTTTTACGATTTCAGAATAGCAATTCTTGAACGTACTACCAACATCTTGGATAAATTCAAAATCAGTATTCCAATCAACATTGTCCAAACTATCGAAGAAAATCCCCCCTGCTCCACGAGGCTCATCTCGATGTTTCAGATAAAAATAATCATCGCACCATTTTTTAAATTTCGCATAGGAATCTTTTTTATAATTATCACAGGTCTTTTTTAGAGCAGCATGAAATTTCTCTGCTTGTCCATCAGCGGGTCGAATTGGTGTTAAATCAGCACCTCCACCAAACCAAGATTTAGAGGTAATAATGAAACGCGTATTCATATGTGCGGCGGGGACATAAGGATTTACTGGGTGTGCAACCACTGAAATTCCAGCTGCCCAGAATTTTCCATCTCTTTTTGCGCCTGGGATAGATGCACGAAATTCCTCAGATAATTCGCCATGTACTATTGATGTATTAACGCCTACTTTTTCAAAGATTCGTCCGTTCATCAATCGCATTTTACCGCCACCACCGCCCTCTCGATTCCAGATCTTTTCAACAAAAACGCCAGCATTTAAGTCTGAAGATTGGTTTGGAGCCTCATTCTCAATCGCTACAAATGCGGAGCAAATCTCTTCCTGTAGTAAATGAAACCATGCTACAGCTTTTTCTTTTTTTTGTTCCAAATCCAACATTTTATTTATCATTTTCCTATGAGGCTTCATATTTATTTAATTCACGAAGGCTAAATAATTAAAGTATTGGTGTTAGTAATAACAGCTCAAATAGAAAAACATACAAAATAATGGCCGTGACATTCAACTTTCATATATTTTAGGTATAAAATTGTTAGGGGAAAAATCTGTATTTTCCGGTAGTTTAAATTCATTCATAACCCAAAGGTGTTCAAGTTCCTTCAGTTTTAATCCCATTTCTGGTCCAGTACTCCAACCAGCTTGCTTTAAGTCTTTTCCTGTAATTGGAAATTTTGGTTTTTTAAAAGCATCAATGGAACTCCATTTATTTTTTGGAAATAAAAAACCCTTTCGAATACAATAAATCCGCATTTTGTCAGATAAATCAGATGCGTGCCAATAAGCTGTTTTTTGCCAATGATTGGTGACAAGTTTTGATGCTTCTGAGTAAGTCAATTCCTGCATTAGTCGCTCGAAGCGCGCTCGCTCATGGCGAGAGAATCTAATTTTACTATAAATTTTATTTTTTTTATGAACTGGAGTGATTGCCGCTAATCTTGCTAGCCAATCAAGTTGTAAAAAAGCATTTTTAAAAATATCAATCTCAAGATTGACCAAAGAAAAACAAAAACCAAACCCAAGTCTGTCCAAGCCTATTTTTTTTGCGAGATAAAGAGAATTAATAGGATTATTTGCCATAAGCCATTTACTAAATTCGTCCGTAATTCTCTCTAATGAAAGCAGATTTAATTTCTTACAATGCCTTTTTAGTGCTTCAATATCATCCTGAGGTATTTCAAACTCTGGCATCCATGCGAAAAACCTAAAAGCTCTAAGTATTCTGAGGTAATCTTCCTGAATTCGGTCATCAGCACTGCCAATGAAAGTAAGCTTTTTATCATGCAGATCTGAAAGACCATTACACGGGTCGAATAAAGTATTCGCATCTGTTAAATAAATTGCGTTTATAGTGAAATCACGTCGCTGTGCATCAACCAGCCAATCTGTTACAGGTTCAACTTCGCTGCGTCGTCCATCACTTTTAATATCTTTTCGGGTCTGCGTAACTTCTATTGAGATATCGTTTTCAACAACCGTAATAGTGCCGTGAGAAAGTCCCGTTTCATAGAATTTAATTTCGTGTTTATTTAAAATCTCAATAAAATGAACTATTGGAAAATTTATTGCTATATCAAGGTCTTTGACAGGCTTTTTCATTAACAAATTCCGTACAGCACCCCCTACGATACGGGCCTCTTGATTGTTTTCCCTTGCGATTTTTTGTATCTTTTTTATCAGCGCTCTAGCTTTTCCAGCTGGAAATTCTAATTTTTTTATGTTTTTTCCTCCATCGCCCAATAAAGCCCATTTAACAAATAAAAAACTAATTTTAGTCTTTACCTATTTCTTTGAATCAAAGCTACCTCCTATTATTTCACCGTTTTCAATCTCGGCAGGACTATATTGCATTTTTGGAGAAGCACCATTTAATTCAAATAACGCAAATGAACTAACACTCAGTATTATACTAACTAATAAGATTAAAATGGTCCGATTTTTCTCAATAAATTTTCTTAGCTCGCTATCCTTTGACATCCTGTTAGAAATTAGTCGTAATGCCTCTATCAGTATTATAGCCACTAAAATAGCACACGCGATGTAAATATATCTTCTCATATCGAGAACCCTTTCTAGACCTTACTTGGTGAAATATCTGATAGTTGTTTTAAGATAGCAGCTGTAGCGCCCCAAACTAGTGGATTTGTATTTTTAATTTCCAAAAATCTTTTACTACCAGTTTCTGAACTATATGTTCGTAAATGATAGCGATTTGGATCAAGATATGAAGATAAAGGAGAAATTATAATTTCTTCGACTTCGTTTGGATTGCGATTTAATTGTTGTGAAGCACTCGAAGGAGTTTTATCTAAATATCCCACTACCGGGTAAATATGAAATCCCGTTAATGTAACAACTGGTGATAAAAATCCCAAAACTTCAACTTCACTTGATGATAGACCTACTTCTTCCTTTGTTTCTCGGAGGGCAGTATCTACAATTGTCTCATCAATGGCTTCAAGTTTTCCACCAGGAAAGCTTATTTGACCAGCATGTTCATTAAGGTGTGGCGCGCGCTTTGTTAGTAAAATAGAAAGAGCGTTTATTTCACCAATCAAAAGACATAGAACAGCAGCTGGCCTCATACCTTTTAAAGGCGCTTCAGCACAAAATTCACTAAAAACTCCAGATTTAATTTGGCTAAGCATCTTTAAATATCTTTTGTGTAATCATAATTTTTCGATAGTTTTTGTTTTAATAAGAAACATTAAACTATTTTTTTCAATGTAAATAAAATTAAACTTCATTGTAAAACAAGGAATTCTTCTGCTGACCAAACACCTATGTCACCATCGGAATTCTGAATGACCATATCCATTAATTGATAATAAACTGGACGACTAATCTTAGCAATCAAACCTTTATCTAAGGTTACATAAGGTATTTCTTGCTGTTTGTTATTTTTTTTAAAAAAAATTGAATGCTTTGCACCAGCGATATATTTTCTTTCAATATTATCAACCAATTCTAATCTTGGTCTTCCTCCTCCAACACTTTTCAGTACATTTAGGGCAACTATTATAAACGGCGCATCTTCTACTGTTATTTCTCCTTTTTCTACCGGCGTTGTTAGCCAATATTTGCCGTTAGCATCTTTTGTTAAAACTGATGCAAATAATTTCACTATGGCTTTACGTCTAATCTCACCACCCTCATGAAACCAGCGTCCATCAGAAGCAATATGTATGTTAAATTCATCAAGCATTCGTGACATAGAAAGCTTTTCACCAGTCTGAGATAAAATTAAGTTTTTACTTTTACAAGACAATACACTTATCCAATGTACTACTTAAATCAATAAACTAAAAGTTTGAATTAAAAATAAATTATAAAGATGAGAGTGATGAAAATATAAAAATTTTTTTCAGAAAATAAAAACTAACTATTAATATTAAGTAGAAACAATCAGTTTCAACTTTCATTTCTTTAATCTTTGAAGTATTTTTGATAGGTCATTGAACCGAGAGTTCAGTTTTTAATAAAGCTTTTTTTATGTATATTTATTTTCCTATTGCAGAAATTTCCTTGAACCTTTTCATCGTCATTGGTTTGGGTGGTTTTATTGGTTTTTTATCTGGGCTTTTTGGCGTTGGCGGTGGTTTTCTAATGACGCCACTACTTATTTTTCTTGGAATTCCAGCACCTGTTGCTGTGGCAACTGAGGCAAATCAGATTGTCGCATCTTCTGTATCTGGGGTAATTGCGCACTGGCGTCGTAAAAATGTCGATTTTAAGATGGGAACGGTATTGTTGCTTGGTGGCTTGGTAGGCTCGTCACTTGGTGTTCTTTTGTTTGCACTTTTAGAAAAGATAGGACAATTAGATTTAGTGATTAAATTATCCTATGTGTTTTTTTTAGGTATTATCGGTATTTTGATGCTTTGGGAGAGTGTTCGTACTTACATTAGATCACGAAAAACAGAATTTTATAGTCGTAAATTGCATGAACATAATTGGCTTCATGGTTTACCCCTTAAAATGCGTTTTAGGCGCTCAAAACTTTACATAAGTGCCTTAGTACCCTTCTCTATAGCAGCTTTTGTCGGTGTACTTTCTGCTATTATGGGAGTTGGTGGTGGTTTTATTATGATTCCTGCAATGATTTATCTTTTGGGTATGCCAACTTCCGTAGTCATTGGTACATCACTATTCCAAATAATCTTTGTAACAGCAAACGTAACTTTACTCCAGTCTGTCCAAACTCAAACAGTTGATTTTCTATTAGCAGGAACACTTTTATTTGGGGCAGTCATTGGTGCACAAATTGGAACTCGATTTGGAGGGATGTTACGTGGAGAACAACTGCGCGGCATGCTAGCTATCATCGTTCTACTTGTAAGTATTAGGATAGGCTATGAACTTATCTCCATTCCATTAGATATATTTTCTTCGGAGATAGTTAAATGAGCAATTCTTATCGATATGGTGATTATTCTGATAGAAAACACCTAGCACTGATTAGTGTCTTTTCATTTATTACTAATTTTCTATTTTTTTCATCTTGTTACGCTCAATCAAATGCACTCGTGGCTGATTTATCAAAGTCAAATATTTCAATAAACACTGATTTTAATGGTGCATCTCTTCTACTATTTGGTTCAATTGCTGGAAAAGATGGCGACGATATAATAGTGGTCATTAGCGCCCCCCCGACCGAGATTATAACGAGAAAAAAATCAAAAATGAGCGGTATTTGGGTAAATTCTAATTCCATAAAATGGAAAAATGCACCAGCCTTTTATCAAATATTTTCAACCGACACTTTATCTAAAATAGCGACCAGAGATGTCCTTCAGTCTTTGGCTATTGGAACACAGTTTCTAAACCTAAAATTTGAGAAGTCTGGAGAATTTGATACTTATAATTATAATGAATGGGTAGAAGCACTAAACCGCAATATGAAATCTGCTTCCCTATGGAAAACTAATGAAAATGCAGTTCAAGTGATTAGAGGAGCACTTTTTAGAACGGAAGTTGACCTTCCAGCAAACATTACGACTGGAGACTATGAGGTTCGGATCATTCATTTTAGGAATGGACGTTTAATTGCCGAAGATAAGACTGCTATAGCTGTTAAAAAAGCTGGTTTCAGTGCTATAATCTACCAACTAGCCCACGAATATTCTATTTTTTATGGTATATTTGCAATAGCTTTTGCTGTTTTTGCGGGTTGGCTTGCGGCGGCAATCTTTCGAAAAACCTAAGATTCCTATAAAGACGAGTCTTGAACAACAAGTTGTCATATATCATAAAATATCGTTAAACTTAAAACAAATCAGGATTGAGATTTTTTTATGCAAAATGAAACTAAAAATAAATTTTTTTTAGTGGTTGTGGATGAAACAGAAGAGCTCCATCAGGCTCTTCATTTCGCCTGCGCTCGAGCAAAATCAATAGATGCTAATATTGCATTGGTCTATGTCATTACACCTAATGATTTTGGACACTGGGCCAGTGTGGATGCTCTCATGAGAGAAGAAGCCCGCGAACAAGCAGAAGAAATAATCAAAACCCATTCTGACTACGCCAATAGTTTCACAGGCAAGACACCACTTGTTTATATCAGGGAAGGTGAAACTATCGACCAAATATTACAACTGATCGAAGAAGAAGAGCAAATTTGTCAATTAGTGCTTGGAGCAAACACAAAATCGGACTCAGCTGGTCCTATCGTGAATTATATTACGGGAAAAGGCGCTGCAAGATGCAAAATACCCGTCGTGATAGTACCTGGTAATTTAACAGATGCCCAGATAGAAGCATTATGCTAGAATACCACCTTTTTAAATTCAATGCTTGACTAATTATAGTCTCCCACCCTATTTCACATATATTTAAAGAATACAAAAACTGGGTTCAGTACAATGCGATTATTATTTTTACTTTTTATTATAACAGGATTTATAGGCATGCAAACTAAGGCAGATACAGATTTAAAACTTACACTGGAGACCACCGCTGGTAATATAGAAATTAGCTTATTGCCCGAGCTAGCACCAAATCATGTCGCGCGCATTTCAGAACTCGCTGAAACAGGATTTTATGATGGAATTATATTCCACAGAGTAATTCCTGGTTTTATGGCTCAAACAGGTGACCCTGATGGCAATGGTATGGGGGGATCAGGACAAAAACTTAAAGCAGAGTTTTCTGATTATTCTTACCGCGAAGGCACCGTGGGGATGGCAAGAACTTCAAACCCAGATAGCGCTGACTCGCAATTTTTCATTTGCTATGATGGATGTTCACATTTGACAGGGCAATACACTGTTTGGGGCCAGGTCTCTGACGGAATGGATAATGTATACAAAATCTCTGCTGGAGAACCTCCAATCGAACCAGATAGAATAATATCAGCAAGTATTTCTGAGTAAGTATTTACATAGTACCTATTTTAATGCTTTTTTGACAAAACTGCATAGTTAAAAAACATAGGAGAAAATTGTACTATTAACCCAATCCAAATTAAACCAAACACAACAATGTCCAATAAACTAAAGTCTTCTCCTAACAAAATGCTAATTATCATTTGACTGGTTGGATTTAAATAAAAAATCAATCCAGCGACAGCAAGCGGTAAAACCTTATTCCCATTGTGAAACAAATATAACGGAATTATGGTGAACAATCCGCAGAAAATGGCTAGTATCAAACCAATAATTTCTCCACCAAAAAATAGAGGCGTGCCAACTCTTGACTGCCAACCAAAATACAACAATGCAATCGGCATGAGTAAAGTTGTCTCAATCATTAAACCCGTATCTGATTTCACTGGGAGTTGCTTTCTTATAATGGCATAGGCTGCAAATGTAGTAGCCATACTAATTGCAATCCATGGAAAATTTGATAGAACAGAGCCTTTAAGAAAAACAGCCATGACAGCAAAAAAAAATGCAATCTTGGTCGTTTTTTCTAAGCGCTCTCCCAGAAAAAAATATCCTAAGGTAGCAGTAAACAACGGATAGATGTAATATCCAAGAGCTGATTGCATTAATTGTCCATGATGAATAGCAAAAATGAAAAATAACCAATTAGCACTTATTAAAAGCGCACAGACTAAAAATAAAATTATATTTTTAAGAGAGCTGAGCGCGTCCCCTATTTCTAACAAACGTTTTTGAATAACAAATAAAAAAATATATATAAGGCTAGCCCAAAATACCCGTTGAGCAACAATTTCAATAAAAGCGTATTTATACAGTAAATTATAATAAAGAGGTACAATCCCCCAAATTAATGCTCCCGATGTAGCACTGAGATAACCATATAGTGCTTTATTCATTTTTTGGGTTTCCATTTTGGCTAAAAAAGAGCGCTAAAATTAACATAGCGAAAATTAAGTTAATTTACATTAGGTTTTTAAGCATTTCTTTTAAATCTACAGACCTATCTTTTATTATTGCAGGAGATATAGTAATATTTTGCTCAATTAATCTTTTACCTACCATATAAGCCTGTGAGTCCTCTAGAGCTTCAACACAAACTAATTTATTCTGGTACCAGTTCCATACAGAAAAACTACCCTCTTTTTTTCCTTCGCGCACTTCACCTCTTAAAAACTCCTCTTTTATTGGTTTCGGTAAAATTCCTGCAATTTGCAATTTTAAGTCATATTGAACGGACCAAAACCAAAATACCGGTTGAGATGGTAAAGGAGAGTTAGTTATTGATGCTGCAGCTACTGTGGCACTAAATTGAGCATGAAAAACAGATTCAATTCGACTATTAAATTCTCCCGAAGAATAGGCAACATCACCAATTGCATAAATATTTTTACCCGCTAAATAACTCGAGTCTACCTTTACACCATCCGTAACCGAAAGTCCTAAATCATTTGCGAGTTTTACATTCGGTGATACACCAATACCATATATTAAAACATCACACCTCAGAATTTTTCCAGAGCAGAGCTTTACGGCTTCCACTTTATTAAATTTTGAATATATAATTTCCTCTATACTTTCACTGAGATGGATAGAAACACCCTCTTTTTGATGAACTAATTGCAAATAATCAGAAATATACTGAGAAGAGACACGAGATAGTAATCTTGGCGCAAATTCTATTAAATCGACAGAAAGTCCAATACTTCGTAAAGATGAAGCTACCTCCAGACCAATAAAACCTCCTCCTACAATTACAGCTTTGTTTGCTATTAATGCCCCTTCTTTTAGTCGAACGGCATCTTCATTGTTTCGTAAAACATATATATTACTAATATCTTTCCGGATATAAGGGGGAATTTTTGCATCAGCTCCCGTCGCTAGTATTAAAACGTCATAATTTATTTCTGAGCCACTCTCGAAAATTATCGAATTTGATTCTCTGTTTACGGCAAAAACATCTTTGCCTGTAATCAGTTCAATTTTCTCTTTTTCATAATATTCTTTTTGGCGAAGATAAAAACCTTGTAATTCAACATTTTTATATTTAAGGAAGTCTTTTGATAATGGGGGTCTCTGCACTGGAAGCCCAGGAATACGGTCAATCAAAGTAATTCTTCCATCAAATCCATACCTGCGTAATTTTTCAGCACAACTTATGCCCGCATGACTCGCTCCAATTATTGCAATTTTCTTCATTTATTTTTACTTTTATGTCAAAAAAACACTTGAATTTTTAAAATTTCTATCGAATTTTATTATAAATTTTCCAAATTTTGGTTTTCCCCATGAGTATGTAAAGACCCCAAGTGTTTCTCTAGGATATAATTCTCCAAGTGCCAATACCTTACCAGCATTAATAGTAATATAAACCCATCCTTTATTAAAGTGTATACTGAGCCGTCTAGTTATTCCTGACAGACTATTTTTGCATATTCTTTGTGATAAAAACCAAATTAGTCCACCTAAAATTATTATGCTCAAAACCACCAATCAGCAACTTATCAATCATCATTATTTTTTCCAATCTGTTCTAACACTTAAGTTAGGCTTGAATAATTTGGCTATTATTTTTTATTAATATAAATCCTCATCAGATAATAAAAAATTTTGTTTAAGTAAAAATATTTAGCTAAAATGACTGATTCAAGCGTTTTATTAGCCCTTATAAATATTTATTTATAATTATTTTACAACTTTAAGTTGGTTTTTTAAAAAAATTATGTTTTGATCTAATCTAATTAATTATTATTTTTCAGAAAGTTATATAATCTTTTATGTTTTTTTTAGTAAAAGCAATTTTCTTTCTTGCCTATATGTTAATTTTTATACATGGTGTGTTCGGGGGGGACGAGCTTTATCAAAATAAAGTTCGTGTTCAAAAAGGTAGGGCGTTCTAGAACGAAGTTTTTTGGGAGTGTCCTAATGACAATAATAAAATCTGCTGCTTTAGCAGCTTTAACAATCTTACTTCCGTCAATCGCGTTTGCAGCCGGCGGAAACCTAGAGCCTAATGACCCTGTTGGTATTACTTTTTGGCTAATCTCAATAGCCATGGTTGCTGCCACAGTGTTTTTCCTTATGGAATCCTTGAGAGTTTCAGGTAAATGGAGAACATCGCTTATTGTTGGTGGTCTGGTAACGTTAGTTGCTGCGGTACACTACTTTTATATGAGAGATGTTTGGGTGAGCACAGGTCAATCACCTACAGTATTTAGATACGTAGACTGGTTAATTACAGTGCCACTTCAAATGATAGAATTTTACTTGATACTTGCCGCATGTACTGCTGTTGCAATGGGAGTATTCTGGCGACTACTAGTTGGCACAGTAATTATGTTACTTGGTGGTTACCTAGGAGAGGCTGGCTTTATAAATGCTACACTTGGTTTCGTAATTGGAATGGCAGGATGGGCATACATTTTGTATGAAATTTTTGCTGGTGAAGCTGGAAAAGTGGCTGCAGACGAGGCTCCAGAGTCCGTGAAGTCTGCTTTTAGCTTGATGCGTTGGATTGTGACAATTGGATGGGCCATTTATCCACTTGGATATTTCTTCGGTTACTTAGCTGGGGGTGTCGATGACAATTCACTAAATCTTATTTACAACGTAGCTGACGTTGTTAACAAGATTGGTTTCTGTTTAGCAATTTGGGCAGCGGCCACAAGCGAATCAGAAGCAAAAGCCTAACAAAATTAAAGACAGGTTCAAACTTTGAGCCTGTCTTTTTTCGGGAGTAGTTGATGCCAGATAGCTATTTTATAAGTGGAAAGCAGCATTTACCATCTGATAAATATCCTAGTGATGTTTCCCATAGTTTTATATTCAATAAATTTTTCGCTTCTATCCTACCACCAAACACCCACCCATTATCAGCAGCTGCAACTCATCATTTTTCTTCTGAGGGAAAGCAATTACGAGCAAAGATAGCGCTAAGTGCGGGAGAGAAATTTGGAGCAGATACCACTGCATGTCTCCATTGGGCCTCCGCAGTTGAATTACTACATAACGCATCATTGATTCATGATGATATTTGTGATGGTGACACTATACGTAGAAATAAAGCATCTGTTTGGGCTAAATTTGGCCGAGATATAGCATTAGCTTTAGGAGACTGGATGATTGTAGAAGCTTTTGAACAGGCCGCAAAAGCCGCTTATGTCTCTAATTCGTTTAATCTAGTAACTAAACTTACAAATCACGTTAAATCCACTATTGCAGGTCAAGCTCTCGAATTTGACAATGCACCATACCCAGATATAGATAAATATCTTAAGATTAGTGCTGGGAAAACAGCACCATTATTCGTTGCCGCCATTGAAGGGATAGCCGAAATTGCTGGGAGAAGTGAATTAATAGAAGAAATTAACCACTATTTTGTTACGATGGGAGTTTGTTATCAATTTGCGAATGATATTCAAAATATTCTTGGAACAGATGGAGCAGCAAGCCCCTCCTCAGATTTGAAACGACGAGCACCAAACGCTGTTATTGTATATTTCCGTAATTTTCTTAAAACTCCGGAACGAAATCTATTTGACTCCTGGCTTGCCGGTAAATCACAAAATAAAGCTAATTTTTGGCAAAGGAAAATTACAGAATCTGGCGCAATTCATGAAGTTGCAAAAGAAATGCATAAATTATTGAAACGGGCAGAGGGTGTTTCTGGCACTCTCCCAAAAGATTGTATTGGCGTTATTGCCCCAATCCAAAAACAACTTCGGAATGTATGTGAACAAATTGGTGCTTCTTGCCCCTAATCGTTCTTATTAGCTGCATCAATTTATCGTATTACAAAAAGCCTCATTTTTTTTGGCAGTTGTAACTACATATTTTATGTGTAATTTGTATTCAAAACTTAAATAAAATAAGAAGTTAAAAATATAATTATGGTACAATTTTAGTATGACACGTTCTTTAGTTATTGGCGCAGGACTTGGGGGAATAGCGGCCGCCTTAAGGTTACGCGCAAAAGGGGATGAGGTAGAGGTTTTAGAAAGGCTTCCTGCGGCTGGCGGTAGAGCTCAGGTTTTTGAAAAAAACGGTTTCAAACATGACGCAGGACCAACCGTGATTACTGCCCCATTCTTATTCGACGAATTATTCAGCTTGTTCGGTGAAAAAAGGCAAGACTACTTAGAATTCAAACCCTTAGATTTGTGGTATCGTTTTTACTTTGACTCGACCGGTGATACATTCGATTACACTGCTAGTATTGAAAAAACTAAAGAAGAAATTTCTCGCTTTAACAAAGAAGATGTGGAAGGTTATGATAGGTTAATTAATACATCTGAAAAGATCTTTAATATTGGTTTTACCGAACTTGCTGATAAACCTTTTACAAAGTTTAGCTCAATGCTTAAACAAATACCTTCCTTATTGTCACTTAAAAGCTACCTTACTGTATCTCAGTTGGTGAATAGTCATATAAAACATCCGCAAATTCGCCAAGCTTTCTCAATTCACCCTCTATTAGTAGGAGGTAATCCATTTGACACAACATCTATTTACGCACTCATTCATTATCTAGAGCGGAAATGGGGTGTATTTTTCTGTATGGGCGGTACTGGTAAATTGATTAAGGAGTTAGAATCGTTAATGATTCGACAAGATATTTCTATCCGTTTTAATACAGATGTTGAACAGATTTTAGTCAAAAATGGGCGTTCAACTGGGGTTGTAACTAGTTCGGGAGAAATAATCTCTTCTAACCGAATAGTGTGTAATGCGGATACACCAGCTGTTTATGATGAGCTATTATCTGCACAACCAAAACGCAGGAAAAAGGCCATTCCTGAAAAATTTACTCGATATTCAATGGGCCTTTATGTATTATTTTTTGGCACAAATACGAAATATAAAAAAGTTGCCCATCATACAATATGGATGGGCAAGCGTTACCGTGCATTACTCTCTGATATATTCAACGCAAAAATATTAACAGATGACTTTTCCCTGTACCTTCACAGACCAACTGCAACAGACCCGTCTTTTGCTCCGGATGGGTGCGATAGCTTTTACGTGTTGTGTCCTGTACCTAACCTTCAAGGAAACGTAAATTGGGACGTGCAAGGACCTGCTTTGCAGGAACGAATCATAAATGCACTTAACAGAACCATAATGCCAAATTTGAAAGAAACAATTGTGGACCCATTTTGGATGAGCCCACGTGAATTTAAGACCAACTATAGAGCAAAACATGGCGCTGGATTTTCTATTGCACCAATTTTTGCACAATCAGCCTGGTTTAGATATCATAATAAAGACCCTCATATTAATAATTTGTTCTTTACTGGCGCTGGCACACATCCAGGTGCGGGTATGCCAGGCGTTTTATGTTCAGCAAAAGTTGTTGAAAATTTAATCTTAGAAGAACAAGTAAAGTAGTCAAAATAAATTGATTTTTGAGGATTTTTTCAAAAAAGGATAAAATTAGAAGTGCTTTCGGAAGCTGTTACGCATAAAACGAATGAGGGATTGGACGCAACCATCAGCCTTCAAAAAAACGGAAAAAGTTTTTATTGGGCTTCTCATTTTCTTGGCCATGAAATGTCTAAAAATGCAGCCAAGTTGTATTCCTACTGTCGTATACTAGATGACTTAGCAGACTCAGAAATTGAGTATGGCCCAGATAGGCTCAGAAATATACATCTGAATTTAAAGAATAAAAAAAAATATTCTGACCCGCTTCTGGATGAAATGCTTATATTTTTTGAAGATATGAACCTACCCTTCAGGGCTTTGAAGGACTTAATTGAGGGACTTCTGCAAGATCAAAACGATGTTCTAATTAAAAATGAGGCTGAATTAATTCAATATAGCTATCATGTTGCTGGGTCAGTGGGATGGATGATGTGTCCAATACTTAAATACAGAAATAAAAAAGCATTTGCTTTTGCAGTAGATCTTGGAATTGCTATGCAACTTACCAATATTGCACGAGATGTGCGGGAAGATGCTTGCATGGGTAGACGATATTTACCGTCAGATTGGGTAAACGATATGTCGCCAACAGATATTTTAGAGGCTTCCAAAAAACCAAATTCAAAAGATGCTCAATTAGTAAAAAAAGCTATTATAAAGCTATTATGTCTTGCAGACCAGTATTATCGGAGTGGCGTGAAAGGATTAGTTTTTTTACCATGGAAGGCACATTTAGCTATTGGTGTTGCAGGGTGTGTTTATCAAAAAATAGGAACCCAATTGATTGCCAAAAAAGTTAATTGGTATGATGGACGCACAGTCACTTCCAGTTTTGCAAAAATTCTATCAAGCTGCGGTGTGTTTCCTCTTTTATTTTCAAGGTTTCTTAAACCTCCTAAACATGATGCTAAACTGCATCAATACCTTGCAGAAAAGCTTGATATGTTATGAGCATTCAAACTAAAGGAGTGAAGGCAAAAACAGCAGCAATTATTGGTGGTGGCTGTGCAGGCTGGTCTCTTGCAGCAAGAGTCGACCGACTATCTGCTAATAGTGTAACTCTCTACTTAAAAGAGGAAACTCACCCTTCCCATAATTGGGGTTTCTGGCAGATGCCTTGGCTTTCTGACGCGTATTCGAAAAAAAGGGCAATGTGGAATAGTTGGCAAATCATAACTGACGAGGGAATAGTAACCCATCATAGCCGTAACCACGCTTATTGCAGTATTACGAGTGATGATTGGTTCGATTGGTGCCAACAACGATTTCATTCCGCAGCCACCACAACAGAGATCATAAGGTTACCTGTAACTAACACAGATAAAAATATACTAATGACATCGGATCATAAAAAAAGATATGATTTTATTTATGATTCCCGTCCTCCTAAGACAGATAAGAACATTCTACTTCAGCATTTTAAAGGTTTGGAAATTAAAACATCTATCCCGGTTTTTAATTCTAAGGCTGCCGTTTTAATGGACTTCAGGGTATCTCAAAAAAACGGTATTCATTTCATGTATGTACTTGGTTATGACGCATATACAGCTCTAGTAGAGTCAACTTTTTTTAGCACATCAACCCATCGAGAAGAAGTTTATGACGAAGCAATAAAAGACTATTTAAGTCGTATTTATAATGTTACCAGCTTCAAAATCATAAAAAGTGAAAAAGGTATAATCCCAATGGGGGATGTTAGACCAAAAGATCAAAATCCTTTTTTGTATTCTATTGGAAGCAATGCTGGAGCTATTAGACCCTCATCTGGCTATGCATTTAGCTTTATTCAAAAGCAAATTACACGATTTTTAGATCGTCAAACAAAACCAACAACCCCACATAAAAAACATGACTTAATGATGGATCACATATTTTTAGAGGTTCTTAAATCCCACCCAGAAAAAGCACAGAGACTTTTCTTTAAATTAGCAAGAGCGTTAGATGGTGACTCATTTGCTCGATTTTTAAGCGGTGAAGCCAATATTAAAGATTATTTTTTAGTTATAAACTCAATGCCTAAATGGCTATTTATTAATCAAGCCATTAGAGTTATCATAGAAAAGTGGAAAAGGATAGCTAAATGGGCTTGATGTTGATTGATTGGTGTGCGTTAGCATTAGTTGTGTTTATTGGTTTGCCACATGGCGCCTTAGATGCTGCTATTTCTTTTTCAATGATTTCTTCATCGAAGAGAATTGCCAGATTAGCAGGACTACTATTCATTTACCTGTTGCTAGCAATAGCTATTTTTTTAATTTGGTATCAATTACCAGCATTTTCTCTTCTTATTTTTCTTTTAATAAGCATAGTCCATTTTGGAATGGCTGATTTCAATGCATCCCCAACTAAACTTAAGTGGCCTCACATTATTGCACATGGCGGCGTTGTCGCTGTTTGGTTACCGCTTATCCATAAAAATGAAGTTACGAAGCTATTTTCAATATTAACAAATGGTCCAACTCCCATTTTATGGGACATACTATTGATATTTTTTTTATGTTGGAGCATAGGAGTATGTCTTCATACTTATGAAACTTTACGTTCTAAACATTATCATACTGCCTTTGAACTTATTGGATTAATTTTTCTAGCCTGGTATGCACCCCCTCTCGTTACTTTTGCCATATACTTCTGCCTCATCCATAGCAGACGTCACTTCATTTTTGTTTGGAAACAGTTACGGCATATGAGTTCAAAAAAAATAATGATAGGTAGTGCCATTATTTTATCTTTTACAAGCTGGTTGATAGGCGGAGGAATATATTTTTTTCTTAATTCAAAAATGATGGCCAGTGAAGCTGCTTTACAAACTGTCTTTATTGGTCTTGCGGCTTTAACGGTTCCTCACATGATACTTATCGACCTTATATTTAGACCACACTCTTCTAGAATTAGAACCAGAAATTGAGACAGTTTTTTATGATTACCCCCACCACAAAAGATTTAATTTCTTCTGCTCGTAAAGATGTTCATATTGATTTATCTAAATCAGAACTTTCTCGCTTCAATATTGTTCACCCTTTAGACCTAATTACACTGCCACATAATGCTCTTCCAGAAATAGATTTTGATGATGTAGATACTTCTTGTGAATTTCTAAATAAAGAATTATCGTTTCCATTTGTGATAACAGGAATGACAGGTGGAACTCCTCGTGGGAATAGACTAAATCTCGCCTTTGCAGAGGTAGCTAACCAATGCGGTGTTGCTTTTGGTGTTGGAAGCCAAAGAAGCAGCATTACAAATGGTAAAAGCCAAAAGGAGTTGAGGAAATTAGCTCCAAAAATTCCAATTATTGGCAACATTGGAGGCATTCAACTTGCGCAGGAAAATGGTTTAGAATTAGCTAAGGCTGCTATAGAAGACCTCGAGGCAGATGCTCTTGCAATTCATTTAAATCCGCTCCAGGAGATAATCCAACCAGAGGGAGAATCCAATTGGAGTGGCGTTCTAAATTCGATTGAAATAGCGGTAAAAACGTTACCATGTCCTATTCTCATTAAGGAAGTCGGTGCGGGCATAAGTTTAACTGTGGCCAAAAAACTTCATAACGTTGGAGTCTACTACATTGATGTTGCTTGTGCAGGAGGAACAAGTTGGGCGAGGATTGAAGCTGAACGACTTCCAAAAAGCCAGCGTGAGCTCTATGAGCCATTTCTTGATTGGGGACACCTAATTACAGATATTTTGCCCGAAATGCGACAAATACTTCAACAAATCACAATTATTGGCTCTGGCGGTTTACGCAATGGACTTGATTTAGCTAAGCTTTTATATCTCGGCTGTCATATTGGGGGCGGCGCATCTGTTTTATTAAAATCGTTGGAAACAGAAGAATTAGAAGTTAAACAAGAGCATCTTTTTCAATCACTGAAAACAATAAAAGAACAATTATCCATCGCCTTATTTCTTACGGGGATCAATAAAGCAGGTGATTTGAGTAACTTAAATAAAATGTTATAAAAAAAACAGTTTTTTTACTAAAATGAAAAAATATATACTTGCAAAACCGTTAAATATCTACCACCGTATATACTAAGACTTTATTAAAAGTCTTCCCCCAGACTGGAGGTCTCGGTTTTCCTACTTTCCGAGGCCTCCTACTTTTAAACATAGTATTTAAAATTTAATCATTTTGTATCGTCTTTTAGATTACAATCTATTATTTCACAATGTAAGATTATATTTTGTAACTTAGTAAAAAAATTTATGCCAAATTCATTTATTTTAAATTAATGGGATAGCGGTAATTAATTTTAAATTAATAATGCCTTCGCCTTAAAGCATTAAAAGAAAAAGAATGAATTTAATTGTGTAACTCAAAATGCTTGCTTTAAATACAGTTTAAATTATGTTTTACGAGAGTATTTTCAACTTTCTATGCTAGGAAATTACAAAATTTTTAACGATAAGGTTTTAAGATTTGACAACTAAGTTAATGTCAAAATTCCCAAGAATTAGTGATCTAGAGCCAGCCGCTGCTAGAAACATTCCCCCATTTATACATGCATATCTTGAGGCCGGGACTGGAAATGGGCATGCTATGTCTCGCAATCGAAAAGCTTTAGACAAAGTCACATTCACCCCCGAATTAATGCATGGAAGATTTATTCCCAATCTAGAAACTAAGTTTTTGGGTCAGACATTTTCAATGCCATTCGGTGTTGCCCCAATTGGATTATCTTCTATGATTTGGCCTCTATCCGAACATCACCTCGGCGCAATGGCAGCAAAATTGAATATACCCTATACACTTAGCACTGTTGCGGGAGCAAGCATTGAGGATATTGGAAGTAAATGTGATGGATTTGGCTGGTTTCAATTATATGCGCCACACAGCCGTGAAATTATGTGCTCTTTATTAGAGAGAGCAGTGAGTTCAAATATGAAGGTTTTGGTAGTTACAGGAGATGTGCCTGGGCCTAGTCGACGAGAAGATATGCGCAAAGCTGGAGCACCCATTGGTTCTAGGAATGAAACTAAAATGAACCTAAAAATGCTTTTACAAATCTTGCAGCATCCAAGATGGGCTCTGGCTGCATTGGAACTAAAAGGCAAACTCCGTTTTAAAAATATGGAACCCTATGTCCCCAGAGATAACCCAAAGCCTATATCAGAATTTATAGGAGAACAGCTTAACGGTTCATTAACTTGGGAATATTTGTCAGAAATTAGAAAACATTGGAAAGGCAAACTGCTCTTAAAGGGCGTGATGCAAAAATCAGACGCGATGAAAGCTGTTGATATAGGTGTTGATGGGATAGTGGTTTCAAACCATGGCGGCAGACAGTTTGACGGGAACCCTGCTTCTATATCTGCTCTACCCTCAATACGCCAAGCAGTCGGACCTAAATACCCACTTGTTTTTGATAGCGGAATCCGGTCTGGTCTTGATATACTTAGAGCCCTGGCATTAGGAGCAGATTTCGTTCTTGTTGGGAGACCATTTTTATATGGGTTAGCTGCTGTTGGAACACACGGCGGAGAACATGTTGCACAAATACTTGAAGAGGAAATCATCAACGCGCTTCTCCAAATAGGAGCAAAAAACATACCTGAATTACGCCAGCGCCTAGATTTAAAAAATTAAAATTTACTGCGCCGCAACGGCGCCCTGCCCCCACCCATTGTGGTTGATATCTTTCTCTTTTTAGTCTTGTTTTTTCCTGACTGCCGAAAAGCTATAGCTTTTCCTTTTTTATCCTGACTTTGATTAGATTGGCCTACCTTCAAATCATGAGGAGCCTTCTTATGCACTGCTTGATTTTCAAAATGAGTTTTCTCTGTATTCGCTTTTTTTAGCTTTCTCTTATTTTTTTTAAAATCTAATTCACCTGAAACTGCTTTGCTTTTCTTTGATTTAGACTTTTTCTTATTTTCTAAAGATAGTTTGACGTTTTTTTTAGTAGAAAGCTCGGATGAGCCTGCATGATTACTACTCCTCCTAGAAGAAGAAAACTTGCGCTTTCGAACCAGCTGTATGCGCTCTGGCGCCGCCTGCATTTGTTTTATTTGAATTTTTTCTTCTAGCAAAAAATCAGGGCCAATTTCGGCAAGTAATTGCTGAACGCCATTTGATGCAATTTCAACAAATGTTAAGGAATTATGTATCTGAATATCCCCAATCAAGGACTTATCCATATTTCCAACTCGACATAACATAGCAACAAGCCACCTAGGTTCTGCATTATCCCTGTAGCCAACTGATAATTCAAACCAGCTTGAATTAGAAAAATCAGCAGGTCCTATTGCATTAGAAACTGTTAATTCTTCTGGTGCTGATTTTCCAGCCATTTGACTACGAACAAATGCAGATGCAATCGCTTCAATTGGAAATTTTTGCAGTATCCTCTGGGCTATCTCCACTTCCGAAGCATCTGCTGGGCTAGTTAACAACTCAGACTTAAGTAAGCCAATTCTATCTTTTTCAATTATTTGGTCTGCAGATGGTGGGGTTACCCAGCTAGGTTCAATACCATTGCTCTCAAACATTCTCTCTACTTTTTTAAAATTTCTATTTGGGATTAATACAACAGAAACACCCTTACGTCCTGCACGACCAGTGCGACCAGACCTATGCAACATTGCTTCATTACTTTGAGGCAAGTCGGCGTGGATAACTAACTCAAGATTAGGTAAATCGATACCTCTAGCTGCAACATCCGTAGCCACACAAACATTTGCTTTCCCGACTCGCATAGATTGCAGAGCAAAGTTTCGCTCTTTTTGCGAGAGTTCTCCAGATAACGCTACAACAGAAAATCCACGATTAGTCAACCTTGACGCTAAATGAGTAACAGCAGCCCTTGTATTACAAAACACAATCGCTCCAGATACATCATGATATCGAAGTAAGTTGACAACCGCTTTGTCTCTATCGGAAGGTTGAATCTTAATAGCATGATAGCTAATGTCTAAATGCTGCGATTTTTTTGAAGAGACAGAAATACGAACTGATTCTTTCTGGTAGGTTTTAGCTAATTTAACAATTTGAGTTGGAACAGTAGCTGAAAACAACAAAGTCCTTCGTTCAACAGGTGCCTTCCCTAAGATAAAAGTTAAATCTTCACGAAATCCCATATCTAGCATTTCATCGGCTTCATCAAGAACAACAGCCTTTATGTGTGACAAACTTAAAACACCTCGTTCAATATGGTCTCTTATTCTGCCTGGAGTTCCAACAATAATGTGCGCACCACTTTCTAACGTTCTTCGCTCAGCTCGTGGATCCATACCCCCAACACAAGAGGCAAATTGCGCCTTGGTGCGAACATATAGCCACTCAAGCTCTTTTCTTACCTGCAAAGCTAATTCTCTTGTTGGTGCAATTATTATTGCAAGAGGTATTTTTGGGGGATCAAATTCCATTTTTTCAGCAAGTAACGTATTAGCAATAGAAATTCCAAAAGCAAGTGTTTTTCCTGAACCAGTTTGAGCAGATACAAGAAGATCAGAATTTGCATCCTCAATTCTAAGTATGGCCTCTTGTACAGGTGTCAACGTAATATAACTTCGTGCTGACATTGCTTCTGCGAGGGCAGAATGAATTTTGGTCTGATTTGACATAAAATTTCTCTCGAACTGGGTGACTGCCACCTAAAACTACGCTGTTATTACCTAAACCATAATTATACTAATCTTTAACTACAGGTTACAGCATGAAACACTTCCAGTTGAATACGCTCTGTAGTCCTTGCTGTCAAAGATTATTCATTTGGGAAGGGGCAATGAATTGTTTTACAAAATTATGAGTTAAATGCGACAATAAAATATGTCATCCATATAAATTTGTGAAAGGAAATAATAAAAAAGCATAATTTTTTTAAATTTTTGCTTCCTCAATATATTAATACAAACTAAAGATATAGTTAAGAATATAATTGCCAACTAGTTTATTGAACGAGAAGATGATGAAAGAATTCATTGACCAATTAAAATTTAATATAGATGGCTTGATCCCTGCAGTTGCGCAGCAATGGGATAGTGGTGAGATTTTAATGATGGCATGGATGTCTAAACAAACATTGCTAAAATCATTGGAACAAAAAAGGGCTATTTATTACTCTCGCTCTAGACAAACTGAATGGCGCAAAGGCGACACATCTGGAAATATTCAGATAATAAAAGAAATTCGCATAGACTGTGATAACGATTGTATTTTGCTTTTAGTAGACCAAAAAGGTGCAGCTTGTCACAAAAATACCAGAAGTTGCTTTACAAAACTGCTGTCTGAGACAGGTCTTAAAAATAACGCTGAAACAGCATACCCAACATTTTATGTTATTTGAGAATATTAGCCAAATTTAATTACTCTCTTCTAAGTGCCACCTTCTCTTAGCTGCTTTGTCATTCTCCCGCTCTGAAACCCAAGTTGTACCATCTTTTGTTTCTTCAGCCTTCCAAAATGGAGCATCTGTTTTTAAATAATCCATAATATATTGGCATCCATCAAAGGCAGCGTGTCGATGCGCTGAAGCGCATCCAACAAATACTATCATCTCCTCCGGTTTAAGTCTTCCAACACGGTGCACAATTGTGACAGAGTCTATTGGCCATTCTTTTTTTGCTTTCTGCGCTATCTCTTCAAGAGTCGTTTCTGACATTCCTGGATAATGTTCTAACGTTAAAGAAATTAGTGAGCTATCTTTTGAGCTATCTCTTACCATCCCACAAAAAGTTGCGATAGCCCCAATTGACTTCGAACTCAATTGCTTAATCTCTGCTGTAACGTCAAACTCCTCGTTTTGAATAGAAATTTTAATCAATTCAGCCCCCTGTCACAGGTGGGAAGAAAGCAACTTCATCGGTATCTGCCACTTCTGAATTGTTAGCAACAAATTTTTGGTTTTTTGCTGCTCTTATTGAGCTTAAATCTTGGAAAGCTCGTCTATGCCCATCTGATTGATCTTTTAAATACTGAGCAAGTTGCTCAATTGTTTTAACAGTTTTAGGACAAGAAATATCCTCATAAGGATAACCAATATAGTCTCTTACCCATGCAAAATAATAAATTTTCATAAACATCTTTCCATAAATGGCAAAAAATTAAGAAACATTCCGGGCTCGACTCTAGAATTTTCAATTGGAATCTCTACTAGACCATCTGCGCCAGTGAGAGAAGAAATAACACCAGCGCCTTTTCTACCATACAAATCTATACATGTTTTACCATCTTTGTCTTGCACAAGCCTCGCTCTTAAATACTCTGCCCTATTTTCTGATTTAGTATGACGAAATAGAGCTGGAAGGGCAATACGGAGTGGGTTACTGACAGACCCGCATTGCAAGTAATCCAATAAAGGAGCTACAATTAAACGATAACATACAAAGGTAGCTACAGGATTTCCTGGTAGACAGATCACTAGCTGATGATTTCTTTTTCCGACAGCCATTGGTCTACCTGGCTTCATCGCAATTCGCCAAAACACTACCTCAAAGCCTAAAGAAGCAAGGACTTCCTGTGTATGGTCCTCTATACCCTGTGATGCACCGCCTGTGGAAATAACTATATTATTTTCACTAAGCGCTTTCTCATATCCCTCCTGCAGTGAAGTTTTATCATCTATAATTATTCCGTAATCAGAACAAAAATGATTATCTTTGGTAATCATTGCTTTTAGCATTGGCCTATTGGTATCATAAAGTTGTCCAGGCCTTAAGAATGCTTTGGTATTAGACGCATCCATTACCTCATCGCCGGTAGATAAAACTCCTATCGATAATTGTGAGTAACAGAATATTTTTGATCTCCCAATCGCTGATAACTGACCAATATCTGCTGCCGAAATTCTTTGACCATCTTTTATTATCACCTCTCCTTTTCTAAGGTTTTCGCCAGCCATGCGGATATTTAAACCTTTTTTGGGAGCAAAAGGTATTCTAACCCTTTTTTTTTCTTCTAAAATGCAGTTTTCTTGCATCACGATACAATTCAGTTCTTCTGGTACTATTGCGCCAGTAAAGATAGCAACTGCTTGTCCGGGCAATAGATTTCCCGAATAAGGATGCCCCGCTCTAATTTCTGCAACTATGTCATATACATGATTAGGATGAGAAGTGGACCATTCATAGTGGAATGCAAACCCATCTACAGCTGCATTATTACTTGTAGGAAGCGAAAGGGGGCTATAAATGTGTTCAGCGCAAATTCTGCCATTTGCGGAGCATAGGCTAATTTCCTCACGCCTTCCCAAAGGGGTTATGGATTTTTGCAATAAGCTCGTGACTTCGGATATTGACTTTGCGTTTTCTACCATTACTAATCTATAAAATCCTAAAATTTAATGCCCACAGTAGAAATAATGAAATCAGCGATTTTCTGTATTTCATTCAGGTGAAATCGTGGTATGGGAAGGTCAAGTATATCATCATTAGTTACCATGGCTAATATCGTTTCATCCTGCAAATATAATAGAGGAGATTGGTTTGACTTTTGCCAAATCTCTAATTTAGGAATGAACTCTTTTTTAAATCCTTCCACAAGAACAAGTCTTGCAGGCTCAAGGCGACTCAGTAGTGATTTTAAGCTTGGCTCCTCCTCACTACGATTTTCAGTAAAAAGAGCTGAGCGTGTAACTGAAGATACTAGTACTTGACGAGACCCAGCCACGCGAAGACGATAGCTATCTTTTCCTTCATGATCTGCTTCAAAATTATGATGGGCATGTTTCACAACAGCTATTTCAATATTTTTTTGATAAAAATAATCAATTAATTTTTCTGCTAGAGTTGTTTTTCCAGAACCTGAGTAACCAGCGAATCCAAAAATAGCCCCATGTCCAGTCGTTCTAGAAAGAGACAGCATATCATCTAGAACAGCGCTATTCATAAAATTTATCCTCCAGTGACACTCATATGTCTTGAAACGGCCTTATTTGATAATCCTCTCTCTATCATAAAATCATGTCCAAGAGGTTTACGACCTATTGCCTCTAAAATGGCAGACTTTAATCTGTCTTTGCCACCAGAACGTAAAGCAACAGCAAGATTGGTATTATCATCTTGTCCAAGACATAAATATAATTTACCGGTGCAAGTCATTCTAACCCGGTTGCAGCTTTCACAAAAGTTGTGTGTTAATGGTGTTATAAGTCCAAGTCGGTTTCCTATATTTGCTACATCAAAATATCTTGCTGGACCTGGAGATTGGTGAGTGCTCTGAATTAAGCTAAATTGCTGCGATAGCTTTTGGTATATCTCACTAACTGAAATATACTGTTCTAATCTATTTTCACTGCCAATATCACCCATAGGCATAACTTCGATTATGGTCATATCAAAATTTTGTTCTCCTGCCCAATTCAGCATTGAGGAGAGCTCATCATCATTAATACCCTTTAATGCAACCGTATTTAGCTTAATTTTTAATCCAGCCTTTTTTGCAGCATCTAATCCATTTAAAACAACATCAAGTTTTCCCCATCTGGTAATTCGTTCAAATTTTTCTGGGTCTAATGTATCAATTGATACATTAATACGCCTTACACCTGCTTCAAATAATAGGTCTGAAAATTTATGTAACTGGCTTCCATTTGTGGTGATGGTTATTTCTTCTAGTTTTCCTTTTTTTACATGTGTACCCAAGTGTTTTATCAAGTGCATAATATTTCTTCTTACAAGTGGCTCCCCTCCTGTAAGGCGAATCTTTTTTGTGCCGAGTTCAATAAAGCTATCACAAACAATTGCTATTTCTTCCAATGTCAAAAGATCTTTTTTTGGTAAAAAAGTCATTTGCTCCGACATGCAATAAACACATCTAAAATCACATCTATCTGTTACCGATATTCTCACGTAATCTACAATACGACCAAATGGATCTATAAGCTGATTTTGTTGCATATGATTATTCCATTAAAATACGAATTTTTACTTGTTAAATTTTTTACCACTTTAAAGAAGCCCATTTTTTTAAATGATTTAGTTTTTTTTAAGGTTTTCAGTCATGGTTATTGTTACCCTTAAGAGTAGTTTTTTAAATAAACGTATCAACCACCTTTGCTTTGGACAGCCTTTCATAATTTTCTATAAGTTGCTTAGCTTTTTTTAAAATAGGTTTATCAATCATTTTTCCTTCGTGCTGCAACACCGCCTGTTCAGTGCTTGCCTCAACTATTTTCTTAGCGTTGTCATATTCTTCTTTACTAGGCAAAAATACAGACTGGGCTGTTTTGACCTGGCTTGGGTGAATAAGCATTTTTCCTCCAAATCCACGTTTTTTTGCATCATTGCAATCCGATCTCAGCTGATCAGTATCTGATATATCTGCTGTAACACAATCAAGTGGAGCTGCTTTGCCGTGCAATTTACTTTGCAATACAAGTTCAGCTCTATATGGAGCTAATACTGAGAGGTCAGCCTCACAACCCAAATCATTTGAAAAATCAAAATGACCAAATGCACACCCCATTACATTTTTATGTTGCATTAATTCACTTATTGCTGCTAACCCTCTCACTGTTTCAATTAGGCATAAAATATGCCTAATTGTTTTATGGAGCGATAACCATTGAGTTATTGCACTTGGGTCTTCCGATTTGGAAAGCATAATTCCCACCTCACCACATTGTTCTATGCAATCAAGGTCATCCTTTACATGAGGACTATCTAAATCGTTAACACGCACAAAAATATTTGTGTTCTTTCTGCTAAATTTAACCAAATTATTCCTTGCTGCGTCTTTTTGAGTTTCAGATACTGAATCTTCCAAATCAATGATTATTGTATCTGCACCAGATTGAAGAGCCTGCTCAAATCTGTCAAACCGGATACCAGGCACAAATAAAGGTGTTATTGGCATAAAATTTTTCAAAAAAACACCTCCCCCTTCATAATAATTCTTTTGTTCTCATCACAACAATATACTTTTAGGGTTTGCATCTCATCACCTTCCTCAACCCAAAGATGAGCTGCCTCACCAGATATCAGCGGAGACAGATTTTTATATGCAAATCTTTTTGGTACTCTATCTAAATGAATAGCAGCCAAATTCAAAAGCCAAGTAGCTTGCAGGGGTCCATGCACAACCAACCCTTGCTGTCCCTCTACCTTTATAGCATGATCTTTGTCATAGTGAATACGATGCCCATTAAATGTTAATGCAGAATAACGAAATAACAAAACAGGATCAGTATCATATATTGCCTTTTTCATAGCAGAATTAGGTAATTTTACTTGCTCAGTTTTTTTTAAGGTGGTTTCTTTTTGTGGAAAAACATTTTTATTATTTTCTTTAAATACAAGATGCTGTTTCTCACTTAGCATTTTTTTATCTTGAACAAAAAAGTTATGGGTTACAGTCAAAAAAAAGAGTTGGCCAGACGAACCAGTTTTATGCTGAATATCAGTTACTACGGAAGTCTTTTTAACATTATCATTAACCTGAAATAGTTCGGAGATTTCCAGCTCTCCTCCTGCCCACATCCTTCGAGGATAGGGGATTGGTGGCAATAAAGACCCCAATTTGACATGACCATCAATCCCAAGATTTTGGGCAGTTTGCAATTCAGGTCCAAGACACCAATGAATACCTAAAGGCGTCTGATTGTCACGAAAGAGCTGTCCCTCTAACATAATATTAAATTGTGAAATCAGTCTATTAGCGACCTCGTCGTTACAGGTTCTTGTTTGTGCCGTCCAGGTGTTAAATGTAATTGGTGTCATTTTATTGTTCTTCTAATCCGAATCTGGCGCCGTAATTTCAAAACCAGGCAATCTAGTTGCTACCTCGTTATACCAATTTAAGAGCTTTGGCCTTTTGTTCGACCAGTTATAAACATCTCTGAACGACATATATCCAAGACAGGCAGTTAGTGTTATTGCACTACCAGGGAAAGGCAGATTAGATAACCAACTGGAAATTTGTTCTTCTAAGTAATCACATCCTTTCTCTATTTTTTGTAGCTGATGAGACCGCCACAATTCTGGAATTGGTTGGTCTCCTGAAAATCTATCTGCATATACCCAAAGAATTGCAGAATCAATCAAACCCTCTGCTAAGGCTGCTTGTGTCAGCGCTAAATCTCTTAAATCACCTTTTTCTGGAAACAGAAAATTATCTGATTGCCGTTCAAGGAAATCCATAATCACTCTGCTATCATATATAGAGCTTCCATCTTGTTTTACTAATACAGGAATTCTGCCAGTGGGGTTTTGCTCCCGCAGTGAATCGCTAGGGTCACTTGTGTCAGCGACTTCTAGCGTAATGTAATCACGCAAACCCAAATGATGAGCAGCAAGCAAGATTTTGCGCACATAAGGCGAGGCTTTACTATATCTTAATACATACATTTTTTCTGCTATAATTAGTGCTAAAGCGCATGTTTTTTATACAAACAAAGTAATAGTGTTAGACTAACAAATTTGAGTTTGCAGTCTAGCAATACTTATTAAAAAAGTAATTTTTTTAGGCAAAATCAAAGAATAATATAAAGCATAAAAATAAGAAAAATTTAATGACCAAAGCGCTATACAACTTTTACAATAACGCTTATGTTTTGAGAGTCTTAAGCCTATCAAGAATGAGAGTAATATGGATAAATCACCTAATATTTGTTTTGTGAGTATAGGTGCCAACGGAAGTGCAATTGCAGCTGATATGATTGCAGCGGGTATTGAAATGAGTTGCTTTGACCCTTGGCCTTCACATGTTGAGGCTATTCAAAAAGAGGGCCTTTTGATAAAATTTCCAGATGAGCATAAAATTCAATCAATCCCAATATATCATTTGTGCCAATTGGCAGAGAGTTCACATCCATTTGATATTATTTTTATGGCTTCAAAATCATATGATACAAAATGGATTGTAGAACTCATAAAACCGCATCTAGCGGCAGATGGAATTTTAGTATCTCTTCAAAACGGTATGACAACAAACGATATAGCGCAAATTATAACTGAAGAGAGAGTTTTGAGTTGTGTCGTAGAGTTATCATGTGAACTATTTATACCAGGCCACATTCAACGAAATACGCCTAAAAACAAAACCTGGTTTGCGATAGAAAATAAAAATACACAGTACCTAGATACGATTTTTAGAATGCTACGGAACGCGGGTACAGTTGTGCAGGTTGACGATATTCAGTCAGCAAAATGGATGAAATTACTTGTCAATTCTATGAGTCTTGGACCATTTGCTATCTTAGGTAGGCCTGTGCAAGAGGGGCTAAGAACAAAAGGCATGAGAGACCTTATTTTAAAAATTGGAGAAGAAACACAGAGGATAGGAGACCTTCTTGGCTTTTCACCTTTTCCAATTATGGGACTAAGTGAGCAAGAGATAAACACAACTAACGACTTACCTGCTTTACTTATTGATACTCTAGCAGGTCATGTTGGACCTGCTGCACAGGATTGCATTCTACAAGATTTTATTAGAGGCAGACGAACAGAAATAGAGACAATAAACGGTTTTATTGTTGAAAAGGCAAAAGAAGCTGGAATTGAAGCGCCGTATAATGAGGCCATTATTGAAATAGGAAAGAAGATAAAAGAAAAAGAGTTATCGTTGGACATCAATAATGTACAACATCTTGCGTCTTTGATAAATAAATCATCACTTATACCATAACCGCTCTAATTTCTGCTTCACTATTTGATCGTTTTCTCCCCAGGCTATTGTGCCTTGAAATTTTCCTGAATCAGATAGCATAAATACAGTTGCAGTATGGTCTATAGTATAACCACTTGAAGTTGAGATCTTTTTCCGATAAATACCCCATGATTTTGCCAGAGATAAGATTGCATCTGTATTGCCGGTGATACCAATTATTCTGTTACCAAAATAAGGAAGGTAATCCGCTAGTTGCTGAGGTGTATCACGCTCAGGATCTAGAGTTACAAAATAGATTGGAATCTCAAATCCAAGTTCCTCAATCAATCTATTCAAATCAACTAGTGTAGTCGGGCAAATTTCTGGACAATAAGTAAACCCAAAAAAAAGCAATGATGGCGAGCCTAAAAATGCTTTTTCTGTTATCACTCGCCCATTATGATCTATTAACGAAAAAGGTGCTCCAAGAGAAAAATCTGATTCTGTAAAATGCCTTCGTGCAAGCCAATCACTTGTCGCAAAAATAAAAATAGATAGCAGTAAAACAGTAAAAAAAAGTAGTCTTTTTCTGGACCAAAAAAAATCTACCATGATATCTCAATTCCTAAATCAATCTGGAAACCTTATCAAACTGTTGCTCTGTCTGACATACGGCAAATAAACTGGTGCTAATAATTAGATTAAAAATAAAAAAATTTCCATAGCTAACATTATGATTTGACTATAAACTATTTTCCAATGATTCAGACTATAGTCTAGCCTCAAACAAAAAGTAAGAGAATAGCAGGGAGCAAATAATGACAAACTCGTATACAAATGTAAGGCCTGAAATTTACCAGTTTAATCTCGGTAAATTCAGAATTACTAATATTCTGGATGGATATTTTCATCGTGAAGATATGCACCCTTTCACTGCAACAAATGCTAGTGCTCCTGAAATAGAAAAAATTGCAAAGCAACATTTTCTGCCCTTTCCAAAATTAGAGCATAATTTTGCACCAACTCTTATTGAGACCTCAGACGCACTGATAGCATTTGACCCTGGTTTCGGCAAAAGAGCCCCCGGGCCAAGTGCTGGGTGGTATAATAGACTTTTAGAAAAAACAGGATATAGCCCAGAACAGGTAACACATGTGGTAATTTCTCATGGACATCCAGACCATATTGCTAATCTGACAACGGACGGTACACCAACTTTTAAAAATGCCGAAATCATCATTAGCCGAACTGAATTTGAGTTTTGGTCAGGAGACTCCCCAATACCAGACTTCAGAGGACCAACAAGGAAAATGTTTCAAGAGGTGGTTGTTCCTCTTGCAGATAGATGCACATTTGTCGAACCTGATGCCTTATTGGTAAATGGGATAACCGCATTAAATGCGTTTGGGCACTCCGCAGGTCACATGGCATTTCACGTTGAGAGTGAGGGTGCTGAGCTTATGTTATTATCAGATACAATTGCACATTTTGCTGTATCTCTTGCTAATCTGGAATGGCAGTTCTCAATGGATGATAACCCAGAAATGGCCATTACAACTCGTAAACGGCTCGTAGAAATGGCGGCGTCAAAAAACGCCCCAGTAATAGGATTTCATATGCCTTTCCCATCCGTTGGTTACATAGAAAAAACGAGTAGTGGGTTTAAATGGTTACCCGCGACTTATCAAATGAATATATAAGGATCATAGCCTGCCATCATTCATAGCTAATTGAACGAAGTATACATGATCTACAAAATAACGAGCTTCTTGTTTTTTCAATACATCGTTTATCACATCTTTGATTTTGTTTGACGTACGTTCAATATTTTTTGAACCTATATAGTCACTTTTGGTTGTGTCTGCCATAAAATTCAGAACGGCTGACATCATCATCGGATCAAAAGCAGTCATTTGCATCTGGTAATTTTCACCCACAGTGCCTGCCAGATAACTGGACACGGCTAAGTTAGCACGTACAATTGTGTCAGACTGACCTTTCACATTCGTAACAAAGGTTCGAACAATTTCATAGTAATAATGTTTGTCCCAAATTATTAAACCGTCTTCGGTAACAACATAACCTTGCTCTTGTGTCTCATTATCAGTCTCATTATCTCCTAAATCTATTTCAATACCCAATGAGGCGAGATCAATGCCACCTAGCTTTGCTTTATGGGACAAAGAATTAATTATTTCATCTGTAGATGGTTGTTCAGGAGTGAATAATGCATGAGATAAAATAAAAATTAATAAAACTGTCATCATAGGTATTGCCATGAGCGAGGCAATTACTAATTTACTATTCCCAATTAATTTTCCAAAAAAAAATTTTAACATTGTTTTCCCAGACTATTCATAACGCCTGACTGAATTTTTCATAAAAACTCAAATTAATTCAAAAATCATGCCATTTTTTTTAAAATTAGTAAGGGAAAAACTTTAGTTTTGTAAAATCTTAGAAACAAAACTTATTAGATAATTATAGGATTAATCTGCTGTCCAGCCTCCGTCTATAAGCAAAGATGTACCCGTTATCATCGCACTTGCATCAGAGGCCAGAAAAACAACCGCTCCCATAATATCCTCAATCTCAGCAACACGGCCTAGTTTTATTTTACTTTCTATCCATTTCTTTCTTTCTGGATTGGCAAAGGTAGACTGACTAAGCGCAGTTCTAACAAATGTTGGACAAATCGTATTTACTCTGATTTGGTGAAAACCCCATTCGATTGACTGTGATTTTGTATATCCCTCTGCTGCGTGCTTCGTTGCACAATAAACTGCTCTGTCAATGCCACCCACAACTGCCATCTGAGAAGAAATAGTCATCAAAGAACCTGGCTTGCCAGCTTCGATTAATTTTTTAGCAACGGCTTGATTCAAAAAGTATCCCGCTTTTATATTGAGTTCGCTAACTGCGTCAAAATCTTCAATAGTTGTATCCAAGCTTGCACTGTGCCGAGCCATTCCAGCGCTATTTACCAATATATCAAACGGAAGTTCATTTTCTATCATTAGTTTAGTTGCATTTACGTCCGTAACATCCAAAGGACGGGCAGTTGCATCCCAACCCTCAGATATCATCTGTTTTTGTAATTCCTCTAAAGTATCTTTTGAGCGAGCGACCAGAGTGACCGCAGCACCTGCCTCGCATAATGCTACTGCACACCCAACCCCAATACCCGAAGAGGCTCCAGCAACCAAAGCCCTTTTTCCTGCTAAATTGAAGGAAGGTGTGCGTGGAAGTGATGAGTCCATCTTATTTTCCTCTATTATTGTGCTGCATCGCCATAACCAACATTTTTACCACCATATCGTCTCACCCGAATATTACATTGTTCAGCGTGGCCAACAAATCCCTCCAAGATACATAATCTAGAACCATACGCACCAATATGGGCTGCTGCTTCATCTGTTAAAATCTTCTGATAGGAATGTGTTTTTAAAAATTTACCAACCCACAAGCCGCCTGTATATCTGCCTGCCTTTTTGGTTGGTAATGTATGGTTTGTTCCAATCACCTTGTCACCATTTGCAACATTTGTACGAGGGCCCAAGAATAAAGCGCCATAGCAAGTCATTTTTTCTAAAAACCAATCATCTCTTTCTGTCATTACCTGAACGTGCTCTGAAGCTATTTCATCTGCCATTTTTAACATCTCATCATAAGTGTCACAGACTATAACTTCTCCATAATCTCGCCAACTAACTGAAGCAGTGTCGGCAGTTGGCAAAATAGTAAGCAATCGATCTATTTCCTCCAAAGTATCCTGAGCAAGTTTATCTGAATTTGTTAGAAGAACTGCTGGAGAATTATAACCATGCTCAGCTTGACCTAGTAAATCTGTCGCACACATCTCAGCATCTACCGTCTCGTCCGCAATTACCATAGTTTCGGTTGGCCCAGCGAATAGATCGATGCCAACTTTCCCGAATAATTGTCTTTTAGCTTCGGCGACAAAAGCGTTTCCTGGCCCCACTAGCATATGAACTGGCTCAATAGTCTCTGTTCCAAGCGCCATTGCTCCAATTCCCTGCATGCCCCCAAGAACATATATTTCATGTGCACCACCCATATGCATGGCTGCAATGACAGCAGGGTTGGGCTTCCCCTGAAAAGGAGGCGTTGATGCAACAATACGTGGCACCCCAGCTACCGATGCGGTCAGAATGGACATGTGTGCCGAGGCAACCATCGGGAACTTTCCAGCAGGCACATAACATCCGACAGACTGAACTGGAATATTCTTATGCCCCAAAATTACCCCAGGCAAAGTCTCAACTTCAATATCTTGCATGGATGCAAGTTGTGCCTCTGCAAATTTTCTTACCTGTGTTTGAGCAAATTTTATATCTTCTAAATCTCTCTCTGACACTTCTGAAATAAGCCTTTGAATTTCGCTTTTAGACAGACGATACGAATCAGGAGAATAATCATCAAATTTCTCTGCAAGCTCTCGAACAGCAGCATCTCCTCTGGTTTCAATATCTTTAAGTGTTACCTCTACAATTTGGCGAACCTTAGCATCATCTTCGGATCGCTCTAAAGCCGATTTACCTTCTTTAATATACCTTATCGCCATTATAACTCCTTGGTTTTCTGAAACTACTTATGCAATAACACATTGTTTATGTTACTCACAAAGCACCATTTATTACATAGTTAAGAATTTTAGTAATTTGCTCTGGCGTATCGACTACCGCTAACGCTGCGCCATCGATTTCCTTTAGTGCGTGCTGATGTTCAGGACCATGCATCACTATAAGAGGTTTGCCAAGAGCCGCAGCATATCCAGCATCAAAAGCAGCGTTCCATTGTTTGTACTTGTCACCAAATCGAACTACAACAATGTCAGCCTGCTCCAAGTGCGTGCGCGTTCTGATGGCATTAAGTTTTGCTCCTTTATGGTCATGCCAGAATTTAGAGTCTTCTGAACCCATAATTTTTACACCACAGTCATCAGATGCTCCATGGTCTGTTACAGGAGAGGTAAATGAAACAGAAAGTTCTGCCGCTGCAGCCTGTGCCTCGATTATATCACGCCAATCAGTGTGAATTTCTCCAGATAGATAAACTGTCCAATGCATTTATTTCCTCCTAATAATATTTTTAAATAATATTATATCATATATTGCCAATAAAATGAGTAAAGTCAGAGAATAAATTGAGGTACTATTGCATATGATGGAACTACGTTAAACAATTGCAAGCAAGAATAAAACTGAATGTTTCTAATTTGTCTGTTACAATAATTCTCATTGAATATAGAGCTTAGCTACCAGGGTAATGTAAAGGTTTAGAACATGAAAAAATTTCAAATTATTTTGGCAGGCTATGGGCCTGAACATACTTCATTTTCAAAGTCTCTTAAAATTATGGGAAACAAACTTGTAAAGCAGTTCCCTGATTTAGTAGACGTAAAATATGTTTATAATGTTATGGACCTTGGCTATAAATCTGAAGATATATTATGGATGACAGATCAAGGCATCTTAACTGTAACCTATCAGTCAACTAGTTATCTAACTGATGATGTGCCGGAACTAGGTTTTGTAGACCTTCCCTTTTTATTTAGAGATAATGCTCATGCCAGAAGTGCAATGGATGGAAAACTTGGTCGATACCTTACCAATAAAATAGAGGATAGAAAGAATTACAAAATACTCGGCTATTTGGAAAACGGTTTTCGCCAGATATCAAATTCTTCGCACATGATCAAAAAGCCTGATGATATGAAGGGCATGAAAATAAGAGTTTTGCCAAGTGAAGTTCATTCCCGTTTCTTTGAACTTTTGGGTGCAGTGCCAATGCGAATGGATCTCACCCAAGCAATTAGCGATATTCAAAATGGTACGCTTGACGCACAAGAAAATCCGTACACAAATACAACTACATATGGCGTGCATCAATATCATAAACATCATACAGTCTCGAATCACTTCTATATTTCAAGGGCTATAATGTGCAACAGAACCCAATTTTATGATTGGCCAGAGCAGTTAAAACAAGCAATTATAGCGTCCGCAGATGAGGCCATTCATTGGCAACGAAATCAAATAGAAACGGATGTGAAAGAGGCAGAAAAATTAATCCTCGATGCTGCAGGTCAAATACATAATCTTACAGTTGAGGAAACTGCACTATTCAAAGAAAAAATAGAACCCTTATATAGTGACGCACGAGAACAATTCGGTGATATACCTTTTGATCTTCTCGAGAATAACTGAACACATAAATCTATTTTTGACCTATAAATTAACAAAGATAGTAGTTCTTTTTTGTTTTCAATGAATTAAAGATAATTTATTCCTATCCTCTGGAATGTCGATGTCTTCTGCAATCTGCATTTTTTCCCAGCTAACACCATTAATTGCTGACAAATATGCTGAAAGAATTTGTCTGCCTCCCTGGTCACCAGATATATTCTGTAATTCATCAAAAAACGCTTTTCCCCAAATCACTGGGTTTGAACGCTCTCCATTTATAAGCGGCAGTGTTATTCGAGTTTCTGGCTTTGGTAATAAGTTATGTGATTCTATGAGCCGGTCAATTAATTCAGCTGTGACAAATGGCATATCTGCTAAGCCTATTAAAGCCGAGTCATACTGTTCAGGCAAATTTTCAATAGCAACCGTAACTGAGCTTGCTTGACCTGTCTCATAGCTCGGATTGTGGATAAATTTAACATTGAGTCCTGTAAGTGCTCGCCTTACCTCTTTTTCTTGAAATCCTGTAACAACAAATAAATTATCAATTTTTGAATTTAGAAAAGTTTTTACAATCCAACTTATCATTGTCATGCCATTATTTAATGGAAGAAGAAGTTTATTCTCGACTCCCATCCGAGTTGAGCTGCCTGCTGCGAGAATAATGCCTGCAATCTTGTTTTCTGTAGAACTATTTTTATGAATTAACTTTCTAGGCAAAGGACGAGACGCTATATCTGCAAGTAGGCCGCCAACGGCCATACCAGATAATTCCGATTTATCTAACTTGACCCCAGCAAGTGTTTTCTGAAGCAACCAATCAAGTCCATTTAATTTTGAAGACCGAGCACAGCCAGGCATTCCAAGTACAACCATACCATCCCATTCTCCAACCATAGAAAGATTACCTGGATCAACAGGAAGACCAATATGAATTATTTCACCCCCAACCAATCTAAGGGCTTCCGGCAGAACATCCAACCTATCTGCTATGGCCGATGCTCCACATAACAGGAATGCTTGAGCGCCCTGCTCTCTTGCCCTAATCATAGCTTTGCTAACATTCATAGAAGTGTGATCTACAATCTGACAATCTACAAGAGCGCAATCTAATTGTGCCAATCTAGCCCTAGTAACATTTTCAGTTGCAATTAATATTGATGACTTCGTGTCTTCAAACTTTGTTTGTATAAGGCTAAAATTTAGGGAAATAAGATTTTGACATGACAAAAGAACACTACCGGCAATAAGTTTTAATGCCTCATCGATGGAGTTTTGCGACACCGCATATGGTATAATCTTCAATGTGGCTAACATCTGACCTTTTACAAGTAGTTGGTCAGGAAGAACCGTGGCAAACGTGATTGCTTCGTCAATTTCATTTAGACGTTTTATTTTTTCAACATCTAATCTTGCAATACTCAATTTCTCTGCAATAAAATTTACCCTCCCAGTTGCTGGTGCGGATAACTGGAAACCTATTTTTTTAAATGCGTTTGAAAGTAATTTTGCAGCCAAATTTTCATCAACATCTCCTTCTTCAAGACTCGCAACTAATATAGAAGTAATTCCTACTGAACGAAGTTTTTGAATATGAGCTTTTGATAGGCTTGTACCCTTAGGTAATTTTCCATCAGGTAATTTTACAGAATGTACCAGCAAATCCCCTATACATTTGCTAATAGGTTTTTCGCCAAACTTCATCTAATCTTCCTATCCTTCTTGAGGAATTGCTATTAGCTTTATGGGCAAGCAAAAATCCATCGCTCTGATTCCTTATTTGACACATTCTTCGAGTTACTGTCTAGATGAAAGCGCATCTTTATAAATACATAAGAATTTGAGCTTTAACATAATATGCGTGCAAAAATTTAATGTTAACATATTAAGCATTGAGCATTAGGATACCTTTTTATGAAACATGTAATATCAACGCAGAGCCTTTTTTTATTTATCAAATCAGCATTATTAGCAAAAGGTTTTACAAAAAAAAATGCTGAAATAACAGCAGACTTGATGGTACAAGCAGATATATCAGGTCAAGATGGTCACGGTATTTTCAGACTTCCTCAATATATTAAAAGACTACAAGAAGGCGGAATGAACCCAAAACCAAAATTTAAGATACTCTCTCAAAGAACTGCTACTGCTTTAATTGACGGTGATAATGGAATTGGCCATCTAGTGATGCGTCATGCAGCTGACATTGCTATTAAGAAAGCTCGGAGAAGCGGAGTATCTTGGGTTGGAGCAAGAATGTCAAATCATGCTGGTCCAGCGGCATTGTATACTAAATACGTTCTTGATAATGGCCTGATTGGAATTTATGTAGCAGTTGGAAGCGCAAATCATATGCCGCCATGGGGTGGAACTGACCTGTTATTAAGCACGAATCCAATATCTATCGCTATTCCATCTGGTTTAAATCCTCCAATCATTCTTGATATGGCAACGACAGTTGCTGCGTATGGAAAAGTAAAAACATTAATTCAATCAGGTGGAAAGATGCCAGAGGGATGGATGATTGATAAACAAGGAAACCCTTTAACAGACCCCACTAAATCGAAGGACGGTTTTTTACTTCCTATAGGAGGACCCAAGGGATATGGATTGTCTCTAATTTTTGGTATTTTAGCGGGCACTCTAAATAATGCAGCTTTTGGCAGAGACGTTATTGACTTTAACTCTGATCACAAAACTATTACTAACACAGGTCAATTTATAATTGCATTGGATATAGAGGCCTTTATGGACCTTGAACTATTTAAATCACAGATAGACAATGTGTGGAAAGAAATGAAATCCTCTGAAAAGTTGCCAGGCATATCTGAAATCCGGCTTCCTGGAGAGAATTTAGCTAAAACAATTAAAAAGAGAACGTCTTTAGGAATTGAAATACCAGCTCCATTATTTTCCAAGCTCAAACAAATTGCAGATGAATTATCCATTCCTGAGCTAACCTAAAAACCAAATAAATAGCTGATTTTGAACGAGCTATTTATCTGATAAATGACTATTACCTTGATTTTCCTTTTTTATGAAATTTAGTAGCCAATTCGCTGTATATATTAATTTTTCATCAGCTATATAATTCCCAACATGCCATTAAATCGTTATCTGTTGAATTAATCGAATTTAAGCAAGCATGGATAACTTAAATTGATGTTAACTAACATAGACGTATTTTTAATAATATTTCTGATGCAGAAAACATTTAATTTTTTGTCTTTCTCATTCAATCAGACATTCGTTAAAATGTGGAAAGAACTTATTCTAGCTTGCAGGCCCCATTAAATAAAATCATAGTAAAAAGAAATATACAAAAAAGTAAATATTCTTAAAGTCAATTTATGTCATCAAAATCTTCTAAAATCAAAAAAAATAAACATCCTACTATAGCCAAAAACCCATTACCCGAAATTAAATCTTTAAATATGTTCTGGGTGTTTTTTAAATTAGGATTGACTTGCTTTGGTGGTCCAACTGCCCATATTGGATTTTTCTTTAACATGTTTGTTGAACAAAAAAAATGGTTAACGGCTAAGGAATATGCCGAAATCGTAAGTTTATGTCAATTTTTACCAGGGCCAACTTCAAGTCAAGTCGGTATGTCAATTGGTCTCAAATGTGGTGGTATTTCCCAAGCTTTTGCTGCCTGGCTCGGTTTTACATTACCCTCCATGATTATTATGATTGCTGCGGGCTATGGCATTCTGATATTTGATG
>CABYPW010000016.1 GCA_902520885.1 uncultured SAR116 cluster alpha proteobacterium
AAGTTCGCGCTGACCACGACCAACTGGGATCAAACTATCAATTGCCTTTAATCCCGTTTGCATAGGCTCAAACACTGATTGCCGAGGCATAATACCAGGAGCTTTAACTTCGACCCTGCCTCTCTTAACATCTTTAATTGGACCTTTTCCATCTATTGGGTTTCCAAGAGCATCAACAACACGTCCCAACAAACCCTTTCCAATGGGAGTATCAACAATTGTTTCTGTACGCCTAACAACATCGCCTTCTTGAATACCTCGGTCATCGCCGAAGATCACAACTCCGACATTGTCCGTTTCAAGGTTAAGTGCCATTCCCTTAACATTATTGTCGAATTCAACTAGTTCGCCAGCTTGTACCTGGTCAAGCCCATACACACGGGCAATACCATCTCCGACAGACAAAACTCTGCCAACTTCGGCTACTTCTGCTTCCTTACCAAAATTAGTAATTTGCTCTTTTAAAATTGCTGAAATTTCAGCTGCTCGGATATCCATTATGTAACACCCTTCATGGCCGTTTCTAGCCTGTTCAGTTTAGTTTTAAGTGATGTATCGATCATACGAGATCCGATACGAATTACAAGACCACCAATCAAAGATGGATCAACCCGCATGACAAGCGACACATCCTTGGCTCCTGCAATAGATAAAATCGATTTCTGAATTTGCGCCTGACGCCCATCGTTGAGCGGAACAGCTGACACAACCTCAGCTAATACTTTTCCACGCCTTTTATCAACTTCCTTATTAAACGCAGAAATGATATTTGAGATTGCAAACAAACGACCGTTTTTAGCAATTGTTCCAACAAATTGAACAACTAACCTATTTGCGTCAGCTTGCTGCAATAATTTGGTTACTGATGCTGATTTTTCGTCTGCTCCAAACACTGGGGAATAAATTAATTTTTGTAGATCTTCGTTACCGTCAATTAATCCTTTAAAAGAATTAAGGTCTTGTAAAATACTATCAACTTGCTTGGACTCAATAGCTAACTGGTACAGAGCTGTTGCATATCTGCCAGCCAAACCTGCTGTTATCGTACTCACATTTAAACCCTTTTTTAACCTCGAACGAAACATCCATTGAGTGTCACGAACATGTTCAACAATCTCATCATAGTGAGCTATCATACGCCCACAGTAAAGGCAAGTATTTGTATCTATATTACCGCTAAAAATTTGCTATTTTTTTATTCCCGGCATAACTACATAAAATTATAGGGATCTATATCAATTTGCCTTCTTATTATTGCTGGCATTGCTATACTTGAATGCCAACTACGAATGATTTTCTGCATATTCACTTTTTTTGGAGCATTTACTAAAAATCTAAATCGATGTCGTCCCTTTATTTTATAAATTGGTGCAGGTGCAGGACCATGAATATATACATCTTCAAATTGTGGTTTTAGATTAGCCAATTTTTTAACATAAGTTGTGATAGCAGTTTCATCTATACTTGAGTAGATTATTGCAGCAAGCCTTCTGTATGGGGGCATATTTGCAGAATCCCGCATCTCCAATTCTAATTTAAAATAGTTATCTCTTTTTTGTTTTTTCAAAGCTTGCAAAACTGGGTGAAATGGCTCTGACGTTTGAATAAAAACTGTCCCTCTTTGGTTTTCTCGTCCGGACCTTCCAGCGACCTGTGTTAACATCTGAAATGTTCTTTCTCCAGCACGCAAATCACCCCCAGATAATCCAAAGTCACCGTCAATTACAGCAACACAAGTTAATTTTGGAAAATGATGCCCTTTTGAAACCATTTGAGTCCCAATAATAATGTCAACTTCTCCCTTCTCAATAGATTGAATCGTGAGCTCTATTTGCTTAGGGTTGGAAAGCGTATCACTTGAGAGAATTGTTACTCTTGCATCTGGAAAAAGCTCATACACCTCCTCAGCCAAACGCTCAACACCTGGACCTACTAGCTGAATAGTGTCTGTTTGCCCGCAAGACTGACACTTATTTTCAAATGGACGAGCAACACCACACTGATGACAACGCAGCAAATTATTAAGTCTGTGTGTAACAAGTAAGCTATCACATTGATGGCAACTTTGCTTCATGCCGCACCCATTGCAAACACTAATTGGTGCATACCCCCTACGATTTAAATATAACAATACCTGTTGGTTCGAATTTAACTTTTCCTTTATATTTGAAATTAGAGGCTCACTTATCCATTTGCCGAACAAAGGTTTATTTTTAGTTAAATCAATCGTTTGAATGTCTGGCATAGTAGCGAGACCATATCTGTTTGTAAGCGTTATGTGCTGATAGCGCTTAGATAACATGTTTGTCCAACTTTCTAGAGAGGGGGTTGCGCTTGCAAGAATAATGTTGCATTCAGCAAATTTAGCACGAAGAATAGCCATATCTCTGGCATTGTAAATTACTTGTTCTTCTTGCTTATAACCAACATCATGTTCTTCATCGACCACGATTACACTCAAACTGCTAAAAGGAAGAAATAAGGCTGAACGTGCACCAACCACCACCCCTGGATATCCCTCGTTTATTTCGCGCCATATAATCTTTTTTTTGCTTGCTGTAATACCGGAATGCCAAATATATGGAGTAAACCCGAACCATCTATTAAATCTATCAACCCAACCTGCAGTGAGAGCAATTTCAGGTAATAAAATTAAGCATTGGTTACCAGATAATATCTGCCTTTTTACTAATTCAAAATAAACTTCCGTTTTACCCGAACCTGTAACACCATCAAGTAACACAATATTAAATTTATTTTCATGCACAATGATTTGGTCGGCCGCTTGCTGTTGTTCAGTGCTAAGATTTAATTTGCTTGCTGCACCAATAGCTGTTTTTAGATGTTTAAGAAAGGTTTGCTTATCTTCTCTTGGTTTTAAAGAATTTTGTACCCTCTCGAGCTGACCTTCCTGAAACATCAAATTTATAGTATTCCTACTTACTCCTATCTCCTTACAAAGGGTATTAATTGAAACGGGTGGTTTTTGCATGCACCAATTAATAACCTTTTTCCTTACTTTAGATAATTTCTCCATTTCAAATTGAGCTGCTGAGGATAGACTATAATAAAATATTGGGGTTTCATCCTTATATGCATTTGGTGCAGATAGCAGCGCACGAAGCACTTGTCCAAATGGTGCCATTGTCCATTCACTTACTTTCTCTAAAAATTTAAGATTACATAGGTTAATTGGAGACAAGCCACTGACGGACAAAATTTGTTTTAATTTTGAATGCTTAATTTCAGTCTCATATTCAAGACTGTATACCACTCCCCATATAGTCCGATTTCTAAAAGATACTTTTACAATATTGCCAATTTGAATCTGTGTGCCATTGCTTACAAGATAATCAAATTCACTTTTTTCATTTTGGGAATTTTGTGAAGATATCGGGACAGATACTCTTACTTTGGCTATCAAAAAAAGTGGTTCATTTTTTTTAACTAGATTATCTCGTAAAAAAGCCATTTCAAACCGTCATAGATTTATTGTTGCAAGCACACGCAACAAAACTGTAGACTAAACATATAAAGACTGCAAAATCTACATCACAAAAATTAACCAATCAGGGACCCGTCATGAAATTATTCTTGGATACTGCTGATATTAACGAAATTTCGGAACTCAATCAAACAGGTCTTGTTGATGGGATTACAACTAACCCCTCTTTAATTGCTAAATCTGGACGCAATATTATTGAAGCCATTGAAGAAATTTGTGGTATTATCTCTGGTCCTGTCAGTGCTGAGGTTACTGCAACAGACTATCATGGAATGATGGATGAAGGAAAAAGGCTGGCTAAAATTGCAAGTAACGTAACGGTAAAACTTCCGTTAACATCAGATGGCTTAAAAGCATGTGCTAGCTTGCGCAGTCAAAATATTTTAGTAAATGTAACGTTATGTTTTTCGACAGCGCAAGCCCTACTAGCCGCAAAAGCTGGAGCAAGCTTTATTTCTCCTTTTGTTGGAAGGTTAGATGATATTGGGTCTGATGGAATGAACCTGATAAGTGAAATTGCAGAGGTTTATTCTAATTATAATTATTCAACTGAAATTTTGGTGGCTTCTGTTAGAGGTGTTCAACATGTGGTTGATGCTGCTTTAGTGGGAGCTGATGTTGCAACAATTCCTCCGAAAATTATGCTTCAAATGTACAAGCATCCTCTAACGGATAAGGGATTAGCTGATTTCTTAGCTGATTGGAAGTCAACAAACCAGTCAATTTTATAGAGTCTAAGTATAGCAACCAAAAGGGCTCTGGTATGAGCAATGACATAATTGATGAAAAATTAGTATCTGTATTTCTTGATAATAATCCAGATTATTTGGAGACATATCTTAATGCACAAATCAAAATTCTTTCAAAAGAAAAATCAAATAAAACTGCAAAATTCAACGACCAAAAAATAGACGGCAATATAATCGACGTTACTGGAGTAATCGCAAAACGCGCGAGGGAAAAGGCGCGCGTACTTTCAGAAAAAAATTTGTCATTAATTGACGATGTAGAAGATAATACAAAAAAATGGCAAAGATTACTTAACGTTGCAATTGCTTTTATACCTATCAGAAATTTAAAACAGTTTTCAGATATGGTAGATGAAAAATTACCTTTGATTCTTGAGCTTGCAGGTGCGAGGCTTCTAATGCCAAAAGAATTTGCCATCAAGGATGCTGAAGAATATGGTTTTCTTGTGCTACCTGCTAAGCAAATTCAAAAAATAAAAGAAGCTAAGTCTGTTTATCTTGGGCCATCACCGGAATTGGGTTTAACCTTGTTCTCCAACCCTAAGGCGTCTATAGCTGTCATTTCGTTACCAGAAAACCTTCCCGCCCAAATATCAGAGTCGGTACTTTTATTAGCTGGACGAGACAAAAATAGTTTTCAATTTGGCAATACAGACGCAATATTTTCCAATTTATCCAACATTATAGGAATATGTTTAGCAACTATATTAAGTCTAAAAATAGAAAAATATGACAATGAACTCCTATAATATTAATGCAAAAATATTTGCTAAATATATCGATAGTTGGTTAGCTTGGCTTTCATCTGTAAAACATTATCAATCTCACACGGTAGACGCGTATAAAGGGGATCTCGCAAACTATATTGGTTGTCTAACAAGATATAATGAGGTCGATTTTAAGCCAAGTAGAGCCACTTTTAGAATTTGGCTTTCTGAAATGTATGAGTCTGAGTGCGCTAAAACAACAATTGCAAGGAGGGTTTCTGCTTTACGAAGTTTTAGCCGTTATTGTAATCGCCATAAGATTTTTAAAAATTTGGATATAAGCTGGATGAAATCTCCCAAATTGCCAATTTCACTCCCAAAGGCTATCAGTATAAGTGATGCATCATTATTACTTGAGTTAGTTGAAAAAAGGTCCAGTCAAACTTGGGAAAATGATAGAGATATTGCAATTTTATACCTTATGTATGGATGTGGGCTTCGATTAGCGGAGACACTTAGCATTACACCTGCACATCTTTCTGACCCAAATTGGCTGAGAATTATTGGGAAAGGAGGAAAAACTAGAGATGTTCCTGTCTTACCGGTCGTGGCAGAGTCACTGCAAACTACAATTCAAAGCTGCCCTTTTAGGCTTGAGCATAATAAGCCCATTTTTTTTTCAAAAAGGGGACTACCACTTGGACCGAGAGCAGTACAAAGAATGGTTAAGAAACTTAGGATTACTGCCAACCTTCCTTTAGAAACGACACCTCACACATTGCGACATGCTTTCGCAACTCATCTTTTGTCTGCTGGAGGTGATTTAAGAGCTATTCAAGAATTACTTGGTCATTCAAGCCTATCAACCACACAACGTTATACTCATATTGATACGAAACAGCTTTCGGAGATTCATCAACAAACACACCCACGTGCTAAAAAAGCTTGAAAATAGCAAGTCAGCGCAAAATAGTCTGATTTCTTAAATATGAATGGCGCCGGTGCCAATCGCAAGCGCAGCTTCTTTTACAGCCTCATTCATTGTTGGATGCCCATGACAAGTGCGAGCGATGTCCTCTGCAGATGACCCAAACGACATACCAACTGCTATTTCATGTATCATCGTTCCAGCCTCATAACCTATGATGTGAGCCCCTAGAAGTTTGTCTGTTTTCTTATCAGCAAGTAATTTAACCATGCCATCAGTATGCCCTGTCGCTCTTGCTCGACTGTTTGCAAGAAATGGAAAAACACCTTTGTTGTAAGAAATACCTTTATCTTTAATTTGTTCTTCCGTAAGGCCAATAGTAGCAACTTCTGGTGCTGTATAAACAATTCCTGGCACAAGAGAATAATCAACATGCCCAGAATGCCCTGCCATAATTTCTACAGCGGCCACTCCATCCTCTTCCGCTTTATGTGCAAGCATAGGGCCCTCAATAACATCTCCAATAGCGTAGATGCCTTCCCTATTTGTTTGAAACTTATTATCTACCTTAATCTGGCCTTTCTGAGTGAGTTCTATCCCTAACTTCTCTAATCCTAGACCCTCAATGTATGGTTTACGACCAATAGCAACCAATGCAACGTTGCAACTGAGCTCACTTTCTTGTTGTGTTTTACTATCTTGCAAAATTAAGCTGATAGATGATTTCGATTTCTTTGCCTCCTTAACACCTTTCCCTAGATTAAATTTTATACCCTGCTTCTCTAAAATGGCTTTGAACTTGGTGGCAATCTCGGCATCCATCCCTGGCAAAATTCGTGGTAAAAAGTCAACAACCTCAACCTCTGCTCCAAGGCGTGACCAAACCGTACCCATTTCGAGACCAATATACCCGGCCCCCACAACTACGAGCTTTTTTGGTAATTCTGAGAGCTCTAGAGCGCCAGTTGAAGAAACAATTTGTTTCTCATCAATCGACATCGAAGCTAGGTTGGTTGGCTTAGAACCGGTTGCTATTATAATTTTATCAGCTTTTAATTCCCCTTTATCGCGACCCTCTATAATATTAACTACACCAGAGGAAGTTATTTGAGCGGAACCAATTAAATGGGAAACTTTGTTTTTTGCAAAAAGCTGACTAATACCAGTGGTAAGACCAGATACAATATCTGATTTATGTTTTAGCATTTTTTTAAGGTCTAACTTCACCTGACTTACATCAATGCCAAGAGTTGATAGGTGTTTTTGTTTTGCCTCTGCGAATTTTTCAGATGCATTCAGTAAAGCTTTAGACGGAATACAACCAACATTAAGACATGTCCCCCCTAGGGTGCTTCTTTTTTCAACGCATGCGACTTTCATCCCCAACTGAGCTGCTCTTATTGCAGCAACATAGCCTCCAGGTCCAGCACCAATAACTATTAAGTCATATTTTTGCACCGTCATTTTATTTATACCTTTTCCAAATAGGTTGTTTGATGTAGTTTTTGTCCAATAAAATAAATAGGTTTATATGTCTAAAAGCAATCTTCTTGGGTCTTCAATTGATTCTTTTACTCTAACTAAAAATGATACCGCTTCCCTTCCATCAATAATGCGGTGATCATAAGACAACGCTAAGTACATCATTGGGCGTATAACTATTTCATCGCCAACAGCAATGGGTCGCTTCTGTATTTTATGCATTCCTAGGATAGCGCTCTGCGGGGTATTTAAAATAGGGGTAGACATTAATGACCCATAAACTCCGCCATTAGATATAGTAAAGGTTCCTCCAGACATATCTGATGGCGCAAGCCCGCCATCTCGAGCTTTTAATCCATATCCTGCGACCGAGGTCTCTATTTCCGCAATGGATAAATCATGTGCATCTTTTATAACAGGAACAACCAGTCCTTGAGGAGTGCCTACAGCAACTCCAATATTATAATAATCTTTGTAGATAATATCATTGCCGTTGATTTCAGCATTAACCGCGGGAAACTCACGCAAACCTGCTATACAGGCTTTCACAAAAAACCCCATAAATCCAAGTCTAGCTTCGTGGTTTTTCTCAAAACTCTCTTTATATTGGGAACGCAATTCCATTACTGCAGTCATATCCACTTCATTGAAAGTAGAAAGCATTGCCGCTGTATTTTGTGCCTCTTTCAACCTCTGTGCAATAACACGCCTTAATCGAGACATAGGCACTCTCTCTTCTCGTAGATTATCTTTTTTATTTTCAAGAGTTTCAGATATGTGAGATGTTGAGCCAGCACTTGAAGATGAAGGAACATTAGATACTTCTTTTTCTAGGAAAGATAAAACATCCCCTTTTGTTAATCTCCCATCTTTTCCTGATGCTGGAATCGAGCTTGCATCTAAATTATTTTCTTCTACCAGCCTCCGTACAGCAGGAGATAGGTTTACAGCTTGTGGTTGTATTTTTTCTTCATTTTTATTTTCAATAGGTTGCTTAGACTCAGCAGCTGCAACAGCGCCTTCTTGTAAAAGTGCTAAAATGGCATCCACCTCAACTGTATCCCCTTCTTGTGCAACTATATCAGTTAACACCCCCGCCTTTGGTGAAGGAACTTCAAGAGACACTTTGTCAGTTTCAAGCTCCACTACGGGCTCATCAGCATTAACTTTCTCGCCGACGTTTTTGATCCATTTAGCAACTGTAGCCTCAACAACTGATTCACCTAATACAGGGACTTTAATTTCAATAGACATTCGCGTGATATCTCCTTTGATAAGCGCTAAAGTTTACGTTTATTCTGCTGCTGCTTTTGTTTCTGACAATAGCAATGACTGTTGTACAAGACTTCTTTGTTCCTTTGCATGACGACCCGCTGAACCCGTGGCGGGTGAAGCAGCTGCATCTCTACCACAATAAATTGGCCTATCTGTATTTAAACCAGATTGATGCATTGCTTCTTCAATATAATCACGAACAAATGTCCAACCACCCATATTTTTTGGTTCCTCTTGGCACCAAACAACGTCTGCTTTTGGAGTGAGTTTAAGTATTTCAATTAAATTTTTCTTAGGAAATGGATAAAGTTGTTCGATACGAACAATTTTTATATCAAACTGTTCTTCAGAATTACGCATTTCTTCTATGTCATAAAAAATCTTTCCGGAACAAAGAATGACTCTCTTTACATTTTCATCTTTAATATTTGAATTTGAATCTCGTAATATTCTGTGAAAACTCGTACCAGGACCTAACTCTGATAAATCCGAAATACATGATTTGTGTCGAAGCAGTGACTTTGGTGTCATAATAATTAATGGCTTTCGAAAGTCTCGACAAACCTGCCTTCTTAAAACATGGAAATAATTTGCGGGAGTGGTGCAATTTACAACCTGCATATTATCTTCTGCACATAGTTGTAAATATCGCTCTAATCGAGCTGAAGAATGCTCAGGACCCTGCCCCTCATACCCGTGTGGTAACAATAATACTAGACCGTTCATCCTCAGCCATTTTGATTCTCCTGAACTTATAAACTGATCTATTACAACCTGAGCGCCATTAGCAAAATCACCAAATTGCGCTTCCCACATCACAAGTGCGTTTGGCTCGGCTTGAGCGAATCCGTATTCAAATCCCATAACAGATGCTTCAGATAAAGGTGAGTCTATAACTTCAAATTTTGCTTGTTCAGTGCTTAAGTTCGCTAAAGGTACGTATCTTTCCTCAGTAACCTGGTCAACGAAAACCGAATGCCGCTGGCTAAATGTGCCTCTGCAACTATCCTGGCCTGATAAGCGGACAACAAAGCCATCTAGGACAACTGAGCCAAATGCAAGATGTTCTGCAGTTGCCCAATCTAAGTTCTGACCAGTCTCTATTGCTTTTGCCCTCATGCTCAATACACGTTCTAATTTTTTATGTATTTGAAGGCCTTCTGGAACAGTCGTGATAACACTGCCAATTTTTTTTAAAGTGTCTAGTGGGACAGCGGTATCACCACGCCTATCATCACCGTAGGCGACTGTCATCCCAGACCACTGGCCTTCCAACCAATCTGCCTTATTTGGTTTATATGCGTTTCCAGCCTCAAACTCTTCTTCAAGATAGGTGTTATGATTATCCATAATTGCCTGAGCACGGCTATCATCTAAGATTCCATCTTCTAATAATCTATTCAGATAAATTTCGCGTGTCGATGGTTGCTGATTGATTTGCTTATACATAAGTGGCTGTGTAAAAGCTGGTTCGTCACCCTCATTGTGGCCAAACCTTCTATAACAAATAATATCAAGAACAACATCTACCCCAAAAGTTTGCCTAAACTCTGTTGCTATCCTGCTTGCATGAACTACCGCCTCGGGGTCATCGCCGTTAACATGAAAAATAGGTGACATAACCATTTTAGCAACATCAGTAGGATAAGGCGACGAGCGAGAATAAGAAGGACTTGTCGTGAAACCAATTTGATTATTCACAATTATATGCATGGTACCGCCAGTTCTATATCCTCGAAGTGCTGAAAATGCAAAAGTCTCTGCAACAACACCCTGTCCAGCAAATGCTGCATCCCCATGAAGTATTACTCCCAGAACTTCCTTAAAATCATCTGAAGTACGCTGTGCCTGTTTTGCTCTCACTCTTCCAACAACAACTGGGTCAACAATCTCTAAGTGGGATGGGTTAGGGGCTAAACTCAAATGGATTTGATTTTCGTCAAATTGCCTATCTGCAGAAGAGCCCATATGATATTTTACGTCTCCTGAACCACCTGCTTCCTCCGGATTAGCCGGATTTCCCAAAAACTCTGAGATAATTGCCCTGAAAGGTTTATCAAGTACATTATGAAGTACATTTAAACGACCTCTATGGGCCATTCCAATTACCACTTCTTTCAAACCCATTTGCCCCCCGCGCTTTAAAATCTGCTCAAGGGCAGGCACAAGTGCTTCGCCTCCATCTAACCCAAAGCGTTTTGTGCCAATATATTTTTTATGCAGAAATCTCTCGAAGTTTTCAGCTGCCAGTAATTTTTCGTAGATTGCAACTTTTCCACGCTCAGTAAATTCTGTTCGATTTCCAATGGCCTCAATACGCTCTTGAATCCAAGCTTTCTGCGCAGGATCTTGAATATGCATAAATTCAACACCTATAGTTCCACAATAGGTCGCCTTTAATATCGTTAATATTTCATTTAGGCTAGCTATCTCGAGCCCAAGCACATAATTAATGAAAATAGGCCTGTCGTAATCTTCTGAGGAAAAGCCGTAAGTTTCAGGGTCTAATTCTGGATGTATTTCCTCATCTTGCAAGTTGAGTGGATCCAACTTTGCCAACAAGTGGCCTCTTATCCTATAAGCTCTAATCAGCATTATTGCTCTAAGTGAGTCTAATGTTGCAGAACGAACATCTCCTGCAAGAAGATCACGATTACCTGCGATTCCCTTAGCAACTGCTTTTATGGAAGCGTCTGGATCATTTGCGCCAATAACCCTACTTTTTGGCTTACCCCAAGATGGAGATGTTTCTTCGAAATGTTCAGATGAAAGTTCATCTAAACTAGTAAACCAATCTGACCAATCAGAACTCACAGAATTTGGAGTTTTTTTCCAGCGCTGATACAGTTCAGCAACAAAAGTAGCGTTTGTTCCAGTTAAAAAGCTATCATCCATTTTTGGCTCCGACACTAATTTAGAGCTTACTTTTCATATTCAATACTAGTAATCGTATACATATGTCTTTAAAAATTCAAAAGCGCTCTTCTTCCCCAATTTTTTACACTTTACTCAATTATATATTTGATCAAACAAAAAACTACTTAAATTTTGAAATAGCCTCACTCATTGCTTCTCCAAGAGCTGATGGAGAGGAAGCAACACTAAAACCGGCTGCCTCCATTGCTTTTATTTTATCTGAAGCAGCCCCACTACCTCCTGCGACAATCGCGCCAGCATGCCCCATTCTTCTACCAGGTGGAGCTGTTTGCCCGGCAATAAAGCCAGCAATTGGTTTTTTATTTGGATGGGCTGAATAAAAAGCAGCCGCCTTCTCTTCAGCATCTCCGCCGATTTCCCCTATCATCAAAATAGCTTCTGTTTGCTCGTCTTCTAGAAATAATGATAATGAATCTACAAAATTTGTTCCATTTATTGGATCTCCTCCAATACCAATACAGGTTGATTGACCAAGACCAATTACACTTGTTTGAGCTACCGCTTCATAAGTTAATGTGCCAGAACGAGATACAATTCCTACTTTGCCTGGTTTATGAATATGCCCTGGCATAATACCTATCTTACATTCACCTGGAGTGATAACACCTGGACAGTTAGGCCCCACTAACCTACTTGAACTATTATTAAGTGCAGCTTTTACAGCAACCATATCCATGATAGGGATACCTTCGGTTATACAGATGATGAGCTCAATTTTTGCATCAATTGCTTCAAGAATAGAGTCTGCTGCAAATGGCGGTGGAACATATATTACCGATGCATTAGCACCTGTTTCTTCAACTGCCTCTGATACAGTGTCAAATACTGGCAAAGATAGGTGCTTTTGACCTCCTTTACCAGGTGTGACTCCACCAACCATATTAGTACCGTAAGCTATTGCTTGCTCAGTATGAAAAGTGCCTTGCGAACCCGTGATTCCCTGACAAATGACACGCGTATCTCGATTAATCAGAACTGACATCGACTAGTTTCCTTTCACAGCAGCGACAATTTTTGTTGCTGCGTCAGCTAAGTTATCAGCTGGGATAATCGCTAGACCAGAAGAAGATAGAATATCTTTTCCTGCTTCCACATTGGTTCCTTCAAGACGAACAACAAGTGGTTTTTTAAGTCCAAGCGCTCGAGCAGCCTGCACCACCCCTGTTGCAATAACATCACATCTCATAATGCCACCAAATATATTTACGAGAATACCCTCAACATTGCTATCCGATAGTATAATTTTAAATGCCTCTGTTACTCGCTCTGCTGTAGCACTCCCACCCACATCAAGAAAATTAGCTGGAGAGCCCCCCTCTAACTGAATAATGTCCATGGTAGCCATTGCAAGACCGGCACCATTTACCATGCAACCAATGTTTCCATCCAGTTTTATATAATTTAAATCATATTCTGATGCTTTTACTTCAGCTGGGTCTTCTTCTGACAAGTCTCTCAGCGATAAAACCTCTTTTTGTCTAAACAAGGCATTATCATCAAACCCCATTTTTGCGTCCAAAGCCAACAGATCACCGTCTGTGTTAACAACCAACGGGTTGATTTCAATCAAACTAGCGTCTTTTGAGCAAAATGCGTTGTATAAGTTATTGATAAATGGAACAGCTTGCTTAGCCGTATCTCCAGTTAACCTCAATGCTTTCGCAATTCGTCTTATGTGGTGTGCTTTAACACCTGTTGAAGGCTTAATTGAGAGAGTTAAAATTTTGTCTGGTGTTTTCGCCGCTACAGCTTCTATGTCCATGCCCCCCTCAGTTGAGCATATAATGCTCACTTGAGATGTGGCTCTATCAATCAGCATTGAAAAATATAACTCGCGGTCTATGTCGCATCCCTCCTCTATAAAAAGACGCTTAACCTCTTTTCCAGCAGGACCAGTTTGATGGGTTATGAGTGTTTTACCAAGCATATCCTTAGCTTCACTTCTTACTTCATCAATAGTTTTTACAACCTTTACTCCTCCTGCCTTTCCTCTACCACCAGCATGAATCTGAGCTTTAACAACTTTTACATTACTATTTAGTTTGCCAGCAGCCTCAACAGCTTCTTCTACGCTAAAAGCTGGATAGCCATCTGGTACCTTCACGCCGTATTCTGCAAGTAGTGCCTTAGCTTGATGTTCATGAATGTTCATTTTTTCCTCGATTTTTTATTTACCAGATTGCATTCAAACGACACGTTTTACAATATCATTTAGTGTTTTGACAGCGGAAACAGAATGATTAAACATGTTTTGTTCTTCTTCATTTAGCGTGATTTCAATGATCCGCTCAACACCATTTTTGCCAATTATTACTGGAACCCCAACATACATTCCTTCAAGACCATATTTACCGTCTACATAAGCTGCACAAGGAAGCAATCTCTTTTGATCTTTTAAATATGCCTCTGCCATTTCTATAGCTGAAGAAGCCGGTGCATAAAAAGCTGAACCTGTTTTGAGGAGTCCCACTATTTCTGCCCCACCGTCTCGTGTTCTCTGAACGATTTTTTCAATTCTGTCTACAGTTGACCACCCCATTTTAATCAAATCTGGCACAGGAATTCCAGCAACAGTGGAATATCTAGTAAGGGGTACCATCGTGTCTCCATGCCCCCCTAATACAAATGCAGTTACATCTTTCACAGAAACGTTAAATTCTTCGGCAAGAAAATACCTAAATCTGGCAGAGTCAAGTATGCCGGCCATGCCTACCACCCTATTCACAGGGAGACCAGATGATTTTTGGAGCACACCTACCATTGCATCTAACGGATTTGTAATACATATTACAAAGGCGTCAGGACAATTGTTCTTTATTCCATCTCCCACTGCCATCATAACCTTACTGTTTATGCCAACAAGGTCATCTCTACTCATACCTGGTTTCCGGGCAACTCCAGCAGTAACAATCACCACATCAGAACCTGCTATTTCAGCATAATCATTTGCCCCTGATACCGCACAATCAAACCCCTCTACTGGACTTGACTCCGCTATATCTAAAGCTTTTCCCTGTGGAACACCCTCTGCAATATCCAAAAGAACAATATCACCTAATTCTTTTATACCAGCTAAGTGAGCTAATGTTCCACCAATATTACCAGACCCTATTAATGCTATTTTATTGCGTGCCATTAAATACCTCATAAATGAGTGTTGAATAGAAATGTAAAGACATTTATAATGCCAAATTATTAAAATAGTAATTTATGTCGCATTGGTAACTAATCTGCCAAACTAAAACAAGTCTAAACGTAATAGACTCATTTCATTATGGTAGATGATATCGTGACATTTGTGTTAATCTCGAAAGTGTCCTACTAAACTCAAACTGCCAGTCTTCACCTACATATATTTTTTCTCTTTCAACAGCGGCACCCACAACGAGGAATCTGCCTCTATCATAAAGTGCATCAACGAGCCACATGAACCTTCGGGCAGCATCTCTTTGATCATCTCCTAAAATAGGAACATCTGACATAATCAATCCTTTAAACCTATCAGCAATAATCAAAAAATCACCTGCTGCTAGCGCAGTACGACAAAGCTCATCAAAGTGCACAAAAGCAATATCGCCGCCCGTTTTTGCTAACTTTATTTCTCTACCAGAACTTTTTATTATTTCTCCCTGAGGCGGTCTATCTTGCAACAATTGGCTAAATAAATTAGATAATTTTTTATTTACCTTTTGATTTAGAGGAAACATCCAACCATCAAACCCAGCTAAAATCTGTTTTCTAAAATCATCACCTTCTTTAATATCAATAATTCGTATTTTTGATTTAAGTTCTGTCAGAAAAGGTGTAAACCTATCGCGGTGTAGCCCATTTTTATATAATTCATCTGGGTGTCTATTGGAGGTTGAAATTAAAACCATTCCCTGTTGCCATAGGAAAGCAAATAAACGACTGATAATCATGGCGTCAGCGATATCTCGAACTTCCATTTCATCGAAACAAACTATCTTGCCATTTTGAATTATGCGCTTAGCCGCTGTTTCTATCGGATCTTCGGAATTCGCTTTTCGTGCCTCATTGATTAGATTATGCGCCAGTGCCATAAAATCATGGAAATGAAGACGTTGTTTATTACCTTCAGGACATTCTGTAAAAAACAAATCCATTAACATGGTTTTTCCACGACCAACGCCACCAAATAAATAAACGCCCTTTGGAGCAACACTAGAGCTCCAAAACTGCCATTTTTTTTTAATATCACTTAATAAGGACAAATATAAATTGTTTAGTTCTTTTATTGCCATGGCCTGTCCAACGTCCTTGTTTAACTTGCCAGTCGATAAAAGGTGATTATATTTATAAAGGAGTGTATTTTGCTCGTATGACACGGCTTTTTTGCTGACCAATATTTTTTACTAACTTTGTCTCTCTAACATTTTTTTCTTGATCTCACCAATAGCCTTTCCAGGATTTAGTCCTTTCGGACAAGTTTTTGCGCAATTCATAATCGTATGGCATCGATATAAACGAAATGGGTCTTCTAACGCATCTAATCGTTCGCCCGTATATTCATCTCTACTATCCGCAATCCAACGATAGGCCTGAAGCAATACTGCTGGACCAAGATACCTATCACCATTCCACCAATAGCTTGGGCAGGACGTAGTACAACTAAAACATAAAACGCACTCCCACATCCCATCTATTTCTTTACGTTCTTCGGGAGACTGTTTGCGCTCCTTTCCTTCTGGCGCAGGTGTATCCGCTTTTAGCCATGGCTCAATAGAAGTTAATTGTGCATATGCATGGGTAAGATCTGGAACAAGATCCTTTATGACCGGCATATGCGGTAGTGGATATATTTTTACATCACCCTTGACGTCCTCTATTGCCTTTAAACAAGCAAGCGTATTTGTACCGTCAATGTTCATTGAGCATGAGCCACAAATACCTTCTCTGCATGAACGCCTAAATGTAAGAGAACTATCAACCTCTGACTTAATTTTTATCAATGCATCCAATACCATTGGACCGCATTCGTCCAAGTCAACTTCAAAATCATCCATCCTTGGATTATTATCATCATTTGGAGACCAACGGTAAATTGAGAATGTCTTAACATTCTCAGCTGTTTTTTTAGCTGGAAAAAATTCTCCTTTTTTAACTTTTGAATGTGTGGGAAGGGTAAATTCAGCCATATCATTTTTCCTAATTAATATACACGTGCAACTGGTGGTATAGACTCTACTTCATTGGTGAGTGTTGTTAACGTCACATCACGATAGGTAACAGAGGATTTGTTTTCATCATCAAGCCACATTACTGTATGTTTCATCCAATTCTTATCGTCTCTTTCAGAAAAATCTTCATGTGCATGAGCTCCTCTTGATTCCTTTCTCTGTTCAGCAGAACGGATAGTAACTAAAGCCTGCCCCATCAGGTTTTCTAGTTCCATCGCCTCTATTAAATCGGTATTCCATATTAAAGACCTATCCTGAATACCAATATTGTTCATATCCCCCGCTATAGTGTCCATTGTTTTAACACCCTCTGTGAGTGATTCACCTGAACGAAAAACGGCTGCATATTTTTGCATTGCAAGTTGCATCTCAAGCCTTAGTTCACCTGGCTGTTTATCCCCTTTTGAATGACGCATTCTATCTAACCTGCTAATAGCACGGTCTGATGATACTTTGGATACTGGTGCGTGAGACGCTCCTGGCGTTAGCACTTCACTTGCTCGGTGTGCTGCCGCCCTACCAAAAACTACAATATCGAGAAGTGAATTTGTTCCGAGCCTATTTGCCCCATGGACAGAAACGCATGCAGCCTCTCCTATGGCCATCAGTCCTTGAACAGTTTTGTTTGGGTCTGAGTCACTTGGACATAGCACTTCACCATGATAGTTTGTTGGCACACCACCCATATTATAGTGCACCGTTGGTAGAACAGGAATTGGGTCTTTGGTTACATCAACACCACAAAAAATTTTAGCTGTTTCAGTAATGCCGGGTAATCTTTGATGAAGAGTTTCTGGATCTATGTGTTCAAGGTGCAACATTATATGATCTTTTTTCGGGCCAACTCCTCTTCCCTCATTAATTTCAATCGTCATTGACCTACTTACCACATCTCGGCTGGCTAAATCTTTAGCAGTCGGCGCATATCTCTCCATGAAACGCTCACCCTCAGAGTTAGTAAGATATCCCCCTTCACCACGAGCTCCTTCTGTAATCAAAACACCTGCTCCATAAACACCCGTTGGGTGGAATTGCACAAACTCCATATCTTGAAGTGGTAACCCTGCACGCAACGCCATCGCATTCCCATCACCGGTGCAGGTATGAGCAGATGTGCAAGAAAAATAAACCCTTCCATACCCACCAGTAGCAAGAACTGTTCGTTGTCCAAGAAAGCGGTGGATGGAACCATCCTCCATACATAATGCAACGATGCCCTGACATGTTCCATTATCATCCATAATCAGGTCTATAGCATAATATTCCACAAAAAATTCTGCAGCGTGTTTTAAACACTGCTGATAAAGTGTATGTAAAATTGCATGCCCTGTTCTATCAGCAGCAGCACAAGCACGTCTTGCCATAGACTTTCCATAATCTAGTGTATGGCCTCCAAAAGGTCTTTGATAAATGTTGCCTTCATCTGTTCTAGAAAAAGGAACACCATAATGCTCTAGTTCAATCACAGATGGAATAGCTTCTCGACACATATATTCAATTGCATCTTGATCTCCAAGCCAGTCTGAACCCTTAACCGTATCATACATGTGATAACGCCATCCATCACCTTCGCCCATGTTGTTAAGCGCAGCGCCTATACCGCCTTGAGCCGCTACAGTGTGTGAGCGCGTTGGGAACACTTTGGTTACACATGCTGTGCGCAGACCCGATGTTGCCATTCCTAATGTTGCTCTCAATCCTGCACCACCCGCTCCAACAACAACCACATCATAGTGATGATCTGTAATTTCGTATGCACTCATTATTTATTTACCTTTTCTACAGTCAATTTTTTTCACAACCAACTAGATTGATACTATCTTCAGTAAAGATAGAGCTGATAAAGTTGCAAGCAAGATAAGTATAGCCTTAACAACGATTATTGATGATATTCGTCCCCATTCTGAGCCAACATAATCTTCTATCACAACTTGAATTCCAAGCATGCAATGCCAAAAGCCTATGACAATCAATAATAATAAAATAGCGGCATGAAATGGGTTTTGAAGAAGAGAAATAGCTTGGTTATAATCAGAGCCTGCTATCCTAAAGATCAAATATATAGCTGATAAAACCAAAGGCACCATAGCTATAGCCGTCAGTCTTTGATACCACCAGTGATGCACCCCCGATTTAGCTGAACCGAGACCGCGCGCCTTTGCAAGTGGAGTTCTCATTGAATTTGAAGGCTGTGTCATCTTGTTTTCCTAACTAAAAAATATTACTGACCAAAAACCAACTATTAGGAAAAACATTGTTATCAAGGCAATACGCCCTGACGTATAAACGCCTGGTACATCAAGTGCTTTTCCAAAATCCCAAAACAAGTGACGCACACCATTGCTCGCATGATAAAATAACACAACTGAATAACCAAACATTACAAACTGTCCAAGAGGGTGGAATATTATTATTGATACAATATTGAAACTATTTTCTCCGAACGCAAGAGCTAGAAGCCAACAAGTTAGCAAAATAGTTCCAGATGCCAAAATAACCCCTGTCATTCGATGGGTAATAGACATTACAGCGGGGAGCTGAAATCGCCAGATAGATAAATGTGGCGATAGAGGACGAGGCCGAGACATTTTTATCAAAATCCTTTTGTATCTTCTAGTAGATCAGGTATAAGACAGCCACTTATCAAAATCAACGAATCCGACGTTAGATTTACGAATGTTTTCATGATCTAGTAAAAAAGAGCTTTTTTGTTTAAATCTGATTTCTTAAAATCGCTGTAAGTGTTATTATTCCTAATGAAATCACCTTCCATACTATCAATTCAATCCAGTGTTGTTTCAGGTCGTGTTGGAAATACGGTTGCTGTGCCGATCCATACTCTATTTGGGCATGAGACTCTTTGCATAAACAGTGTGGTTCTTGCAGCCCATCCTGGTATCATAAATGCCTCTAAATTTGTTATGCCAACAGGGCAGATGGACTGCTTGTTGAAAGAATTAGAAAAGGTGAAAAGTGCAAACAATATCGATGCTATACATACCGGTTATCTTGGTCATAAGGGACAAGTCAATATCATACGCAAACATGTAATTAAACATCCAGAAACTCTTTATATCTATGACCCTGTGTTTGGAGATAACGGTTCTCTTTATATAGACGAAGAGCTTGCCGAAGAATCAAAAAGACAATTATTACCGCTCTCAACTGTAACGACGCCTAATGTATTTGAGTCATCTTATTTGTCTGATATTTGTGTTTACGATGTAGATTCGGCAGTTAAAGCTAGCAAAATCATACAATCAAAAGGACCTAAATGGGTTTTAACAACTGGTGTTTTTTCAGAGGAAAATGAGATAGCTGATATATTGGTTGGCCCAGATGATATAAATGTTTTCCGTCATAAAAGACAAAGAGCAGGTATTTCTGGAGCGGGCGATACATTAGCGGCGATACTAACATCTTTATTAGTCTCAGGAAAAACTCAAATAGAAGCTGCAAACGAAGCCTGTCGCATCACACAATCTCTAATTGAACTATCTCAATCAAGACAGTCTATGCCACTACTGACCATAGATTTAATTCGTTAATATACCGTTGCTATTTTTTGGGGTAAAATTCAAATTAAAAATATTTTTGTGCAACAGCAAGCTCTGCAATTTGGACAGAGTTTAGCGCTGCCCCTTTACGTAAATTATCTGAAACACACCAGAAAACTAATCCATTTTCAACTGTGATATCCTTACGTATCCTGCTAACAAAAACTAAATCGTCTCCAGCGCACTCTACAGGTGTCGCGTATCCCTCATCTGAACGCATGTCAATAACAGCTAGTCCCTCAGCATTACGCAATAATTCCCTAATCTGTTTTTCTTCAAATGATTTTTCAGTTTCAATAAAAACCGCTTCAGAATGACCTATAAATACTGGTATACGAACACAATGTGCTACAAGCTTGATATTTGGATCCAAAATTTTTGCTGTTTCAACCTGCATTTTCCATTCTTCTTTTGTAAATCCATCATCCATAAATACATCAATGTGTGGAATAGCATTGAATGCAATCTGCTTAGTAAACACCTCTGGTGTCACTGTATCATTTACAAAAATTCCTTTGGTTTGATTAAAAAGTTCTTCCATGCCTAGACTGCCTGCACCAGAAGTTGCTTGATAAGTAGAAACAACTACTCTCTTTATAGTAAAAACATCGTGGATTGGTTTTAATGCAACCACGAGTTGAGCTGTTGAGCAATTTGGATTAGCAATAATATTTTTGCCTTTGTTTTCAGGCTTAGCTTGTTTCAACGTATCAGGGTTTACTTCTGGAACAATCAAAGGGACATTTGGATCCATTCGGAATGCTGAGCTATTATCGATTACCAAACATCCTTCTTGTCCAGCTCTAGGCGCATAGGCTTTTGATAGCTCTCCACCTGCCGAGAATAGAGCTATGTCTGCATTAGAGAAATCAAATTTATCTAGAGAAGTTACTTTAATTACCCCATCCTCCCCATAAGATATTTCCTTTCCAGTTGACTTTTCACTAGCTAAAGCAAACACTTCATCAGCTGGAAATTTTCGCTCGCTTAATGTCTGGAGCATTTCTCTACCAACAGCACCAGTTGCACCAACTACAGCTACTTTATATCCCATAAGATACTCCTTAAAAATTGCCTAGTTGAGCACAATTCGTTCCGTTATCTTGCAAGCTTATCCATTGAGTCTAAAACAGCCTGTGTCATCTGATCTGTGCCGACAGCTATGGCTCCTTTTGACATAATATCTGCTGTCCGCATACCTGTTGACAAAGCATCACTAACTGCATTTTCTACAAGCTCTGCCTCATCTGGCTGGTCAAAACTATACCTAAGCATCATTGCAAAGCTCAAAAGCTGGGCAAGAGGATTTGCTAAATTTTTACCGGCTATGTCCGGAGCAGAACCGTGAACTGGCTCGTACATTGCTCTTGGAATTTTAGTTTCAGGGTCTGGTTCTCCAAGAGACGCTGAAGGTAACATGCCTAAAGAACCTGTTAGCATTGCAGCGCAATCTGATAGTAAATCGCCAAATAAATTGTCTGTTACTATGACATCAAACTGTTTCGGATTTCGAACTAGCTGCATAGCACAATTATCAGCATACATGTGAGATAGCTCAACCCCATCGCCTTCTTCTTTGTGCAAAGCTGTAATAACATCACGCCAAAGAACACCTGAAAGCATTACATTAGCTTTCTCTACAGAAGTTAACCTTCCATCACGTTTTCTGGCTAAATCAAAGCCAACCCGCCCAATTCTCTCTATCTCACTAGTTGTGTATGCATTGGTGTCATAGCCTTTTTTCTGACCGTCAGCCATTTCATCAATGCCTCTAGGCTCCGCAAAATATACCCCGCCACACAATTCGCGCAAAATCAATATATCAAGACCAGATATCACCTCCGGCTTGAGTGTTGAAGCACTTATGAGCGGATCAAACACTAACGCGGGGCGCAGGTTAGCAAATAAATCTAACTCCTTTCGAAGTGTGAGTAGCCCACGTTCTGGTTTTAACTCAAAAGGTAAATTGTCATATTTTGGATTACCTACCGCACCAAACAATATAGCATCACTTGCAATTGAGTCTGAGAGTGTTTCGTCTGTAAGTGGAACACCGTGCGCTTCATATGCAGCCCCTCCAACCAGTCCTTCCGACACATCAAACCCTAAAGAACGGTGCTTTGCTAACCATTCCATTATCTGCATATTTGCATGCATTACTTCTTGGCCTATCCCATCTCCTGCGAGAACCATTACTTTTCTATTTGATGCCATACAAAATTCCTTATTCTACAAGTAAACATTATTCGATATAATGCAAAATGGTCTTCTGCCATAACTAAATAGATGTCATAACCAAGGAAGGCTAGAACTTCGTTTTTGCTCATAAGAGCGAATCATTTCTGATTTTTCTAAAGTTAATCCGATATCATCAAGACCATTTAACAAACATTCCTTCCGGAATGGATCTATCTCAAATGAGATTGTTGCACCGTTAGGACGTAATATTTTTTGTAAATTCAAATCAATTTTCAATTCTGGATTTTCAATGTCTGCTGCATCCGCGAGCAATGCATCTCTTTGTTCAGGAGTTACTTTTATAGGTAGGATACCATTTTTAAAGCAATTATTATAGAAGATATCAGCAAAACTTGTAGATATCACACATCGAATGCCATAATCGAGCAAAGCCCACGGCGCATGCTCGCGACTTGAACCACATCCAAAATTATCTCCAGCTACTATAATTTGAGCACTTCTATAAGCCGGTTTGTTCAAAATAAACTCCGCGTTTTCATCTCCATCATTTGTATATCGCATTTCGAAAAATAAACTTTTTCCAAGACCGGAACGCTTAATTGTTTTTAAGAACTGCTTTGGAATTATCATATCTGTGTCAATATTGATAATATCCATAGGCGCTGCCACACCCTCTAATTTATCAAATTTCTGCATTGTAATAGCCCCTTATAATTCTCTAATGTCTGAAAGGTGCCCAGTTAAGGCAGCAGCAGCGGCCATTTCTGGGCTGACGAGGTGCGTGCGTCCACCTCTTCCCTGACGCCCCTCAAAATTTCGATTAGATGTAGAAGCAGCACGCTCACCCTCAGATAATTTGTCAGCATTCATAGCTAAGCACATAGAACATCCAGGCTCTCGCCAATCAAAGCCAGCTTCTTTAAATATTTTATCAAGCCCTTCTTCTTCTGCCATTTGTTTTACTAAGCCAGAACCGGGTACAACTAACGCTCTTAAACCAGTTTTAACTTTTCTACCTTCAATGATACCCGCCGCAGCTCTTAAATCTTCGATCCTGCTATTAGTACAAGAACCAATAAATACAGTATCAATCTGAATATCTGTAAGTTTTTGTCCCGCTTTTAATCCCATGTAATCGAGACTTCTTTCAATTTTTGCCTTTAATACAGGATCTGAAATTTTTTCTGGATTAGGCACATAATCTGTAATGGGCAATGCATCTTCTGGACTTGTTCCCCAAGTCACGGTTGGCACAATTTCAGATGCTTGCAAGGTTATTTCAGTATCATAAACAGCACCATCATCCGAAGGAAGACTTTGCCACCAGTCTAATGCCTTATCCCATAATTCTTTAGAAGGCGCCATGGGCTTTCCTTTTATATAAGCAAATGTTTTTTCATCTGGAGCAACCATACCGGCTCGTGCCCCAGCTTCAATGGCCATATTGCAAACGGTCATTCGCCCCTCCATTGATAAGTCCTTTATGGCTTCACCAGCAAATTCAATTACATGGCCAGTACCACCAGCAGTTCCAATTTTACCGATAATTGCAAGAATAATGTCTTTAGCTGTAACAAAGGAAGCAACACTGCCAGAGACAGTGATGCGCATGTTCTTTGCAGGACGCTGTATTAGTGTTTGTGTTGCCAAAACATGTTCTACCTCGGATGTCCCTATACCAAAAGCTAAAGCACCAAAAGCTCCATGAGTTGCCGTATGGGAGTCACCACAAACAATAGTCATACCAGGCTGGGTGAAACCTTGTTCTGGACCGATCACGTGAACAATACCCTGCCTAATATCCTCCATTGAGAAAAAAGGAATGCCAAAATCTTTGGCATTCTGTGCCAATGTTTCAACTTGTAATCTACTTTCAGCATCTGCTATTCCTTTTGAACGATCAGAAGTTGGGACGTTATGGTCTGCGACAGCAAGTGTTCTGGCTGACTCTCTTACGGTACGAGAAGAATTACGCAAGCCCTCAAATGCTTGTGGGCTAGTAACTTCGTGCACCAAATGTCTATCAATGTAAATGAGGGAGGTTCCATCTTCAGCCTGATGAATTAAATGGGCATCCCATATTTTATCAAATAACGTACGCGGCTTTACCATCACTGTCTCCTTTGGTCCAATATCTATAGCCCTGAATTTGCCCCGTAAACTTTTTCAGAACATTTATCAAAGAGCGCAATATTTGAATAACGATTTTAGTTAAGCAGATTTTGTTCTGTTAGTCACTTTTTCAGCAATTCGTGCAGCTTTTCCTGTGCGCCCACGAAGATAGTAGAGTTTTGCTCTACGGACACGTCCACGACGAAGCACGTGTATTGCTTGAATTTTTGGAGAGTATAGAGGAAACACACGCTCTACTCCCTCGCCATATGACATCTTGCGAACAGTAAAAGATGACCCTATCCCGTCATTCTTGCGACCGATGCACACACCCTCAAAAGCCTGAACCCTCTCTCGTGTACCTTCAACAACCTTTACATCTATTTTCAAAGTGTCGCCTGGACCAAATTCTGGGACTTCTCTTTGTGCGAGAATTGTTTCAATTTGCTTTTTTTCTATCTTATCGATGAGGTTCATAAACATCTCCTTTTCGCGACAAAACCTTAATGCCGTCTAGTCTATAATCTGTCAACTTTTTTCAACGTTAAAATTATTTATTATCCAAATAATCTTGCCACAGATCCGGACGCCTTTCCTTAGTTATATCTTCTGACTGACTTTTTCGCCAGCTTGCTATTTTTTCATGATGTCCAGAGGATAATATTTCTGGAGCTGCTATCCCTTGCCATATTCTTGGCTGTGTATAATTTGGATGCTCAAGCAAACCAGTCTCAAAACTCTCCTCCTCATGAGATAAGTGGTTACCCATCACCCCGGGCAAGAGACGAATACAACTATCTAAAATCACTTGTGTTGCTAACTCGCCGCCCGATAAAATATAGTCTCCTAAAGATATTTCAATTAAATCATGCTTGTCTATCACACGCTGGTCTATACCTTCAAAACGGCCACATATAAACAATGCTCCTTTTCCTCTACTAAGAGAGCGAATTTCCGATTGCACTAATTTTGCTCCCCTTGGACTTGGGTAAAAACGTGGACCTGGCGCATTTTCTGTTGCCTGTAAAGCAGCATCAATTACGTCTGCCCTCATAATCATTCCGTGACCTCCTCCTAATGGGGCATCATCCACTGAACCATGTTTGTCAGCTGAAAAATCTCTAATATTTATTACATCCAACTGCCATAATTTATTTTTTAATGCTCGACCTGCCAGTGCATATTTGAGAGTGCCTGGAAACATTTCTGGATATAGGGTTAGGACAGTCGCTTGCCAGGCAATAGTCTCTGTGTTCTTAAAAGATTTTATTTTGAACTCCTAATTTATGAATCCGTCAGGGATGTTCATAACCAATTGTTTTTCAATTATATATACCTGCTTTAAAAATCCTGTAAATGGCAGAAAAATAGTTTCCGATCCTTCAGGTTTGACTTCTACTATATCACCTGCGCCAAAATTATGAAAACCAACAATAGAACCAATCGGCTTTTTATCTAAATCTACTATCATAAACCCAAGATAATCTATTTGATATATCTCGTTTTCAGCAGGTAACGGTAAAGCCCCTCTCTCAATTCTTAATTCCTGTTTTTGAATAGATTCCGCTGCTGTTCTATCTTCTATTTCCTGAGCTGCACAAATTAGTAATTCTCTATGCTTACTCACTAATCTAAGTGATAATTCTTCCCCCGATTCAAGCTTCACATTTCCATAAGCAAACAAGTTTTCCGGAGGGTTAGTAAAGCTCTTAACCTTGAACTGACCTTTTAGTCCGTGGGCAGAAACAATAACCCCCAGCACAACACTATCAGGCAAAAAAAGATTATCTGTCATTAATAATAATATAAATCATAGAAACAATATTATTCTGTTGGCTTAGGTTCCTGTTCTGCTTCTTCTGCCGGTGCCTCCTCTGCAACTGCACTTGCTTCCTGTTCTGCTTCTTCTGCCGGTGCCTCCTCTGCAACTGCACTTGCTTCCTGTGCTGCCTCTGCTTCACGTTCCGCACGCTTTTTACCAATTGCAGATTTTTTTGGCTGATCCCTTATTTCTGGGGCCTTTAAAATATCCACCAATGAGAGTAATTTATGAACTCTGTCTGTTGGTTGAGCTCCCCTATCCATCCAAAATTTTACACGCTCCCCATTTACTGAAAGGCGATTTTCATGCTCCTTTGGGACCATTGGGTTATAATGCCCAACACGCTCAACATATCTTCCATCACGAGGCGCTGCTGCTTCCGCCACAACTATTCTATAAAATGGACGTTTTTTTGAACCACCTCTAGATAGTCTGATTTTTAAAGCCATTTTGGTTTCCTTTCTTAGAAATTATATTCTTTAAATTAATTATTTTTTTCGATTTGGATTTATACCAGGAGGCAATCCTCCAAGGTTCGTCATTCCGCCGAGATTTGATAATCCACCTGATTTTGAAGAACCGAATTGCTTTGACATTGCATCTAAATCCATTCCAGAACTGTTAAAGACTCCTGGTGAACTATTAGTTCCACTACCTAACATCGCTTTCAAACCTGCAGCTCCAGCCTTAGTACCCATTTTTTTCATCATTCTAGCCATATCTTGATACTGTTTTACCAACCGGTTTACCTCTTGTACGCTTGTACCAGACCCAAAAGCAATTCGCTTGCGCCTAGATGCATTTAATAATCCAACAGAAGCCCTCTCTTTTTTTGTCATCGACAAAATGATAGCTTCCTGTCTATTTATCATGGAGTCATCTACACCTGCGGCAGCCAGCTGCTTGTTAATTTTTCCTATTCCTGGCAACATTCCTAGAAGACTTCCCACCCCACCCATTTTTTTCAATTGTCTAAGCTGTGAGAGAAAATCGTTTAGATCAAATTTTCCTTTTGCCATCCTTTGAGCCATTCGCATGGCTTCTTCTTGTTCAATAGCTTCAGCTGCTTTTTCAACAAGTGCTACAACATCTCCCATATCAAGGATACGACTAGCCATTCTTGCTGGGTCAAATGCCTCCAGTGCGTCTAATTTTTCTCCTACACCAGCAAATTTGATTGGGCAGCCTGTTATCTGCCGCATAGATAATGCGGCACCACCCCTAGCATCACCATCAAGTCTTGTTAAAATTATGCCTGAAATCCCAATTTTTGACTTAAAAGCAGTGGCTGTATTTACAGCATCCTGCCCTGTTAATGCATCAGCCACGAGCAGTGTCTCCACCGGGTTGGAAACTGATTTTATTGCTACAAGTTCTTCCATTAAACCGTCATCTATAGACTGTCGACCTGCCGTATCTAAAATCAAAACATCATACCCTTGAAGCTCTGCAGACTTAATTGCACGTTTAGCGAGTTGCAGAGGTGTTTGCTTATCATCTTCTGGAAGAATCCCAACTTCTGCTTGTTCTGAAAGTATCCTTAATTGCTCCCTGGCAGCAGGTCGTGTCATGTCAAGAGATGCTAGCATGACTCTTTTCTTACGTTTTGTTTTCAAAAATTGGGCTAGCTTGCCCGCAGTTGTCGTTTTTCCAGAACCTTGAAGACCAGTCATCAGAATAACCGCAGGTGGCGTAACATCCACCTTTAATTCTTCTGCATCACCCCCTAGAATTTCCTGAAGACCGTCGTTTACAATTTTTATAACTTGCTGATCAGGACGAACTGATTTTAATACAGCTGCTCCGATAGCCCTTTCTCGAATTAATTCCATAAATTGTTTCACGACGGGAACGGCGACATCTGCGTCAAGCAATGCAAGCCTTACATCACGAAGAGCGTTGTTTACATCTGTCTCGCTTAATGCACCTGTTCTCCCTAGACCAGAAAACACCGACTGTAATTTGTCTTTTAATGAATCAAACATTTTTTTTCCTAATAGTCACAAAAATAACACCAAATTAAGCCCTTTAAAATTGTTTGTTCATTTTATGTACGTTTTCACAAACAAAAATCGCACCTGTGCTATATTTATTAAGGACAGATGGAACCTGCTAAGGTCTGGCATTTAATAATGGCCGAAAATTTTGATTTGTATTGCCTGTTTTATTAGTTTATGTCAAGGCAAGATAAAAAACCACTAATCTTCTAAAGTTAGTCCAAGTAACGCCCGTGAATAAGCCATGGCGTTAAAATCCTGCAAATCTTCGGCCGTTTCACCAACACCAATAAGGTGTATTGGTAACCCAAACTCTTCTGCTAGTGCAACAAGCACACCACCTCGAGCAGAACCATCCAACTTGGTCATTATCAAGCCTGTTATTGCTGCCACATCTAAAAATGCCTTGAGCTGAGAAAGTGCATTCTGTCCAACTGTTCCATCTAAAACAATTAGACTATCATGTGGAGCTTCTGGCTCTAATTTTTTTATTACTCTCACAATTTTTGCAAGCTCTTCCATTAACTCTATGCGGTTTTGCAATCTACCTGCTGTATCGATCAATATTAAATCTGTTTTTTGAATTCTTGCTTTTTCAATAGATTGATAAACGAGAGCGGCTGGGTCTGCTCCTCTTTCTGCTGATATTAGTTCGACTGACGTTTTTTCTGCCCAACCCTTCAATTGCTCTATTGCAGCTGCCCGAAATGTATCGGCTGCAACCAATATAACTTTTTTACCTTGCTGAGAAAAACGCTTTGCTAATTTTCCAGCTGTTGTCGTTTTTCCAGAACCATTTACGCCGACAAGCATCATTATGTGCGGATGATAATCATCCGAAACTATCAATTCTTTTTCTAGAGGTTCTAAAATATTTGTGATTGATTTTGATAAAGCTTCTAATAATTCTTCTTGATTGCTTGTTTTTCCTGAATAGTTTTTCTCGAACTCTTTAACAATTTTTTGAGAAGCAGATACACCTAGGTCTGATGAGATAAGGGCTTCTTCCAAAGATTCAATCGTATCAGTATCTATTTTTTTTCCTATAAAAATCCCAGAAATCTTGCTTTTAGCTGAAGAGGAAGTCTTTTTTAACCCCTCAGTAAGTTTTTTTAACCAACTCATTACAGTAACTCCACGACCACTGATGGTGAGTCATTAACATAAGATTGTGAATGTAAAATTTTTACAGGAAGTATGTTACCGGAGGGCAACAATTTATCATGCGCAAGTTTAACACGAATAAAATTGCGTAAATACCCTTGGTTGGACTTTTCAAGCAATAACTCATCATATTTGTTGACCCGTAATGAAACTAGTTTATCAAATTGTTTTCTTCCCATTTCTCGAAGAGCTAAAGCCCTTCGTTTTATGTCTGATGGTTTTGTTTTCGGCATTTTGGCTGCGGGAGTTCCTTCTCTATCTGAATAACTAAAAACATGTAAATGAGACAAATCAGCTTCCTCAATTAGTCTAATTGTTGCTTCGTGTGCTCTCTCGGTTTCTGTTGGGAAGCCAGCGATAAGGTCTGCGCCAAATACAGTATCAGGTCGTCTTCTGCGCATTTCCCTGCATAAACGAATTACATCTCGAGCCAAATGCCTACGTTTCATTCTCTTCAAAATAATATCATCTCCATGTTGAACAGATAAATGTATGTGAGGCATCAATCGAGGCTCATTCTCAAAAGCAAACATTAAAAAATGGTCGAATTCTGCGGGGTCAATAGAGGATAATCTTAATCTTGGTAAGTTTGGTACCTCTCTCAAAATTTGCAAAACCAACCACCCTAATTTTGGTTTACCGGGCAAATCTTGACCCCAGCTAGTAAGGTCTATTCCAGATAGAACTACTTCTTTTATACCATTCTCGGATAACTTTCTTACACTTTTTACAATTTGTCCTGCGGCAACAGAGCGAGACTGACCCCGACCGTAGGGAATAATGCAAAAACTGCACCTATGGTTACATCCTTGCTGAATTTGCAAAAAACCCCGCGTATGTTCCTCGAAACTGTCAATCATATGCGATGCTGTTTCTTTTACTTTGGAAATATTAGTAACTTCTATACCTGAGAGTTGATTATTTCGTAATCTTTGCCAGCTATCTGCCAAAAGCTTTTCATGATTTCCTATCACGTAATCCACTTCTGACATCACATTCCATTTTTCTGGATTAATCTGGGCCGCACATCCAGTCACTATAATTTGTTTGTTAGGCTGTTCTCTTTTAATTTTTCTAATTGCTTGTCTTGCTTGCTTTTCAGCCTCTGATGTAACAGCGCACGTATTAAAAATAACTGTATTATTTAGATATGCATCTGTTGCATGTTTGCGTATTACTTCTGATTCCCAGATATTCAATCGACATCCAAAAGTCGTAATAGTTGGGCGGTTAGAAGACATAAGACTATGACATTTCAACTTGAGATAATAAATCGGAAAGTTGTCCGGAAAAACTTTTTGTAACAGGCCCTGTCATAATAACTCTATTGTTTCCTGAGCTTTCTTTTTTTAGTATGCCTTTTTCGTTGGTTACTATTTCAATCCAAAGACTTCCACCATCAAGCAAAATTTCTACCTTTCTATTAATAAAACCATGTCTTGCTCCAGCAACTGCAACTGCACAAGCGCCAGAACCACATGCTTTTGTAATACCGACACCCCGCTCCCAAACACGCATACGCATCCTCCCATCGGACAATTTCTGAACAAATTCAACATTTGTTCTATCTGGAAAACTACGGTGGTTTTCTATTAATGGTCCGATTTTTTCAATTTCTATAATTTCACAATTGGGCACAAAAAATACTGCGTGCGGATTACCCATTGAAATCAAAGTTGCTGTGTTTGAAATTATTTCTGAAAAGGGCACAAACAACAAATCGTCTAATCTTAATTTGGAGTTATCAAATGGAATATCTTTTGGCAAAAAATGTGCCGGCCCCATATCAACTGCGATCATACTCCCATTGAAGTATGCACTTACTATACCCGAGATAGTTTCTATGAAAACTTTTTGTTTTTTTAATTCAGACAATAAAACGGAAGCGACACATCTGGTGCCATTCCCACATGCGTTAGCTTCACTTCCATCAGCATTTAAAATTTGCAGGTAAATATCACCTGTTCTTTGGGCAGGATGCATTATCATTATTTGGTCACAACCTATACCTAGGTGCCTATCTGAAATGATTTTAATTTGCTCAGATGAGAGGTTAATTGGCATTTTTCTGCCATCAAGCAAAATAAAATCATTCCCTAATCCATGCATTTTCGTGAATTCTATCATTATAAAACTATCAATGACTAATATTTCATTTTGAGTAAACTATATAAACTTTTACTACAAAAGTCATAGGAGTTGAAGGGTAATGGGAACATGGTCTGATGGTTTTTCCCAACCTCTTGTATTTTTGTGTATTTCAACTTTATCGATCTTCGACGCAAGGTCAATACTGACCCAAATATGATCGAGCCTTCTTCCGCGATCGCTCTCGATATAATTTCGTGCTCTGTAAGACCACCAACTATATAAAACTTGCTCTGGTCCAAAAAACTCACGGACTGCATCAAGCCATCCACCTTTTTTCTGCATATTAATAATTCTTTTTCGCTCTATATCAGTATGGCTCACGACGTTTTTTAATTGCTTGGTTGACCAAACGTCTGAAACCAAAGGAGCTACATTCAAATCACCCACCAAAACTGCCTTAGCCGGCATATTTTTTTCAAAATAATCTGTTACTTCCGCTATAAAATCTAATTTATGGCCAAATTTAAGATTCTCAAATCTATCAGGAATGTCTCCTCCTGCAGGAAGGTAAATATTATGTATTTTTATACCACTTATCTGAGCCACAATATGTCTACAGTCTCCCTTTCCAACCCAGTTTTGGTAACTAACATTTTCAATTGGCAATCTTGATAAAATGGCAACCCCATTATAGGATTTTTCCCCTCTAATTGCTTGATATGAGAATCCAGCGTCAGCTATTTGTTTTGCTGGAAAATAAACGTCCTGTGTTTTTGTTTCTTGAAGACAAAGCACATCTGGCTGTTGCTCTTTTAAAAATCTCAAAACCTGAGCAATTCTAAGCCTTACAGAGTTGATGTTCCAAGTTGCAATTTTCATATGACCTAACCAATCAGGATGCAAAAGTTCATGTATCAACTCTCTGTGACCTCGACACTTCATTTCAAGAACGAGAGTTCCACCCCTTCCGTGACAAATTTCTGCGTTGGGTGAAACTGCACCTTTTCTGCTCTTTTCGCAACTTCTTTTGCAAATCTAATTTTAATATCCCAATGAGCGTCGCCATTAAAGACAGCGAAACTCTGTGATGCCCATTCTTTAAAATTCCAAACCACTTTTGGAACAAAAAACACATCAGTGAACTCAATGTTATCCAGTAGGTCTAATCGATACAAAATTGGAGCTCTACTTCCAGTATAGGCAACCTCATATGCTAAACGTCCAAAAAGTAGTCCTAAAGAGCGAACCTGTCTAACGATTATCCTATCAAAAAGTCGTTAATCAACTTTTTGAATTAGGCTTTATGACAAACTTTGGTAACCCTTACCAAAAAGACTTCATTCATCAAACCAATCATCCACAATCTCGTGAGCTTGAATCAAGTTTTTTGATGATGTCCGGAGATTATCATATCTAGACAATCATTTTTAATTTCTATCTTTGAGGAATATTTACCAGAACTTACTTTTATCGCAATAAACGGATAAGCGATGAAGTATCATTTTTGCCATATCCTAGGTTTGACAAACGGGCATAAAATTGAGCTACTAGTGCTGTTATTGGCAATTCCGAACCATTCTCTTTTGCCTCTTCTATGCATATCCTAAGGTCTTTACGCATCCAATTTACAGCAAAGCCAAAATCAAATTTGTCATCCAACATAGTGTTTCCACGATTTTCCATTTGCCATGATTGTGCAGCGCCACCTGAAATTACGTCTAGAGCACACTCCATATCAAGACCTGCATTTTGACCAAAATTGAGTGCCTCTGACAAAGCTTGCACTAAACCTGCAATACATATTTGGTTCACCATTTTTGTAAGCTGTCCTGACCCGGATGAACCCATCAGAGTAATTTTTGCGCCATAGCAACTCATCAAAAAACGCGCCTTCTCAAACATGTCCTCACTACCACCGCACATGATTGTAAGTTTTCCATTTTCAGCACCCGCCTGTCCCCCAGACACTGGAGCGTCTAAAAATCCTATTTTTCTGCTTTTTGCATCTTCTGACATATCACGTGCTATAGAAGCTGAAGTCGTTGTATGATCAATAAATAAACTGCCAGGCTTCATTGTATTAAATGCACCATACTCTGAAACCGTGATTGCTTTTAGATCTGAGTCGTCACCTACGCAAGCAAAAACAATATCTGCATTTTTTGCAGCTTCAGCTGGGGAATCAGCTATTTTTGTTTTAAAATTTGCTGAAAATTTCTCAGCCTTAGTGCGGGTTCTATTATAAACTACAACATCATTTCCATTATTAACTAGATGACGCGCCATAGGAAAACCCATCACCCCTAAACCAAGAAAAGCCAATTTTGTCATTTTAATCTCATTAATTAGTTAAATATTTTGTGAAATTATTATCACTTTTTTTAAAGTGATATTATCAATATAGAATAAAAATTTTCCCTAACTGAAACTGTTCGCAATATTTTTTACTCTGAAAACACGTTAGCAAATTTAATATCAAAATCGAAATAAGAGTAAATTAATAGCGATACCTGTAATAGCCAAAAAACACGAAATTTTGATAACCGAAGCAGAAATACCCTCACGTATAAACAAATTATTAGAGCAAAAAAAACTTATGGTTGGACAAATTCTCATTTTTTTTTACTTATGCCTTATTCTTTGTAAGCTGGGTATGATGATTGAGTAACACCAATACTCTGAAAAAGGTTTATCAACCTCTTATCCTCTATAGAATTTCTGTTCACCATTATGACTTTCTTAAAGTTGAACAATCTGTACGATTGAACCGGTTTATCCTATTTTTGTCTCAAAAAAATATTTCATAAACTGAATAATTACAATTATTTATTTTGCTAATTTTGTCTCCTGTAGACATAATACGTCTGGTTGTTGCTTTTTTAAAAATTTCATAACTTGAGCAATTCTTTATCTTACTGAATTAATGTTCCAAGTGGCTATTTTCATGTTTTTCTTTTTACTCACTATCAACTTATACGATTCAAGAAAATAGAGTTTTAACTAGGTCAATTTTTTGATGTTAGTAGCTAAATTCAAAAAAAGTGGTATTTCTATAACTTCATTAAACTTTACCATGAGTTGATTGTTTTTTTCTGTAGGATAGTATCTTATTCCTTCATTTCGAGAATAGGTTACCCACCCATCAGAGATTAGTTTTTTAACTACTCTTCTGCTAGTTTCTTTATCTATTCCGGAGATTTGAGAAACAGTTAAAATGGATAATTTAGTTGGTATATGTTTTCCAAAATCAAAAACATTGCTACCCCATTGCTTTTTTAGTCTCTCATATTCTCGAGACCCTTCTTCTTTTTGAACTAGGTGAAGGTTATGCCAGGCAACTGTTTGAAGTATAAAATAGGAATTGGCGTTTCCAAAATATTTTATCGCTTCCCTTGATCTATTTATTTCAAAATTTAAAAATCTTTCCCATATTAAACCAAAGTTTTCATAGAAGTTTGCAGTCATTGGTATGCCTTTGTTCTTTTAATAAACATATCAAAAATAGATTTATTGCTCAATATGAGGCTTTTTTTTTATTTTCGAGACTAAAACACTTAAAGTATTAGCCCTTTATTGTTATACATTTTCGAAAGGTAGGAGCTTTAATATGGATATAGATAACATAATTTATTGCAAAACATCGGGAACTCCATTTAGGATAAAGCGCCTATGTTTCCTTAATTCTATAAAGCATTTTGAATTAGAAAATGTATCCAAACAATCCAACAGAAAATTGTTAGCTGAAAATTCAATAAAAGCTGATTTTGAGATAAATAAACGCAAATCAAATAAGAGTAAAATTGCTCGATTTACAGAATTGATAACAGGCTAGAAAAAATATTGCATATACAAGCTTAATAGATTGGTCTGCCAAATAAATTGTTGGGTAAGTCTCCACCATAAATTTCATTTTGCAAAATAACTTTTGTTTCCATACCCATTGCGTCAATTATTTTCCACCCTCTTAAATTCATCTGATTTGGCTCGAATAATAAGATAAGTTCGCCCGCTCGATCTCCTGTTTCTTTTCTTAAAGTTATTTCGGCTAATCCGTTATTGATCATACTTTGTGTTAAGAACTCATTTGCTGTTAAAGAAAATTCTTCTTCTAATAAAAAAGCTAAGGGAGTTTCAGAGAGAGGATAATTTGTAATTTGTTTGTTTTCTGGTTCATCAACGATTAGCCACTTTCGAGTAGTTATAAGATTGAATGGTTGTTCAACATTATATTCTAATCTCATTTGGAAGGGCCTTCGAAAATATAATTTTCCAATAGCATAACTCCCGTCTGAAGAAATTTGAGTAAATTCCGCCTGTAGAGTTGTAATTTTTTTAATGGACTTTTCTGCACGAATAATCAATTCATCTTGTGATTCAGATGCACTTGAATAACTTATTAAAAACAAGCTCAACAAAACACAAAATAACACCTTTAAGTTTAAAATTTTCATCCAACTTTGTTTGAATGTAAGATTTAAAAAGTATTTAGGAATCATCATCACTCACTAGTACATCTCTTTTCCCGACATGGTTAGAACTGCTTATAATACCAGCCGCCTCCATTTCTTCAATCAATGTTGCTGCGCGATTATAGCCTATCCGAAGATGGCGTTGAACAAAACTTGTTGACGCTCGTTGTTCTCTAATGACTAAGTCCACAGCTTGGTCATATAAACTTGCATCCTTAGTTGGTGTCGCGCCCAACCCTTCCTTCTCGCTACCTGTTCCTTCTTTATTTTCTTCTATTACTTTTTCATTATATTCTGGTTCTCCTTGCTGACGAAGATAAGACACGACTTGCTCTACCTCATCATCATCAACAAATGGTCCATGTATTCTGGTAACCCTTCCTCCACCTTCCATATATAACATATCTCCTTTGCCTAACAATTGCTCGGCACCCTGCTCACCAAGAATAGTTCTACTATCTATTCTAGAAGTGACCTGAAATGAAATACGAGTAGGAAAATTTGCTTTTATGGTTCCCGTGATCACATCGACCGAGGGACGTTGAGTTGCCATTATGACATGAATACCAGCAGCGCGTGCCATTTGTGCTAGCCTTTGAACTGCTGCCTCTATCTCTTTACCAGCAACAAGCATCAAATCAGCAACTTCATCAATGACAACTACAATATAAGGAAGAGTATTAAGATCAAGCACATCATCTTCAAATACAGGTCGGCCGGTCTCTTGGTCAAAACCTGTTTGAACTCTGCGAGAAATTACCTCTCCTTTTTGCCGGGCCTGCGCAAGACGTTCATTGTAACTCGTTATATTACGCACACCAATCTTGGCCATGTTACGGTAACGACTTTCCATCTCTCTCACTGCCCATTTAAGTGCCATAATTGCTTTCGAGGGGTCGGTTACGACGGGTGTCAGTAAATGAGGTATGCCGTCATATACAGATAACTCAAGCATTTTTGGATCTATCATTATCAAACGACAACTATCTGGTGTGTGTTTGTACAAAAGTGACAGGATCATTGCATTGATCCCTACAGATTTTCCTGAACCCGTGGTGCCCGCTACAAGTAAATGAGGCATTTTTGCTAAATCTACAATCATTGGGGCTCCAGCGATATCCATCCCTAAAGCAACAGGAAGGTCTGCTTTTTGTTTCTTCCATACTTCAGAATCAAGTAAATCACGAAGTAATACTAGCTGACGGATGTCATTTGGTAACTCAATACCTATAACATTCTGTCCCGGGACAACTGCAACACGCACTGCAAGCGCTGCCATCGACCTAGCAATATCGTCAGCAAGTGCAATAACCCGTTGTGACTTTATTCCTGGCGCTGGCTCTAAATCATATCTAGTTACAACAGGACCATAGCGAATATCTGTTATATCTCCCTGCACCCTAAAGTCAGACAAAACGGTTTCAAGCTGTTCAGCATTTTCTTCAAGTAATCCTTTAGGGGGTGCAAAATTTGACTTAGATGGTGGCTTCAACAAATAAGAGGGTGGTAAGTGAAAATTTTCATCTGTGTCAAAATCGAACGTAGCCTGCGATTTCTCTCTATCCTTATTACTAAATAGTTTTTTCTTTGTCCTTAAGCTCGGCTGTTTCTTTTCTGATGCTAAACGTGTTTTTTGTTGAGATCCTCCAGAAGTAAGAGAGACGACTTTATTTGATAGTTCTAATACATCTGCCGACCTTCTATTTTTAAACCAAGATATTATTGATGAAATCGGCTTTAAAGATAAAACACCAAAATAATAAAGCCACCTGAATTCTTTAATGCCAAAGGCGGTCGCCCAAACATAAAGTAACATTCCTAGCACTATCAATAAAACTGATAAAGTTTGCTCGGTATTAAAACTAAATTGCTCAAATCGCGCATTTATAAATGAGAAAAACGCCTTAAAAAATAGGGGTGCAACTCCGTTAAGGTCAAATCCTAGCCCAAAAATTCCTGCTGATAAAAATTGAATTGAAAGTGGCAATAGAAATAATCGCCAAGCCCATAAAGATAGCCCTCTGTGCGCAAAAACTCTTATCCCCCAAATAAACAAAGAAATAGGAAACAACACGGAAAAAATTCCAAACCATGAAAAAAGCTGATTTGATAAAAAGGCCCCAAAAGGCCCAAACCAATTTTTAATTTCACCATCTGAAGATACATGAGGAGCTGGGTCCAGGGCAGAAGCACTCAGTAAAATAATCCCGAGACAAATAGCACCTAAAATTAACAAAAGACCGACTAATTCCTTTATCCTCCTTATGAAAAAAAGTCGAAGTCTATCAGACATTACTTTACCGCTCGATTTTGTCTGATCAGTCATTAATTTGATGTTCCTGCCAAATATTTTGAAAGAATCTCTGTAGACGTTTCATCGCCTCTTCAATTATATCTAGACGATGAACCATCGCAATTCTGATATAGCCGGATGCTGGGTTTATTCCGTTATTAGCAACTGCCATGTAACTACCTGGAATAACTTTTATAGCCATATGTTCCCATAGTAGTTTTGTACATTTAATATCATCCCCAACATGCAGCCAGAGAAAAAAACCCGCATCAGGGATTGAACATTTTAAATATTGTTCCGCTATTTTAAAAGCTTTATTATAATGTTCTCTCACCATTTTATTATGAACTGTGTCACGGTAAATTTCCGCAGATACATTTAGCAAAGGGGTTGGAACCAGAGCTAATCCATTTGCTGCTATTTTTGAATATGATAATATTACATCAGGATCGGCACATAGAAAACCAGCCCTGAGACCAGCTGCGTTTGATCTTTTAGACAAACTATTTAATACTGCAAGATTTGCTAATTTTTTTTGACCATTTTCAGTATGTTTATGGGCAATTTCGAGAATGCTTTTTGGTGCATTATCTCGCCAAATATCTATGTAACACTCATCAACAACTAACAAAAAATCATAGTTTCTGGAAAGCTTCAACGCCTTTTGCAGGTATTCCTCGCTCACAATTACACCATGCGGATTTGTAGGTGAACACAAATACATCACTGTTGTTTTGGAGAGTATAACTTCATCTATCTTTGATAAGTCAGGCAGATAACCATTTTCTGAACAGGCGTCCATTAAATGAATATTGCTGCCACTCATTAAACCTGCAGCCCGCCATGCATGATAGAAAGGATTAGTAATAAGTGCTATTGGTTCAGGTTTAGTTCCTCGAACACAATATCCTAGCATGTGAAGTGGCTCTCTAGTTCCAGGTACCGGAAGAAGGTAATTATCTAATGGATTCAGCCAGTCGCCGATTTTATTAAATCTATTATTTAAATAATATTTTACGTCATCATAAAATTTTTTATTACCTTTTACTTTTGGATAACTATTCCAATCACACTTTTTTTTAGAGAACATTTTTGATATGAAAGCCGGTGGTTCTTGTTGTGGCTCGCCAATGGACATATTGATTTCATTCATTCCAGCCACAGGCGAAATATTTTCAATCAAAGAACGAGTCTTCTGAAACATATTGTCATTAAAAAGTGAAAAATCTGGATTTTGCATCTACAAATCTGCATATATTAGTTTAAATGTGTTTTTACACTGCACGAAAGCGAATGTAATACATTAGCTCGACCATAACAACTATAGCCGATAAAGGTTTGAAATAAATGAGTGGGGCAATCTTTTTTGATCGTGATAATACGTTGACCATGGATTATGGCTATACATGGAAAATATCGGATTTTGCGTTTTTACATGATAGCGCTGAAGCTCTTGCCCTTTTAGAAAAACATAAAATACCTGTATTTATTGTCACCAATCAGTCTGGAATAGCACGAGGTTACTTCAAAGAAACAGATATGCTTAATTTCCATCAGTATTTAAGGGAACAAGTGGCTTTAAAAGGCGGAAATATTTTAGATATTTCCTTCTGTCCACATCACCCAGATTACCTTGACCAAAATAACTCAAAATTTTGTACTTGCAGAAAACCTCTTCCTGGAATGTTAAATATGATATCCCAGAAATGGCATATTAATCTGAGTAAATCAATCATGATAGGTGATCAACAATCAGATGTTCAAGCTGGAATAGCGGCGGGATGTCGTAAAAGTTATCTTATAAAGCCAACTGACTCTAGATTGGCTCTATGCAAACAAATAATATTCAAATACTTCAAGGATTAAATATTATCATGGTGCACAAAATACCCATAGTCGTGGTAGGTAACGGCCTTACAGCTGAAGTAATGTGTTCTGCCTTAAGTTTTTTTGGCCTTGAATATACCCGGCTTTTATCCCAACGACACGATTTTTTTGATACCAGAACTACCACAATTAATATTGCCAGCCAAAAAATGCTTTCACGGCTCAATCTCTGGTCTTTTTCAAATGAAAATAGTACAGAAATTAGAAACATTTTAGTCTCACAGCATAAATTCAGTGAAAACTGTTTTGACAGAAATTCAGAATCATCTGGATTACATTTCTCATTAGACGGAGAAATTATGGCATGGACAATAGAAAATAAAAATTTGTTTAAAAATTGTCAAAAACATAATTCTAAATCACCTCCCCCTATCGAAAATTTTTTTGGGAATTTGAACATAGAATACACTGAAAATGGTGTCGGGATTACCGATATAAGAGACAAAAAATGGCAAACAGAGTTAATTATTGCGTGCGATGGAGCTAATAGTGCTATTAGAGAGTCAGCAGGGTTGCGCTCTACATCTATGGCTGCAAACCAAGAGGCTATAGTTGCAAGAATAAATCTTAACCGGTTACATCATAACTTTGCGGTTCAGAGGTTTCTGCCAGATGGGCCTCTTGCATTAATGCCTATTAGAACTCAAGAAGCAGCGCTTGTGTGGTCGTTAAGCAAAATAAAATCTAGAGATATATTCAATCTATCAGAGGGCGAATTCAAAAGAAAAATCATAAATGCACTAGGCGATAGTTTTAAAAAAATAACATTGTGTTCAGAAAAAAAGATTTGGGGTCTCAAACCATCCGTCACCAGAAGCATGGGAAGACCCGGACTCATTCTAGCTGGAGACTCAAACCATTCAATCCATCCATTAGCAGGTATGGGATTTAATCTCGCGCTTGCCGACATAGCGGTTATTTGTGACTGCCTTAGTAGCGCAAAAAAAAATGGCCTTTCGTTTTCACATCCATCTATATTATCAGAATATCGAGCCAGAAGACGTCTCGAAGTTGAAGCAATTATTGCCCTCACACAAGGGTTAAATCGTTTATTCAGCTATAATAGTTTTAAGTTTAAAACTTTCCCATCTAGTTTAACCAACATTGGACTAGGTATAATGGACTCGCTACCAATTAAAAAGCAACTTGCTAAGATAGCCGCGGGTGGTATTCTGACTTCCGCAAGTTTATTTTCAGATGTGTAAATTTCAAATAAATTAAAATTTTAACTTTATACCTCTAATCTTTTTAGATACTCATTATATAGCGATTCTTGACGCACTCCATAATCGTGCAAAAGGGCCCAACTATAAATCCCTGTTTCATGACCATCATCAAATAATAATCTTATTGCATAATTTCCAACATATTCTATGTGGATTATTTTAACATTCTTTTTTCCACGAATTATTTTTTTTTTATCAGGGCTATGTCCCTGCACTTCTGCAGAAGGGGATTCAACACGAAGTAACTCAGCCGAAATCTGTGTTTCAAACCCATCATTAAAATGTACCGATAAACTCTTTTTATCTTTATGAAGCCTTATTTGCGTTGCGAAAATAATTTCTGAAAACATTTGGATATTTATACCCTATTTTCTATGAAAGGAATTTTGCCATTTATTAATCTCGCTATCAGATAATTCTCTGCAATGCGTTTTGCTAATAAGTGGCACGTTTTGTTCTATGGGGTAAGCTTTTTTGCCCTGAATGCTGATAAGTTCACCTATTTTTTTATCATAAATTAGAAGACTTTTAGTATCAGGACAAACCAAAATATTCAACAAACTGCTGGCTATTCTAGTTTTTTTTTTATCGTTTTTTTATTCTGCTTCATTTTTAAATTATCAAAACCTAATGTTTAGCATTTTCGGTATGATCATCATTATGACAAGACATCTCAAGAATTGTTATTAATAAATCTGCTCTGGCAGATAAATCCGTTACTTCTAACAAAGCTTGTTTCTCGGCGATATCAAAAGGACAAATCATACATAATGTACAAACTAATCGCTCATCTGAACATGATTCTAATTGCGACCAGTCAACCTGGAAACCTTTGGCGTCAAAATATCGTTTTAAAGTAGTTGAAAGTTTTTTCCTATCAATTAAAGACTCATCTATGGATAAATCGTTTTTATAGTTTTTCCAATCAATTTCCGCTGTAAGATAACCGGAAATAACCTCTAAAAAATTTGTCGCTTGAAACCGAATGCAACCTGAAAGGGTTATTAATACTCTCCCGTCCTCTTGTTCGGAAAAACTAGATATTCGGCCTGCACATCCAATTGAGTAATATGGATTTAATTGATCTTCTTTGTTTGGTTGTATCATACCTATCAATCGAAGAGGGCTTGCGATTGCATCTCGAACCATAGAGAGGTATCTCGGCTCAAAAATATTTAAAGGTAATGTGCCACCGGGTAATAATAAAGCACCAGATAAAGGAAAAATTGGAATTTTTACGGGTAAATCTCTAAATTCAGGTTCAAACGGTCCTCTGATTGTCATATATTCCTCATCCGAAAATTCATAATTAATTTTTCAAAATATTCCCAAGAAAAACATAGAGTGAAAATCAAGAAAATAAATAGCTCGATAACTTTCGTCTTGCTTTTATTACATCAGGATGATTATGACCAAGCGCTGTAAAAAACTCTAACAATTGAGTTTGCGCCATATTTTCATTCCACAACGGATCAATTTTGATTGACTCGAGCAGTTGAAGCATTGCTTCAGTTTGTTGGCCCGAGGCAAAAAGAGCAATCGCTAATTCTTGTCTGGCTTGTAAATCCTTTGGATTAGATTGAACCTTTTTTTCTAAATCACTTTTATCAGAGTCAACTTCTGCCCCTTTTTTGGCTACAGCCAATGCTGATAAAACATCCTTGATTACAGGTTTTTTCTGCATGTCTTCATCTAATTGGTCTAAAACCGCTTTTGCTTCTTCATGCTCGCCAAGAGCAATTAGAGATCTAATAAACCCAGCTAAGGCTTCAGGTGATTCTGGAGATAGAGAAAGGGCTTGTTGAAAGGCTTGCATCGCCTTTTCAGGCTCATTCTCGCCAAGAGCGATTGTCCCTGACTCCAGCAAACCGGATATATCTGCCTGCCCGGGCGCTGACTCAGACAACTTTTCTACAAACTGCGTAACCACAGATTCAGGCTGTGCACCAGCAAATCCATCTGCTGGTTGACCGTTTATAAACCCAAAAACGGTGGGTACAGATTGTACCCTCATTTGCGCAGCTATTTCCTGATTATCATCAATATTTATTTTTGTAAGTTTTATATTTTTAAACTTAGCACATACCTTTTCTAAAACGGGGGCTAATTGTTTACATGGGCCACACCAGGGTGCCCAGAATTGCAGAATTACTGCTTTTTCCGAACTAGCCTCTATGACTTCCTGCATAATATTTTCGGCAGTTACATTTACAATTTCTGTTGAATTATTTTCTTCAATCACTAATGACATCCGTATCCTCTGTATGTTTATTTTTAAAGACTTAGCTTATTCAGTTGCACACCTAAATAATCAAAATATTTATTTAGTTCACTAGGTATCATTGAAATTGTCAGATCATTAACCAACGGGTGCATATAAATTTTTTTAGATTCAAGCAATTCTTCATCCATAAAAATATTTACTCCATTGCAAACACCTGTAACCATAGATAATGGTGTTACCGCACCAGGTCTTACTCCTAAATTTTCAAAAAGCCTAACTGTGCTCCCAAAAGATAACCTACCAGAGTCAATTAAATTCCCTAACTTTTTCAAATCAATGTTTTTATCTTCTTGTACCACAATCAGATAATTATTTTTCTTATGGTCTCGAAGATAGAGGTTTTTAATATGTCCACCACCCTCATTCTTTGTAAGCATATTATGTCTATATAATTTTGAATGACTAACTGTTTTTAAAGCAGGATGTTTGAACAGCTCTATCGTTATTTTCAAACTTTTCAGCTGAGAAATAACAAAATCAGGATGAATTGGAAGACTTTCCTGGAACAAAGATGATGCATCAGGTATAACTTCTTCTATCATTCCAAACCCAAAAAAATTTAAAAACAGTTTTTATCACTATAGATATATGTATAATCATCCTCAAGATTTCCAGTACAAAATGCGAACTTTTCTTTTATAAATCACTATATCACAGTGATGGTTACAAAAAGCAACGATTGACCCATATCGTTGCTTTAGCTATGAGCAAAATAAACTTTTTTTTAACTATGATCACTTAATTTGAGGATGAAGGTTTGAAAGTTAATATTGCTATAATAGGGTGCGGTATCTGGGGTGAAAATATTGCACGAAATGCATCAGAATTTGGTGTTTTGGCGTGTGTTTGTGATTCAAATCAAGACCGCGCTATCTCCTTCTCACAAAAGTTTTCCTGTCCAGCTTTTTCTTTCGATCAAATTCTAAATGATAATACCTTGAATGGTGTAATCATCGCAACTAATGCATATACCCACGAAAAACTTGCTTGTGAAGCACTTAATGCACGAAAGCATGTTTATGTTGAAAAACCGTTAGCGCTATCTATGAGTTCTGCTCTTTCAATAAAACAATGTGCTATTAAGGCAGGCAAACAAGTTATGGTGGGACATTTACTACAATATCATCCTGCCTACGTAGAATTAAAAAAATTTGTAAATGATGGATTTATAGGTGAATTACAGCATATTCAAGCAACTCGTCTTGCTATGGGTCGTATAAAAAAATCTGAATCTGCGCTCTTTGATTTATGCCCCCATGATATATCTCAAATTCTTGGTATAGTGAGAGAAGTTCCGACATCTATTAACTGCCGAAATGCAACTCATGTGGAACATTCTGATGGAGATATTATTTTTACGAGTTTAAAGTTTGCCAACGGTGTGACAGCAATTATGCATTCCAGTTGGTATTCTCCTTACAAAGAACATAGGCTAGTTGTAACGGGAAGTTTAGGTTCAATTGTATTTGACGACACAAAACCTTCACAGCAAAAATTAACTTTTTTTAAAGACTCAATTATTATTGAGGGGGATTCTATCAAGGTAGACAGAGCTGAGCCAGAATATCTACCTTTTAGTACTGGTGAGCCATTAAAAAATGAAATAAGTGCATTCATTGAAGTTTGTAAAAATGGCAATCCAGCGATAACGGACATAGAGGAGGGTCTAAAAGTACAGCAAATTTTATCAGAGATGAAGTCACAAATAGATAGTGAGACATTATGAATATTCCCTTTATTGATCTTTCATCTCAACAACAAAAAATACGTTCTGAAATTGATACCAGGATCAAAAATGTTCTTGAGCATGGTAAATACATTATGGGCCCAGAGATTGAAGAGCTTGAATCTGTTCTTTCTGAGCGTGTCGATGCCAAATACGTTATAAGCTGCGGTTCAGGAACTGATGCTTTATTGTTAGCGTTAATGGGACTTCAACTCAAACCTGGACAAGGTGTTATAGTGCCTAGCTTTACATTCACTGCGAGCGCTGAGGTAATGCCGCTTCTTGGTGCAATTCCAATATTTGCTGAAGTAGATGAAGAGACATTCACACTTAACCCAGCAAGGCTGCAAGATGCATTAGATAGTGCAATTAAGTCAGATATTGAGGTTGTGGGCATAATGTCTGTTGGGTTATTTGGACAGCCAGCTCAGATGGATAAAATAAATTCTTTTGCCGAGGCAAATGGATTATGGGTTTTAGATGATGCAGCGCAAAGCTTTGGAACAGAATTTCAAGGAGCCAAAACCGGTACCTTAGCAAAGGCAACATGTACTAGTTTTTTTCCTGCCAAGCCTCTTGGCTGTTATGGAGATGGAGGTGCTGTATTCACGAATGATTTTAAAATTGCTGAGATTGCCCGTTCATGCCGTATCCATGGACAAGGCACAAATAAATATCAAACAGTACGCCTTGGCATGACTGCCAGATTAGATACAATACAAGCTGCCATTCTTTTAGCAAAATTAGAGGTTTTTGATAAAGAACTTCAACAACGTAGTGCTGTAGCTAACTATTATCATGAGCTTCTGAGAAGCTGGGTTGAAACCCCTATTTGTTATCCTGAGATGACAAGTAGTTGGGCTGTCTATACGATAAAGTTACCAAAGAAAGTTGATAGAGTGTTTTTCCAAGAATCACTTGGTCAAAAAGGTATTCCTACGGCAATTTATTATCCAATTCCTATGCATTTACAAAAACCCTATGAACATTACCCCAGAGCAAATTATGGGCTTGAAGTAAGTGAACAACTTGCACAATCTGTAATATCAATTCCAATGCACCCGTATCTTACACAGGAAGCACAAAATACAATTAGCGAGGCAATTATTGAGGTTATAAAAAACAGCAATACGAGATAAAATATTGTGGCCTAATTTTATCTTGTAAGTTTATAAATCCCGATCTATACAGTTGAAATGTCGCGGGCGTAGCTCAGTGGTAGAGCACAACCTTGCCAAGGTTGGGGTCGAGGGTTCGAATCCCTTCGCCCGCTCCATTTTCCAAGTATCAAGGTCC
>CABYPW010000017.1 GCA_902520885.1 uncultured SAR116 cluster alpha proteobacterium
CCACATGTCTGGTTAGACCCAAAAAATGCATCTTTATTGGTTGAGAAAATAGCAGATGAATTATCTTTAATTGATCCATCTAATGCTACTAAGTATGAAAATAATGCCAAAAAAATTCAAGGTGATTTGAATCAACTAGTCGAAGATATAACGGTTGAATTAAAACCACTCAGTAATGAGGGTTATATCGTCTTTCATGATGCATATCAGTATTTTGAAAAACGCTTTGGCGTCTCAGCTATTGGTTCGGTTACAGTGTCTCCAGAAATACTACCGAGCGTAGAGAGAACCAAAGAATTAAGGGAAAAAATTGTTAGCTCAGAGGCTAGTTGCGTGTTTTCTGAACCTCAATTTGAGCCAAAGATTGTTAATACTTTGGTTGAGGGCACTGGATTGGGGACAGGTGTTTTGGATCCCTTGGGGGCTTCAATTGAAAATGGTCCAGATTTATATTTCAAATTGATAAGAAATATGGCCTCTTCCCTAAAGAATTGTTTAACGAAATCGTAAAAGGGTAAACAAAAATAGTAAGTTAAAAAAAGTGCTGCATGTCTACTGTTTTTCCAGTTGCAGCACTTTTTTGTGCAGCGAGAGCTATTTTAACTGCAGCATATCCGTCTTTTAAGCTAACTTCGGGTTGAGATTGTTCTTTAAGCATCTTTGCAAAATTTGCATGTTGGAAATAAGTTGCTCCGTTATGGTCTCCGACATTCAATAAAGTTGTATCTACCGGAGTATCTATAAATTGAACTGGCTCTCCTTCGCGAGGTGATATAACAACTTGCGGTGTTGGTTGAGGATGAGTTTTGTGCTGCCAAAAACGCCCTGGACCAGGCACTAAAGCCTCTATTTTCCCAGATTTGCCCACAACAGAAATCTCTTCTTGATATCGAGAGCCCTCAGCAAACATACACAATTCAAGCATACCTTTAATTCCGTTCTCAAATTCAATCATAACATATCCATGGTCATCTATATCAGGGGTCTTCCCGTCATATTTTTCATCTTTATGATTAACAGCTTGACCACTAATAGCTATTACCTTCTTTGCTTCGCTTTTCGTAATGAGCCGCATTAAATCGAAAAAATGGCAACATTTTTCAACAAATGTTCCGCCAGAATTTCTGTTAAATCTGTTCCAATTATTCACTTTAGTTAAGAACGGAAACCGATGTTCCTTAATAGATACCATGGAGACACCATCTGTGACTTGCTCTACCTGCTCTAAAAGATATGCTATAGGGGGCATGTATCTATATTCCATAGCAACCCATACTGGTTCAGGATAGGTTAATATAAGTTTGGAGATACGTTTGTCATCTCCGGGATTTGTGAATAGTGGTTTTTCAATCATCAAGGGTATTGGATGAGTTGCGGCTATTTCTTCAAACTGTTCTAGGTGTAAGTTGTTAGGTGATGCAATTACCAAGCAATCTAACGATTTTATTTCTAATAATCCCCGAATGGATTCGACATGCGACGCGTTTGGAGCGATAATAGAGGCTTTTTCTCTCATTTTCTTATCGGGTTCAAAGATGCCGACAACATTAGACCCTTTAATCAGATTAATATTTTTAATGTGTTCCTGACCCATCATACCGCAACCGACAAACCCATAATTCAATTTTTTAGCCACTAAAAAGTACCTTTACAGTTATGAATTTATTTGCAATTAAATTAATCAATTTAATGATTTTTTTGAAATATAATAGAGTTTAAAATAAATCCCAAGCGTTTCTCATAGGCTTTTTTATTTTCGAAGTCATAATTATAATGAGACATAAAACTTTTGGAGAAAAAATGACTGTAGTTCAAGTTACTTCACAGGAATCAAATTCGATAGAGGTATCATGGTTTTCAGCATTATGTTCAGATGATTATGCCTATCTCGGAGTGCCTGACACCTCTCTTAAGTCATCTTGGCAGCACTGTTCCGAGATTGTAAAAACTGCAGAGCAACAAGGATTCCGAAATATTTTGTGTCCGTCCTCTTATCAAGTTGGCCAGGATACTCTAACTTTTGTTGCCGGCTGTGCACCTATAACTTCAAAAATAAATTTACTCGCTGCTGTGAGATGTGGAGAGATGCAACCAATTATGTTAGCGAGAACGCTTGCTACATTGGACCATATGCTTGAGGGGCGCTTAACAGTAAATATCATCTCTTCTGATTTTCCTGGTCAAACAGAAGATAGCGCTTACCGATATCAGCGTTCTAAAGAAGTTGTGCAGATTTTAAAGCAAGCTTGGACTCAAGATCAAATTAATTTTAAAGGTAAAATTTATCAATTTGAAAATATAACTACGGATCCAGCAAAACCATATCAGCAAAACGGTGGACCATTATTATACTTCGGAGGTTATTCTCCATCTGCTTTAGCTCTATGTGCTGAGTTTTGTGACATATATCTTATGTGGCCTGAAACAAAGGAGATACTAGCACATAGAATGAAGACAGTTTCAAATTTGGCAGAAGAGCATAACCGGACTTTAGACTATGGATTGCGCATTCATGTGATAGTAAGGGACACAGAAAAAGAAGCAAGGGAATACGCAGAGAGCCTTGTCTCAAAACTTGATGATAATAAAGGAAGCGAAATAAGAGGACGTGCATTAGATAGCACTTCTTTAGGAGTGGCTAATCAGACAAAAAATCGTGAGAATGCAGACCGTTATGGGTACATAGAACCGAATTTGTGGACTGGGGTTGGTAGAGCCCGCTCTGGATGTGGGGCAGCTCTTGTTGGATCAGCTGACCAAGTGCTATCCGAACTCGAATCATACCGAAAAATGGGCATTAGAGCATTCATTCTATCTGGTTATCCACATATAGATGAGTGCAAACATTTTGGAACAAAAGTAATTAGTAATTTGAATACTTGCTCATTACCCCATCTTTATGGGAGGGTGCCTGAATCCTCACCTTTAACACCGCTTGCAGCTGGAGACCGATACTAAAATGGAACGAATAAAAGTAAGCGAAAATGTTTCCTTATCTCGAATTATTTATGGAATGTGGCGATTAACAGATGATAAGGATACAAGCTCGTCGCACATAACAAAAAAATTAGAGGCTTGTCTTGAACAGCAAATTACAACTATAGACCAGGCTGATATTTACGGTGGGTATGAAGCAGAGGAATTATTAGGAGTATCCTTAAAAGAAAACGGTTATAGAGATAAGCTCGAAATCGTAACTAAATGTGGAATAATTGCTCCGGTTGGTAGATTTAAGCAATCACCAGTTAAATATTATGATACGTCGAAAGAACATATTAACCAATCAGTTGAGCAATCTTTGAAGCTGATGAATATAGATTACATCGACTTACTTTTACTACACCGTCCAGACCCCTTTATGAATCCGGAAGAAACTGGGTCTACATTAGATAGTTTGGTTGGGCAGGGAAAAGTTAGAGAAGTAGGGGTCTCAAATTTTAAACCCTATGATTTTTCGTTATTGCAATCATTTATGCACAAAAAACTTGTAACAAATCAGATTGAAATAAGTATAATGTCGAATGATTGTTTTACAAATGGTGATCTAGCATTCATGCAAAAAAAACGATTGCCAATAATGGCTTGGTCTCCATTGGCCGGCGGAAAACTCTTTGATAGCGATAATAAATTTTTAATCGATCTCCTTAAAGAGATTTCAAATATTTACGACACCACACCGGCAGCTATCGCAATTGCTTGGTTGCTTGCTCACCCAGCCAATATTATGCCAGTTATGGGGACCAATTCACTACCACGAATCAGGACTCTTTCTAAGGCATGTGACATAAATTTAGACAAACAAAGTTGGTTTAGAATTTATGAAACTGCTGTGGGTCACGAGGTACCTTAATTTTCTATTTAAAATCAAAACTTATATATCTATAAAAACCTACGTTTCCATTTATTAATTATCTGTTTTATATAAATTTTTTAAAAAAATTTTTATTATTAAGTTGATTGTTTGTTGAGAAACTAAATCGGGTAATTTTAAAATACATTTTAGCTACTTGTGTATTTAAATAAAATATGTGTAAGGTCGTGGTCGTTAAGGGGATTGGTATTTCAAATTTTGATCCATTAGTGGGTCAAAAATTTTAAGGAGGAAATAAATGAAATATACTCGTAATATGATTGGTGCAGCCACTTTTGCATCATTTTTGTTAGCAGGGTCTGCCTACGCAGACGTTTGCGATACACCATCAAAATTGGGTGACTTAGGAAGTTTTCCTGGTGAGGTTATCACTATGCAGGGTTCCATGTTGGGTACCGACCAAGAAATGCTTGAAGCAACATTTAGTTGTTTTGAGAAAGCAACGGGTGCTACTATTCAATATTCGGGTTCTCGAGATTTTGCAGCGTTGGTTGTTGCGGATTTACGTTCTAACAATGCTCCAAACATCGCTATTTTCCCGCAGCCCGGTCTCGCGGCAGATATGGCAAAAGAAGGACACTTAGTTCCTCTTGGTAATGACATGGCTGATTGGATGGCTAAAAATTATGGGGCAGGCTCATCGTGGGTTGACTTAGGGACCTATGCTGATGCAAACGGCAAAGAGAATTTTTATGGTTTTGCCTATAAAATGGACCTTAAGTCTTTAGTTTGGTATTCGCCAGAACAATTCGAAGATAATGGCTATGAAATTCCAAAAACAATGGAAGAGTTAATTGAGCTATCCGACCAGATGGTTGCTGACGGAAACACACCTTGGTGCATCGGCATCGAGTCTGGTAACGCGACAGGTTGGACTGCTACAGATTGGATGGAAGATCTTATGCTCAGAACAGCTTCACCTGCAAAATATGACCAATGGGTCTCAAACGAATTACCATTTAATAGCCCAGAGGTTATAAACGCGATGGAAGTTTTTGGAAAATTTTCGAGAAACGACGATTATGTTGCAGGTGGTGCATCTTCAGTTGCTACAACTTCATTTGGTGATGCTCCGAAAGGTCTTTTCACATCTCCACCAAGCTGTATGATGCATCGTCAAGCATCCTTTATCTCTGGGTTTTTCCCGAAAAAAGGACAAGAAGTTGCAGATGGTGAGGCAGATGCATTTTACTTTCCACCTTATGCGTCTAAAAATTTAGGCAATCCTGTTCTTGGTGCAGGAACTCTTTACACAATGACTAAAGATTCGCCCGCTACACGTGCTTTCTTTAAGTTTCTAACTGAAGCCTCAGCCCATGAAGCTTGGATGCAACAAGGAGTGCTTTTAACTGCGCATAAAGGGGCAAGTCTAGATGCCTACGCAACTCCGCTACTTCGCAAACAGGGCGAAATTTTGGTGAATGCTACAACTTTTCGTTTTGACGCTTCAGACTTGATGCCTGGCGCAATCGGAGCTGGTGCATTTTGGAGTGAAATGACTGCATTTGCAAATGGCCAAGACGCTCAAACAACTGCTGATAATATTCAAGCAGCTTGGGATGCTATTAAGTAATTTCATCCAGTTTTGTTAAGCATTGGAGCACGGGTTTATTCCTGTGCTCCAATTATTTTAAAATCTAGGTAATTAAGACATGCGACCAATTATGAAAATAGTTGCCAGCAACGGATTGGCTATTTTGTTGACGATTATCTGTGTATTGCCTATTACAGCCATCTTCGCATTCTCTTTTACTGCACCCCTTGATAATCTTTTTTCCAATTTAGGATTATGGTTGCGTGAAAGTCGAGATTGGTCAATAGCAGCGATAGATGTAGAATTAAGATTTGCTAAAATTAGCTTTGCAGTTCGCTCAGTGTTAATTGCTGTTGGCATTTCATGTTTATATTTTTGGATTACTAATTGGCTTAATAGTGGTTTGGCTAGAGCACAAGAGCAAAAGTCAATTGGCCGCCAATCTGCCATCATAGAGGCCATTCAGCCCTGGATTTTTGTTGGGCCAGCGCTTGTCCTGCTCACCTTATTCCTTGTCGTTCCCGCTTTTATAACACTGGGAATTTCATTTCAGGAGGCCAATGGAGATTTTACAACTAATAATTATTCATTCATATGGGATCCGAAAGCATTAGGGTACATCCAATTTAGATTTGCAATGAGAAATAGTTTAATGTGGCTAATTCTTGTGCCAACATTTTGCATTATTTTTGGGCTTGCAGTTGCTGTATTGGCTGATTCATTGAAGTGGGGTGTTGTTGCAAAAACATTTATTTTTGTTCCCATGGCTATTTCTTTTGTTGGTGCTGCTGTCATATGGAGAAATATTTTTGCTGGCGGTGGCATCGAAGCTCAACAAGTTATGAATGGTTTTACTCCCTCTTATCAAACTGGATTATTAAAATCTTTGCTCGGGCACCCTCCTTCATATAATGAACCACTTTATAATTTAAAATTTTGGGGTAATTTCTTTTTGATGTGGATTATGGTTTGGATTAAGACTGGTTTTGCTATGGTCATTTTTTCTGCGGCACTAAGAGGAGTTCCAAAGGAAACGGTAGAGGCCGCGATCATTGATGGAGCAAATCCATGGCAACTTTTTTTTAAAATCAAACTACCACAAATTTATTCTACAGTAGTTGTCGTTTGGACATACATGGTGACAGAGGTCCTTAAAGTCTTTGACATCCCATATGCATTATCTGCAAATGACGATGATAAATTATTGCTTGCAACAATGATGGAGGCAGCAAAAAATACCTGGTCAATTGGCGGTGATGCAGTAGATAATTTATTTGCGTCAATAGCGATTATGTTAATGATAACTGTTATACCTCACATGATATTCAACGCTTGGCGGCTCAGAAAAGAGCAAAAAGAATTAGGTAATTGAGGATATTGACACCATGATAAACCGAACTTTGAGTAATATTGTGTTGAGCTTGATAGTGGTAATTTGGGTTGTTCCTTTCATAGCGCTTGTCGCCACCTCGCTTCGTTCTGAGATGGCTACAAAAACCTCTGGTTTCTGGACCTCATTTACACCAACCATATTAGGGCATCGTTTTAGCACTCATGACAAGAATGAAGTGTTAGAATCAGACCAACTAACCGGAAATATATTCAAAAGAATAAATAAAGAGCAAGAGTGGTTTCCTGTCTCCGGTGGCGTTGAGTCTATTATGTTTAAAGGTCGTGTGCCAGATCCTAACAATCCTGGAAAAACTGTTTTACAAAAAAAACTCGTACCTGTTGGGGAAGTCATGAAAGTAAGGGGTGGTGATTTTATTTTTCAGACAAACGGAGACTTTATATGGACCTTCCCTCAGGGCTCTGAGCTAAAACCAAAAAAATTAGATGTTTTTATTAATCAGGACCCCGTATTTGCGCCGGAGGCTTACGTCGAGGTCCTCATTGATAATGAAAATGTGCCTAATGCCCTTATTTCCTCATTTATTGTCACAATACCCGCTACTATTATTCCTATTACAATAGCGGCATTTGCTGCATATGCATTTGCATGGATGAAATTTCCAGGAAGAGACTGGATATTCATTGCAGTTGTGACATTAATGATCGTCCCAACCCAATTAGCTTTTTTACCAATTTTGCAGGGATTTAACGGAATAGCTACCTGGATGATGGCGCTCCAAGAGTTGCTTACAGATTGCGAGATAACAGATAGTTGTTCTGTTCCCTCAAAGTCTTTTGCAAGTCTTTGGATTACTCATACCGCATTTGGGCAACCTCTTGCTATTTATCTTTTGCGAAATTATATAGTTGGACTTCCTAAAGAGCTGCTTGAGAGTGCAAGGATAGATGGCGCTTCTCATATGCAAATTTTTCTCAAGATTATAATACCTTTATCTGTTCCTGCACTAGCATCTTTCGCTATTTTTCAATTTTTATGGATATGGAACGACCTTTTAGTAGCTCTTTATATTGGTCCCAGTAACTCAGATGAACGTGTTTTCCCAATTTTATTAGAGCAGCAGTTAGGTACTTTTGGAGATCAGCTCCATCTTTTGAATGCGTCTGCCGTTATTTCAATGATAATTCCCGTGTTAGTGTTTCTTGCTATGCAGCGATATTTTATTCGTGGGTTGCTTGCTGGTTCGGTAAAAGGAGGCTAATAAATGTCTCAGCTTAAATGGTGGGAAACAGCGGTAATCTATCAAATTTATCCCCGCTCTTTTCAAGATTCTAATGCAGATGGTATTGGAGATCTTAATGGCATTACATCTCGTCTTGATTATATTGCAAACTTGGGCGTTGATGCCATTTGGATAAGTCCATTTTTTAAATCACCACAAAAAGATTTTGGATACGATGTCTCAGATTATTGTGATATTGCTCCGGAATATGGAACCCTAAATGACTTTAAAAGGCTTTTATCGACGGCGCATTCTTTAGGTCTCAAATTAATGGTTGATATCGTAGCAGCACATTCTTCTGATCAGCACCCGTATTTTCAGGAGAGCAGGCAATCAAAAAGAAACTCAAAATCAGACTGGTATCATTGGGCAGATCCTATGCCAGATGGAACACCACCAACAAATTGGCTTTCGTTTTTTGGCGGCGGCGCTTGGAGTTGGGAGCCTCGACGCCAGCAATATTACTTGCATAATTTCCTGCCTTCTCAGCCTAACTTTAATTTTAGCAATCCAAAAGTTTTGGATTATTTCGAAGAAATTGCACGTTTTTGGTTTGATATAGGCGTAGATGGTTTCAGATTAGACGCTGTTCATACCATAAATGCGGATAAGCCTCCTTACAAAAATAATACCCCAAATCCAAATTTTATATTAGGACCTCTACCTCTTGATCAACAACCCTTTTTCCGTCAATTACATGATTTTGCGCAGCTTAATCAGCCGGGCATACAAGAATTCAGTGCTCGCATGAGGATGGTCTCCGATAGTTATGATGATCGATTTCTAATGGGTGAAGTTGATGGTGATAACGAAGATGCCATGAAAGTTAGTAAATCTTTTACAGAAGATGGAAGATTACACGCGACCTATAATTTTGATTTACTAGAGTGGAAGGGTCTTACTGTCGACGGAGTAAAGCAAGTAATCAATAAAGCTGTTGAAATTTTTAATAATACGGGGAAACTTTGCTTTGCATTTTCTAACCATGACGTTCCTCGTTCTCTCTCGCGGCAACTTGCCCCATTAAATATAAAAAACGAGCATGGAGAAGCGTTACAGTTATTATTACTTAAGCTCGAGAGTTGCCTTATTGGTTCCACATGCATATTCCAAGGTGAAGAGCTTGCATATGAAGATGTTGAAGATATACCTGTAGAGGCAATGAAAGATCCTTGGGGGATAGAGTTTGCTCCATTTTTTCCTGGTCGAGATACCTGTCGCACACCTTTGGTTTGGGATGCCAATTTACCAAATGGGGGGTTTTCAGATGCCAATAAAACATGGTTACCAATTGGGAAAAAGCATTTAAAAAAAGCTGCTCTTGAGAAAGTAAAGAATGATGGTTCAACATATAATAAGTTTGCTCAATTTCTTTCATGGAGGAAAAAACAGCCTGCATTTATGCAGGCAAACGAAATGACACAGCTATCAGGAAGTGATAGGCAAATTATTTTTGATCGAATTTCAGATCAACAAACTTTACGTTGCTGTTTTGATTTTGATGGTTTGACAGCTTCATTTGAGGAGATTTGAATGGCGCAAGTTGAGTTAAGGAATGTTAATAAATCGTTTGGGAAAACGGAAGTTATTCATAATGTTGATTTAGAGATTGAAAAAGGAGAATTTGTTGTTTTTGTTGGCCCTTCAGGATGTGGTAAATCAACTCTTCTTCGTTTGATCGCTGGCCTCGAAACATTATCAAGTGGAGAAATTATCATTGCAGATATGCCTGTAAAAGATTTGCCACCGTCAAAACGCGGCATTGCTATGGTATTTCAGTCATACGCATTGTACCCGCATATGACTGTTTTTAACAATATGGCTTTTTCACTTAATTTACAGGGAATGACGAAAAATGAAATAAAAGAAAGAGTTGACTCCGCAGCAAAAATTTTACAAATGGAGCATCTTTTGGAAAGAAGACCTGCTGCTTTGTCAGGTGGCCAGCGTCAACGAGTTGCAATAGGAAGAGCAATTGTTCGTAACCCAGAAGTGTTTTTATTTGATGAACCATTATCCAATTTAGATGCTGCATTAAGACATGACACCAGAGTAGAAATAGCTAAATTACATAATCAATTGGGAGCGACTACTATTTATGTAACGCACGACCAGGTAGAAGCTATGACTTTAGCAGACAAGATAGTAGTTCTAAAAGACGGGGAGGTTATGCAGGTTGGCTCACCGATGGAATTATTTAATAATCCAGCAAATGAGTTTGTAGCTGGTTTCCTTGGGTCCCCAAAAATGAATTTTTTTGATGGTACTATTGTTGCAAAAAATGGAAGTGCAAATACAGCTGATTTTGAAGGCGAAGGTATTGAGATTAAAAATATTAAACTTGTATCTCAAAAGAAGGAAAAATCAGAAGCAGTGAGGCTTGGAGTCAGGCCACAACATCTGAAAATTGATCCAAAAGGCATTATACATGGCAAAATCATGCTGATAGAAAAACTAGGCGTTGAAACAATAGTAGAGCTTGTTACAAAAACAGAAAAAACTCCTTTTCGGTTTGCTACTCAGGAGATGCTAGATTTTACAATTGGACAGGAAGTTACCTTTAGTTTTGACTCATCAAAAGTTAATCTTTTTTAAATTAAGTATCGAATGTTATCATCACTTAAGACACATGTTAAAAGATTGCCAGATGACTTTTTGTTTGGAGTTGCAACATCTTCCTATCAAATAGAGGGGTCTAATTTTGGCGGTTGTGGTTTATCTCATTGGCATGAATTCGCAAAAAAATCAGAACGTGTTTTTAATCAAGACGACGGCACCATCGCCTGTAATCATTATCATCTATGGGAAACAGATTTGAACTTAGTTCGCGATGCTGGCTTTAAATCATATCGATTTTCATTTTCGTGGCCACGTTTGTTACCAGAAAATTCGAAAAAAGTTAATCCAGAGGGCATTGGTTTTTATGATAAATTAATTGACGGCATGCTAGACCGGGGAATTAAGCCTTTTGCTACCTTATATCATTGGGATTTACCTGTTAGGCATGCTAAAAAAGGAGGCTGGCAGATACGAGATACTGCAAATTATTTTGCAGACTACACAGAGCTAATAATGCGTAATTTTGGTGATAGACTTTTTTCTGTAGCGCCAATTAATGAGCCATGGTGCGTAGCTTGGTTAAGTCACTATTGGGGCCATCATGCACCAGGAATTGAATCATTACCCTCTGCTGCTAAAGCAATGCACTTTGTTCAACTAGCGCATGGTTTGTCGATACAAGTGATGAGGTCGTATGGTCATAAATATTTGGGGTGTGTATTAAACAAAGAATATGCAGTACCTTTCGATGATACAGACGAGACAGTTCGTTTGACGGATTTGTTTGATGCTATTTATAATAAATGGTTTGACCAGTCTATTTTTACAGGTTCTTATCCAAGCAAGGTATTAGCTTTGTTTGGGGAACATATGCCTAATAACTACATTGATGACTTGTCTATCATTTCTCAGCCCCTTGATTGGGTTGGAACAAATTATTACACACGGTCAGTTATAAAACCTGATAAATCAGAAACAGTTATTGGGTTTAGATGTGCCAGGGGTGATTTACCAAAAACAGATATGGGATGGGAAATAGCACCGGAGGGATTGGCTCATTTCATAAAAAGAACTGCTAAGAATTATGCACCTCAATTGCCACATTATATTACAGAAAATGGAATGGCTTCGACTGATATAATTCAGCAGGGCAAAATCAACGACACAGATAGGGTTGATTACTTTGATAGGCATCTTCAGATAATTACAGATCTAAAATTACAAGGTGTAAATCTTGCCGGATATTTTGCTTGGTCTCTACTTGATAATTACGAATGGGCTTATGGATATGCGAAACGGTTTGGAATCGTTCACGTTGACTATAGAACACAGATAAGGACGCCTAAATCAAGTTATAGGGCTTGGCAAAAGGCTCTAACACGATAGTTTGAATAATTAATGTCTAAATTGCAATTTCTTAAAGATTGGCTAATGGTTGCTAGTGCTTTTATATTGGCAGGAAGCACTTTTGGCATTTGGGCATCCAGAATACCAGTATTCGTAAAACGTTTTGATTTAAGTCCAAAAGAATTGGGAGTATTGCTGTTTTTATTAGCATTTGGTGCTATTCTTTCTTTCGCTTGTTCTGGCTTTCTCTCTGATAGATATGGAGCAGTGCGCATATCAAAAATACTAGCTTGTTTATGTCTTGTTGCTTTTATTTGTTTACCACTAGCTAAAGATTTGTTGAGTTTTGGTTTTTTTTTATTTTTGTTTGGAATGTTCAATGGTGGGTTAGATATCTCAATGAATGTTTGGGCGAGTGAGATTCAAAGACGGTATGAAAAACAGGTGTTATCTTCGTTCCACGCCATGTTTAGTCTTGGGGCAGGCATAGGTGCAGTTTTAGGGTTTAGCGCTGCGTCTAATGAAATGTCTATTGAAGCAAATTTTTTTATAGGGGCATTTTGTTTAATACCAGTTTTAGTGCTTATTTTAAGCAGTAGTTGGCAGTCAGAGAGAAAAAAATTAGATAGATTTTTTAAACAGGTTGCATTACCAAAAAAATCGATAATTGGTTTAGGTGTTATAGCATTTTGCTCTTCTCTCGGAGAGGGAGGCGTTGCAGATTGGAGTGCCTTATTTCTCGTTCTTGTAACTCGAGTCAGCCAAGCAGATGCAGCACTTGGATTTGGTGTTTTTTCATTTAGCATGGTTGTTTTTAGACTTATGGGAGATAACGTTATTACAAAGTTAGGAAAAGAATTAACGGGGCGAATATCTGCGCTAACTGCATTTTTGGGTTCTGTTCTTGTAATTTTTTTTGGTCATTATTTTGTTATTCTTTTGGGACTTATTTTTATGGGCGCAGGGTATGCTATATTAATTCCGGTTTGTTTCAGCAGAGCGGCAGAGGATACAACTGTTACACCTGGAACTGCAATAGCTAGCGTATCTACATTTGGATATAGTGGTTTTTTACTTGGCCCACCCATATTGGGATTAATTGCTGACTATACATCTATTAGGGTTATTTTCGTAATATTAATGCTTCTTACAGGGGTAATTTTTGCTATGTCAAAGCAATTAAGACCTCATTAATTAAATATACAAGACCTTTTTATTAATAAAATATTATGTTGAGGTGATACTCAGAGTTACATAATTGAAAATCTAGTTTTCATGACTGCTTCACTCCAATTTTCAGTTAAGGTTCGTCGATTAGAGGGCGTCATATTAGAAGTAAATTTTTTTTCTAGGCGCCAGGAAGATGCAGTATGTTCAATAGAACTGAACACACCGTCTGCCAGACCAGCTAGCATTGCTGAGCCAAGAGCAGTAGTTTCTAGTTGTGAAGGACGTTCTACTGAAATATCAACTATATCGGATAAAAATTGCATGAGCCAGTTGTTGGCTGCCATTCCACCATCAACCTTTATATTTGTTGGTCTCATGCCATCTTGTGCCATCGCTGATATTAAATCATTTGTCTGATAAGCAACAGCTTCAAGAGCTGCTCTTATAAAATCTTCTGGGCTAGTGTCTCTCGTAATTCCAAAAATCGCCCCACGAGCATCAGCTGACCAATAAGGCGCACCAAGTCCAGTAAACGCAGGAACCATATAAACACCATTGTTACTTGCAAGCTCAGAGGCAATTTCCTCTGACTGTTTTGCATCTTTAAGAAAACCAATGCCATCTCGAAGCCATTGAATAACTGCACCCGCAACGAATATTGATCCTTCCATTGCATACGTCTGTTTTTGATTAAGTTGCAAACCAATCGTTGTTAGCAATCTATTTGAAGACTTTAAGATTTGGTCTCCAGTATTTAATATAACAAAGCATCCGGTTCCGAAGGTTGCTTTTACGGAGCCTGGATGAAAACATGCTTGACCAACGCTGGCACTTTGCTGGTCTCCGATGGCAGATAATATTGGTAGTTGTTTAGATAATCCTGCATGAGCATTTCCAAGGTTTCCAGCACAATCAACAATTTCTGGTAGTACGGGCATTGGCACATTAAATAGCTCACATAACCGTTTATCCCATTTAGCAGTTTTTATATTAAGAAGACTCGTTCTAGATGCATTTGTTGCATCACTTATATGTTTGTCTCCATTTGTTAGTCGCCAAATAAGAAAGGTTTCAATTGTACCAAATGCAAGCTCACCATTTTCGGCACGAATTCGAGCACCTTTTACATTATCGAGAATCCATGCAATCTTTGAGGCGCTGAAATATGGGTCTATAACAAGACCAGCTCGATCTGCAATTTCATCTTCAAGTCCATTAGATATAAGTCCGTGACATTGTTTGGATGTACGCCTATCCTGCCAGACTATAGCTCTGTGAATAGGCTTGCCTGTTTTGCGGTCCCAAATAAGAGTAGTTTCTCGCTGGTTAGTTATACCGATACCTACAACATTTACCCCTGCTTTTTCAGACTGAAGAAGCGCTTGATTTGCAACATTGCAAACAGATTGCCAAATTTCCTCGCCATCATGCTCAACCCATCCAGATTGCGGGAAAAATTGGGTAAACTCTTTTTGAGCTTGAGCTATAACCCCACCAGTTTCTAAATCAAATACAATGGCTCTACTGCTCGTGGTTCCCTGATCAATCGACAAATAAAACCTATTCATAAATTTAATTCTCCTGAATTATAGGTGCTCTTAAGCTAGGTTGAATAAAAAGAATGGTTTTTTGTTTATATTTTATAGTAAGACAAATACCATTCTACAAAATTTTCTACGCCTTGCATAACTGATGTACCTGGTTTGATTCCGGTCCAATTTTCCAAGCTTTGTGTATCTGAAAACGTTTCTAAAACTTCTCCTTTCTGCATGGGCAAAAAGTTTTTTTTGGCCTCTTTTCCTAGCACTTTTTCAATCGCAGAAATGTAATCCATTAGAGGAGTTGGTTTCCCGTTGCCTATATTAAAAATACGCCACGGACTATTGCTAGTACTAGCATCTGGCTTTTGCGTATTATAATTAGTGCTTGTTGTTGCAGGTGTATTCACTAGTTTTGTTATCGCGTGGACGACATCGTCAATATAAGTAAAATCTCGAACCATATTACCATGATTGTAAATATCGATTGGCTTGTTTTCAAGAATGGCTTTCGTAAATTTGAAAAGAGCCATGTCTGGCCGTCCCCATGGACCATAGACGGTGAAAAAGCGAAGCCCAGTAGTAGGTATTTTAAATAAATGACTATAGCTATGCGCCATTATTTCATTTGCTTTTTTAGTTGCACCATATAAGGATATAGGATGGTCAGTATTGTGGGTTTCTTTAAAAGGTTTTTCTTCATTTGAACCATATATTGATGAAGAACTCGCGTAGATAAGATGCGATACTTTATAGTTTCTGCATGCCTCTAAAATATTCAAAAACCCAATAAGGTTACTTGAACCATAGGCATCAGGGTCAACTAGACTATACCTTACACCAGCCTGTGCAGCCAAATTAATGACACATTCTGCGTTAGTCTCTAAAAATATCTCCATAATTGTGTTTTTATCTGCAATATCTTGCTCATAAAATATGAAATTCTTATAACCAGAAAGAGAGTTAAGTCTATTCTGCTTTAAGGTTTGGTCATAATAAGTGTTAAGATTATCTATTGCTATTACATTATGTCCGTCATCGAGTAATTTCTTGCTAACATGCATCCCGATAAAACCAGCTGCACCTGTGATAATAATATTCATATCTTTTCCACTTTAGTATTAATTGACTCTTTTCTACAATAATAGGTCTTTAATTCCTATTTTAATCTTTTCTTCCAGGTTAATCATAAGCTATTTTTTTAGATTAGAAGCAACGTTTTATTTTAATGAGAATATCACTTGTTTTTTGTTAGATATTTAGGATTATCATTGAAATAAGGTTAAAATAATGACAATTTTCTCTAATTAATTGAATAAATATAAATTATAATCGAGAATGACTATGATTCATGTGATTGGCGATGTTATCCTTGACCGTTATATAAATGGAGCTGTTGACAGGATATCACCTGAAGCACCAGTGCCGGTTGTGAATATGTATTCGCAAGAAAATAAGCTTGGAGGAGCAGGCAATGTTGCCAGCATATTGTCAGATTTTAAGGCACCGATAAAAGTTTGGACGAGTTTTGCTTCTGATAATGCTGGTGAGTTAGTTAACAATTTATTAATAAACCGAAAGATTGACTTTCATAATTTCCAGAAATCTGAGGTCTCGACGTGTAAAACGCGTATTCTGGCAGGCGGTCAACAGATAGTTAGATTTGATGAAGAAAAACAATCTTTGCCAATCAGCGAAGATGAACTTGAGTTTATAGAATCCCAAATTAAATCTGAGGACTTAGTCATTATAAGTGATTATGATAAAGGCCTACTGCCAGCACTTGGTGATTTTTTATATGCTTTAAAGAAAAAAAACGTTGAAACATACATCGATCCAAAAAGCGCCGATTTCGGCAAATATAAAAATTGTTTTTTGATAAAACCAAATCTAAAAGAGCTTAGTCTCGCGACATTAGCGAATGAGGCATTAAACACAGACTCAAGGGTTAAACATCTGATGCAAAAATCTGAGGCTGATGTCTGCCTCTTAACAAAATCAGCAGAAGGAATGTCTTTATATCATTCGGAAGGCAAACAGGATTTTGAGATTATTCCCAGTGAAGTCTATGATGTCACAGGCGCTGGAGATACTGTAATCTCTGCTTTTACTTTTGCACGTTTTAAACAACTTAGTATTCCTAACTCTGCTTTGTTTTCTAATTATTGTGCTGCGTATGCCGTTACGAAAATTGGATGTGCAGAAATGAATATACCCGATTTGTCCATTATCATGTCAAATCATAAGTCGTTTATTGATATTCTTCCGGTTGATTGGAAATAAATTTATGGAATGTGCTCCAATTATAAATTTTTTACAGGCTGATAAATCTAAACAATTATTATCGTTGATCCGCAAGTGCAAGCAGCCAGTTGTATTTACAAGTGGCGTTTTTGACCTATTGCATGTAGGCCACCTCGAGTATTTGAGGGAGGCAAAACGGTATGGCAAGTCACTTATTGTGGGTGTAAATACAGATAATTCTGCTAAGAAACTTGAAAAAGGACCGTCACGTCCTTTTAATAATGAAAATGATAGAGCGAGTCTCATTGCAAGTTTGAGATATGTTGATGGTGTAATTTTATTTAATGAAGACACACCTAACGCTCTTATTAAATTAATTAAACCTAGCTTCTTTGTAAAAGGTGGCGATTACTCAGAAACTTACTTAAGGGCCACAGATCTTTTTGGTTTAAAGAATACTGAGCTTAAAATTATCCCGCTTAAAACCAATTACTCCTCGACACGTTTAATTAAAAAAATTATCACAGCTCATCAATAAAAACATTCCTAGAAAAACCCATAAATTTATTTTAATCCAGCAGCCCTCTATTAGATAATTCCTCCATTGCTTCAGGAGAGAATTCTGCTCGCGGTGCATTTCCGCCTATTATAACCATCAAAATGTGCTCGGTGTCTGGTTCATTAAAGGTTATGTTTTCAAATCGCCTTTGCACTCCAGCTGGAAATGAAACAACATCTAATGGTCCAACCTCATAATATTCTACCGCATTATCCACTTCCCAAGAACATCTCCATTTGCCCGTCATTGGTATAAATGTCTCATTTGTATCATGATTGTGCATCATTGGGCCTTTTCCAGGCTTCGCTTTGCAATACCCAAGGTTAAATCCTTCTGATATTTTAATAGCTGCTGCCTCTGCTGCTTGTGAGCCAACTGGCGAGGTTGCAGCAGGATCATTATTTTCTGGTGGTTGAAAACCAATTACATTAAATAATGTGCGAATACTATCTGGGTGTTTACTATCGGGCAAACCTCCATCAAACCCTTGTAATTGGTCGAATCTAGCAACTCTTGAATTCATTTCTTCCTTGGTAAAGCGAATAGTTTTTAAGGCCATATTAATCTCCTCTAATTCTATTTCTATTCCATAAAAAAAGACCTAATCTTTATCTACGACAGAATTTGATAACAATTTCTCTGTCTTTTCAGGTGAATAACCAAGCAGTTCTTTGAGAACATACTCTGTATCCTCACCCAAGTTTGGCGCTGAATTTTTCGGTAATTCAGGCGCTTTTGAAAGATGAATTGGCGTGCGTGCGAAAACTGTGTCACCAACATCTTTATCTTTAATCGGCATAAGCATTCCTCGGGCTCTTACGTGTTTATCATTAAAAACCTCTTCAGCATTATATACAGGTCCAGTAGGAACACCGGCTGAGTTAAGTTTATCAACAACTTCGTCTCTATCAAAATTTGCAAGCCATTCTTCTATAATTGGTTGAAGTGTATCTGCATTTGCTGCTCTTTCGGTCCCACTTCGTGTTTCTGCTGTGTTCGCTAATTCTGGGCGATCCATTACTTCACATAAACGTGTCCAAATACGGTTATCAGGCACGTTAAGTGCGATATACCCGTTTTTAGTTTTATAGGCACCTCTTGGAAATACATTTTTTAAAATTCCTCGTTCTCCAATCTGCCCAGCCGAAGCATAAGAGGTAATCATAGCCTCATTTAAAGATAACATATTGTCAAACATGGCGGAGTCGACAAACTGACCTTCCCCCGTTTGGGTCCTCATGAATAGAGCTTGCATAATACCATAGGCTGTCGTTAATCCGCTATATACATCAGCCATTCCATAAATAGTCCATGATGGTGGTTTGTCCTTAAACCCAACAAGATTCATGATACCACTCATTGCTTCAGCAACAATATCAAACGTAGGACGCTTTGCGTAGGGGCCTAAATAGCCATCTAATTGTCCAAATCCAGAAATAGTTGCCCAGATCAGTTGAGGGTTATCTGTTTTTAAATCTTCATAGGATAGGCCAAGTTTTTTCATAGATCCAGGTCTCAGATTTTCAACTACAACGTCTGCTTTTTTTGCCAGGTCTTTAAATATTTCCTGCCCTTCACTAGTCGAAACGTCAAGTGCAAGGCTTTTTTTATTACGATTATAGCCTAGAAAACCAGCGGCCTTTTTATTTCCATCTTTTTCAATGAAAGGTGGCATAGAACGTCTAGGGTCTCCTATTTTAGGGCGCTCAATTTTTATAACCTCGGCACCAGCATCAGCGAGTAACATAGTACAGTAAGGACCAGCCATATATTGCTCTAGCCCGATTACCCTAATACCCTCTAATGGTCTTTTGATCATCTTTCACCTATCCATTCAACTAACGTGGAGGAGCCCATTCCTACGCCTACGCATAATGTTGCGAGCCCATAAAATGGCTTATCTTTTGGCATAACAGAAGCGCGTCTTTCCATTTCATGCATTAAAGATACAAGAATTCTAGCACCAGAACATCCTGTTGGGTGACCAAGGGCAATGGCACCACCGTTTACATTTGTTTTCTGTGGGTCCAAGTCTAATTCTTTTATACAACCAATTGCTTGAGCGGCGAAGGCTTCATTTAATTCAAATAGACCAATATCATCTACGCTTAGGCCAAACCTCTTAAGCAATTTCTGCGTTGCAGGTACAGGCCCATATCCAAAATGACTTGGTGCAGTTCCTGCACTAGCTGACCCAAGCCATTTCAATTTTGGTTTAAATCCGTGATTGAGTGCGGCTTCTTGGTTGGCTAGTAACAAAGCAGCTGCTCCGTCATTTATTCCACTAGAGTTACCAGCAGTTACAGTACCATTTTTTTTGAAGGCAGCAGGTAATTTTGAAAGCCCCGCCATATCGATGGCAAGCTCATATCCTTCTTCAGTTTTATTATAACGAGGATGCTCATCTATATTTACTAAAACAGCATCGCCACGTCTTTGTTTTACGGGTATTGCGCAAATCTCTTTCTCGAACTTTCCAGAATTTATTGCATCTATTGCCCTTCGATGACTTTCAAGTGCAAACGCATCTTGTTCTTCTCGGCTAATTTGCATCTCTTCCGCAATTACTTCTGCTCCCTCGCCAAGGCTAATAATTGGGTAAAGTGCATCTAATGCTGGATTATTAAATCGCCAACCTACTGTAGTATCCCAGATTTTTGGCGGTTTAGTGGTGGGCACGCGTTCTGGCTTTAAGAATGACCATGGAGCTCTGCTCATGGACTCAACACCTGAGCCGATTGTGAAATCACCTTCACCACAAGCGATGGTTTTTGCAGCAATATTCACAGCATCTAACGCAGAAGAGCAATTTCTATTTATAGTTACACCTGGAACCTCTTTTGGCATACCGGACAGAAGAGCAGCCATGCGCGCAACATCTCTATTATCTTCCCCACCTTGATTTCCACAACCCGAAAAAACCTCTGTAAGTATGGATGGGTCAAGTCCAGTTTTTTTAATAAGGCCTTTGTAGGCATGTGCGAGCAAATCATCAGGACGTATAGATGATAAGGAGCCACCCATTTTTCCAATTGCTGTGCGAACACCGTCAATGATAACTACATCGCTCATGTGACTGTTTTTCCCCTTAAAAGACCCATTAAATATAAATATTACTAATAACAAATAAATTAAAAAAACAGTAATTCATTTGAAACCACAATAAATTAGCTCAGAAAAACATAAAAATATAGCTAAAATGCGAAGATCTTGGTGTAATTATAACAAAAATGCAGGAACATAGGTGATGATGAAGCAAGTTGAAATTAGTGAGCCGGGTGGGCCAGAAGTTTTAGTTTTGAAAGAAGCGAAGATAGTAGAACCAAAACCATTTGAGGTTTTAATTAAGGTGGTTGCTGCCGGAGTAAATAGACCAGACATTGTTCAGAGACAAGGAAATTATAAACCACCTGAGGGCGCAAGTGAAATACCAGGCCTTGAGGTGTCAGGAATTATTACACAAGTGGGACATGATGTTAGAGGATACAATGTCGGTGATAAAGTATGTGCGCTCTTAACGGGAGGAGGGTATGCTGAGTATTGTTGCGCACCCGTCTCTCAAATTTTGCCAATTCCAGACGGGATCTCAATAGCTGATGCTTCGTGCATCCCAGAGACTTTTTTTACCGTATGGTCTAATCTTTTCATGAGTGCAAATTTAGTTGCCGGGGAAAAATGTTTAATTCATGGTGGTGCCAGTGGTATAGGAACGACTGCTATTCAACTCGCAAATTTATTTGGGGCAGAAGTTATAGCTACAGCAGGTTCAGACGAAAAAATACGTTCATGTTATCAGCTTGGAGCCAAATTTGCTATAAATTATAAAAGTCAAGATTTTGAAACTGAAATTAGTAAATTTACAAATAAAAATGGGGTAAATGTAATATTAGATATCATAGGTGGGGAATACCTAAATAAAAATATCTCCTGTTTGTCACAGTACGGTAGACTAATTCAAATTGCTTTTCAAAATGGTGTAAATGGAGAATTAAACTTAGCGAAAGTTATGTTTAAGAACCTGACTATAACCGGTTCCGCTTTGCGTCCAGCCTCAATAGAATTTAAGGCTGAAATAGCCCAACAGCTATATAAACATGTATGGCCTCTATTTACGCAGGGAAAGCTAAAAATTCCAATTTATCAAAGGTTTTCTATCTTTCAAGCAGCAGAAGCCCATAAATGCCTGGAAAAAGGTGAACATACAGGCAAGATTGTTCTAGATGTCATAAATGATGATGAGGAATCATACTCTCTTTAATAAAAATAAGCATATTTCATATAAGATGAGTATAACAAAAAGACATAATACAAGTATAGGCATATTGCTCTGAAAAATTATTGCACCAATACCGGTTATTGCAGGTAAAGCACAACAGCTAGCTCCAGCTATCGCATTAGGGATCCATATTTTATTTTGATTGGCATCGTTAAATTTTATTACTTTTGAAACAACCCTATACATAAAATTATGGAAGTGCCTGTCATCTGCAATTGAAAAGTTAGTATTCTTATCGAAGGTTCGGCGAATAAAAGAGCGCACTGTCTCATAGATGGGGTAACTAACAATAAGCAGGCTCGCGAACGAAGACACATTATAATTTCGCTCGGCTAACAAAATAGCCAAGACCGCAATAATACATCCTAATAAATATGCGCCACCATCTCCAACAAAAAGAAATCCTCGTGGAAAATTAAAAATGAATAATCCTAATAAGCATGTAAAGAAGAACCAACTAAATTGCGTCAGTTCAGAATCTCCATTGTTAAAAGCAATGATACCGATGGAGGCAATCATGATTAAAGTAGCCCCAATTGATAATCCGTTTAATCCGTCAATTATATTTATAGATTGAGCCATTAATGCAATTGAAAGTATTGTAATTATAAGGGCAATAAATTTGATGCTAAATAAATTATTTAGTAGTGGGATGCCATTGGCTGTTAATTGCAGAGAAAATATCCATACTAGTGTCATTGCGCTAATAATACTTGCGCTAAGTCTAAAGAGCGGTGAAATTTTGTTTGAAATATCTTCTGTGATACCTGTTAAAAATACCGGTAGGCCGCCAATGAGAAAGCCGGCAGCAAATGGAATCTCAAACAAAATTGCTGTGACGATACCGGCTAATAATGAAAAACCACCAATTCTTGGGACCAGATCTTTATGTATTTTCTGTGGGCCAACATTTGAGTCACTTGAATACTTTAAATGCCACTTTTTACTAGTCAAAATGATGAAACATGTAACTAAAACAGATAAAAATCCGTATAGATATGCCAATAGATTACTTTCTGTTACGAGTGTCATTGATTCATTCTTTTTTATTTATAGCTTTTTCTGGTGTAATGTTAGATGAGCATAATGATAAAGATATAGCGCTCCACATAAAGCAATTGTTCCATTGTCCGAATAAGTCACTAGAGGATGCTATGGGCCAAAATAAGCTAAGAGGAATAATAAATGCAATCGCAACAAAAACATTATCGGGATTTCGTTTTCTGGCTATATAGCAGAAAAATATAATCGAAATGAAGAATGTTGTGCCAGTTATAAGTCCGATTATACCAGTTTCTCCTGCCATCTGTATATAAAAATTATGTGGATGTGGATGACAGTCTAATTCTTGTCTATTCGAAATTATTTCTGGGCATAATTCTCTAAATGCTGCTGTACCAACACCTAATATTGGAGCCTGTTGGAACGCTACAATTCCAGGCATCATTGAACGGTAATATGGGCTATTAGTATGAACAGGTAATTGATCTACGAAAGTTGTCAAAAATCGGTCAGCCATTTCAGGTCTATTGTAGAATAAAAAAATTACTGCTGTAACTTCAATCGCGATAAGAATTAAATATCTGTTCCATTTTGGACGCCACATTAAACCAGCTAGCATTCCCGCGCAGGCACGCAAAATAAAATTTATTCGTTCACCGGTTAAAACGCTAAATATCAATGTTATTAGGGATAATAATGCTGCTATACTAGCAATATTATGGCGTGCTGAGACTGCGAGTGCTACCATTACTAAAAATGCAGGTAGGCCGACTTTCGCGAGATAGTTTCCAGAAGTAAGGTCGCCATAAGGCCAACTAAGGCGTTGGTTTACTTGACCAACAAAATATAGCTCTGCAGCTAAAATAACACACATGACAAGCATTGCGATAGCTGTCGTGGATAGCATAGCGTATATAAGCCTTTTATCAGTGCCAAGCCAAAAAACGCATGCCATTGCAAATAATGGAAAGCGAAACCAAACAAAGGCCTCAGTTAATGCATAAAAAGGTATTTTAGAAAACGCAGCTGATATCAGACATACTAACCAAAAAACAAACGCTGCTTGCACCCAAAATATGCGCAAAAATTTAGTCTGTTTTAATTTAATTGTGCGGACAATAAACCCTATACAAATAAGAGATATCCAAGCATCCGCAGGACTCCTCTCTATGAGTAAAATAAAAGGCCCTAATATCCAAAAAATGCGCCAGATACGCTCAAATTTAGACAATTCAGATAATGCGGCTAAACTATCATACCAAACCTGTCGCGCAGCATTTATGACAGAAGAAGGTCTACCTAATTTAGGAATATCATTAGTCAAAATATCATTTTCTCTATGGCGTACTATTCTAAAAAATAATAATTTATCTGGTATAAATACTTACGGTATTTTTTTTTACAAGGAAAATATTATATTTCTTAATGGAGCCAAGTTATTTACCTTGTTTGTTATATGCAACTACGGGTAAAGGAATAAAATTTATGGAGAAAATTTCGTGACAGAGGTTACACTCACAGTTAATGGAAAAAAGTATACACAGGTTGTGTTTGATCATTTATTGCTTGCTGACTTCATAAGAGAAAAGCTTAAACTTACGGGGACACATATTGGGTGTGATACAAGTCAATGTGGTGCATGTGTGATTCATGTAGATGGAAAGTCTATAAAATCTTGTACAATGTTAGCTGTTCAGGCTGACGGTCGTGATGTTTTAACAATTGAAGGTCTTGCAGATGGAGATGTGTTGCATCCTATGCAGAGAGCATTTCATGAAAACCATGGATTACAATGTGGGTTTTGTACTCCTGGCATGATTATGAGTGCAATTGAACTGATAAAGGGAAAACCTGATATAACTGATCAGGAAATTAGGCAAGGGCTAGAAGGTAATTTGTGTAGATGTACAGGTTACCAAAATATTGTTAAATCAATTCAAGAAGCAGCAAAAAATGAGAATAATTTAACAAACAGGTAATAAAAATCGATGTACAGTAATAGGAATTAAATATGTATTCATTTAACTACCTTAAGCCAGATTCTATTAAGGAGGCAGAAAGCCTTCTTTCTGGGGCGGATGATAACAAAGTGATTTCAGGCGGAATGACGTTACTGCCAACATTAAAACAGCGTTTAGCACGCATTGAAAATTTAATTGGTCTAGAAAAATGTGGGCTCGATAAAATTGTATTAAAAGAAGGGTTGTTGAATATTGGCGCGATGGTAACTCATTTTGATGTATCAAACTCTGCACTTGTAAAGACTGAAAATCCTGCTATCGCGCAACTTGCATCTCATATTGGCGATAGACAGGTTCGCAATCGTGGAACCATCGGCGGGTCTCTTGCGAATAATGACCCATCCGCATGCTATCCAGCTGCCATATTAGCTATGTCAGGCACAATTCATACTACTAAACGTGATATAAAAGCAGAAAACTTCTTTGTTGATTTATTTGAAACTGCCTTAGAAGAGGATGAAATAATTACTTCAGTCAGTTTACCTAAACCAGAGAGAGCGGCCTATGAAAAATTTCCTAATCCAGCATCACGATATGCTATTGTTGGTATTTTTGTAGCAAAGTTTGACTCAGAGGTAAGAGTTGCTGTTACGGGTGCAGGAGAAGAAGGTGTATTTAGATGCCAGCAGATAGAAACGGCTTTATCTGCGCGGTTTCTACCAGAATCTTTATCTGAAATTAATATTTCTGCTGATGGGCTAATGAGTGATATACATGCTGAGGCAGATTATCGAGCGCATTTAATCGTAGAGTTGGCGAAGCGTGCTGTTGCAAAATCAATAGCAAGATAACAAATATTTTCTTATATGTTTGAGCTATTTTACATACCAGCATTTAGGACTTTATTTGCTGCGCAAATTATTGCCTTGATTGGGACTGGACTAACAACAATCGCATTGGCATTGCTTGCATTTGAGCTTGCTGGAAATCAAGCAGGTATCGTGCTAGGTACAGCGCTTGCTATAAAGATGATAGCATATGTTTTTATTTCCCCACTCATTACAGGTCTAATTGGGAATAATTATAAAAAACTTTATCTCATTGTATTTGATCTAATGCGTGCATTCGCCGTAATCCTATTGTTTTTTGTTAACTCTATATGGCAAATTTATTTAATTATTTTTTGCCTTAATGCATTATCTGCTGGGTTTACTCCTATTTACCAGTCAGTAACTTCAGAGATTTTAAAAGAGGATAGTTTGTTTGTAAGGGGTTCCTCTTTATCTAGAGTGGCTTATAATCTGGAAAATATTTTAAGCCCCACTTTTGCTATATTGTTGCTTTCATTCATGAATTATTCATGGTTTTTCATAGGAAATACAATTTGTTTTTTACTCTCCGCATTACTTATATCGGTTACTACTTTTCCAGAAATAGATGTAAAAAAAATGGAGTTTACTCCTATTTGGAAAAAGGCTATTGGTGGAATCGTTTTATTTCTTAGAAACCGAAATTTGCTCGCAATATTAAGTTTAAATATGGTCATTGCTACATCTGGTGCAATGATACTTGTAAATAGTGTCACAATCATTCAGGGAATTTTTGGACTATCAGAAAGCAAACTTGTTTTAGCAATGCTATATTATGGAATAGGTGCCGCTCTCTCTGCTATGATAGTTTTTATAATAAGTGCCATCTCAAATTATAAACTCATTATGTTAGCAGGGGCATTCTTAACCGCATTAATTAGCCTAGGCTCTTCGTTCATTCAATCTTATGAAGCGCTTCTAATTTCATGGGCATGTTTTGGATTTTTATCAAGTCTTATCTTGGTGCCAATTGGCCAAATCTTAAGAGAAGAAACAGATATAAAAGATAGAACAGTAATTTTTGGTGCACAATTTAGCCTTTCACATGCCTGTTGGTTGATTGCTTACCCACTTATAGGGTTTTTGTTAGTATTTTTTGGTCTAAAGGCTAGTTTCATGATAATTTTTAGTATTGTGTTAGTTGCAACATTCACAGCATGGTTTTTATGGTATAGGCCAAAGGGTAAAATGTGCTTGTAATCAAGAGAGAAACTTATGAAATTTTCAATCGCTTGTGTGGCTACAGATAGAAGCCGTCCCATACAAAACGGAGATGTAAAATCAAATAAATATGAATTTGATTTTCATTTTGGGGAACCTGAAGAACTTTTTAGAATTGCGTTACAGGAAGCAAGATATGATATCACAGAACTATCGATGGGAAGCCATATAACAAAGACTGCGAGAGGGGATACCGAATATATTGGTATTCCTGTTTTTCCATCACGGTCGTTTAGGCATTCAGGGATTTTTATTCGTTCCGACAGAGGCATAAATTCTCTCGCAGATTTAAAGGGAATGCGCGTTGGTGTACCAGAATTTCAGCAGACTGCAGGTATTTGGTTGCGTGGGATGATGGCTGATGAATATGGAGTAAAAAGTGAAGAGATATCATGGAAGGTAGGTGCATTGAACAGCCCAGGTCCCGGTGAGCGAATGAAAATTACGCTTCCAGAGCATATGGATGTACAATCAATTAAAAAAGATGATTGCCTTGATAAGCTTATCCGTAAAGGTGAAATCGACGCTATTTTCTCTCCAAGGGAGCCCAATAGCTTACTAGACCCAGACGCACCAGTGATACGTATTTATGATAACGTAGGTGCAGCAGAACGCGATTATTGCAGAAGAACAGGTTTTTTCCCAATAATGCATTGTCTGGCAGTCAAGAAAACGCTCCTATCAAACTACCCTGATTTACCAGAACACCTGTTTCAATTATTTGTGAGAGCAAAAGAATTTAGCTTACATGAGTTATCATTAGGAAACGTGCTCCGTGTTTCGCTACCATGGGTACATGAGCTACAAAAAGAGCTCACTAATTTAATGGGGGGCAATCCTTGGCCATACGGCTTATCTGCTAATCATGAGGAAATAACTGCCCTGATACGATATGCTGTAATGGATGGTATTGCTATTAAGTCTGTGCAAGCTGAGGATTTATTTCACCCTGAAACACACTCTCTTTTGGACAGGTGAGTATAAAATGGTTATTTAGATGAAAGTTAACTTAATTCTTAATAGATAATTCTCCTAAATAACGTGCAACATAAAAATGTCGCTTTGATGCCCAAAAGCAATTTTTTTTATCTGGAATAACAGCATAGTAGTTCTCTGCTTTTTTAAACGAAAACCGTTGTTTGCATCCAAGATATTTAACAAATAAGTGATCGGGTCCAATATCAATCTTGCCAATGGGAGATTCTTTCACGGAAATACTATTCATATTGCTATTGAAGCAATGTCCTTTTTTGTTGCCGCGACAGTTTTCTTCAGTTGAATTTATCATTTCAAGATAGGTAAATATGCCATTGTTGACTTTAAAACCTTCATTATCAAACATTTTGCATTTGTCATCAGGTGCTCTTGTACGCTGGGAAAATTCGCATGTAAACCAAACACCATTCCAAATCTCGGCTGTCTTAGTCTCTGCTTCTAGGTATTTTATGACTGGGAAAAAAAATATCATTGTTAACAAAAAAAATTTTGTCATAAGCAGAAAATGAAGCATCATCGGTCCTGTGAAAAAGGTTTTTTTGGTTTTTTTTGATTTTGAATGTTTAATTCTTTAATTACTTTTTCTTCATTCCAGGGCTGATATAATCTTGCAATAAAAGAAATGATTATTAATGAAAAAAGACATACTAGCGCTGCAATTATATCATCGGTTAACCACCAGAGAATTAAAGCAGCAGTTACCAAAATACCTATTAGTAACAATCTGTCATAAAAAAAAGATTTAAGTGACATTTTATTCTCTATCAAACAAAATTAACCAGCACTCAAATTATACCATAAAAAAGAAAATCTTATTTGTAATTTTAATACTTAAAATAGTTTTGTTTTACTTAAAACCATCTTAACATGCCGACAAGCCCTGCAGAGGCGTAAAAAACTTGTAATACTAATATCCCTTTAAAATTATTGCGATATGCCCAGATAGCAATTGAAATAGCTGAAATTAATAAAAGCGTAAAACCAAGAAACTCCGCCCCGATATTAAGAGCAATTAACATGGAATACAAAATAGCTGTTATAACCCCAAACCACTCTAATATTATGTTCTTTGGTAATTTTTTAAGCATGTCCGCCTCTTAACTTAATAAATAAACGCTATATTGTACCTAGTCCAAATATTTGTCTAGGATACTGAAAAGAGAGAATAGCAGAATTAAGTGAAGTTGCATGAGTTATAATCACTATTTTGGTAGAATGAAATAAAAAGGAGATTGTTTTTGTCTATTTTCAAACTAGATCAGAGGCTAGAAGATAATAGTTTTTTGATTGATATTTTTGAGGACATTCAAATTAGAGTATTTAATGATTCTCGCTATTTCTGGTATATTCTTGTTCCAACGATTTCTGAATTAAAAGACTGGCATGATTTACCAATTAAGGTAGAAAAAAATCTGCTTATTTATACAAGGAAACTCAGTCAGTTTTTATGTCAAACGCAAAATGCGGATAAAATAAACATTGCCTCTATTGGAAATATTGTATCTCAATTTCATTTACACGTTATTGCACGCCATAAGGATGATGCAAAATGGCCTCACCCTGTTTGGGGGGACCCAATTATAGCAGCCTTATCGCAAAATGATTTAGACATAAGAAAATACCTTATTAAAAGATTAAAACTTTAGTTATTAAAGAAAAACCGATTAGTTTTTTGAAGAATTAGTGAATTTTATTAATTTTGCATCAATGCCATCTTCTATCACCCAGATAAAACCCTTCTGGCACACCTCTACGTCACGAACTCTTTTTGACCAATGAAATCTCTCTTTTTCTATCGGACCATTTTCATCGAATGTTACTCTAATAAGCGCTCTACTTCTCAAACCACCTATTAGTGCGTTACCTTGCCAAGATGGAAATTCATCTCCTTCATAAAAATCTAAACCAGAGGGAGCAATTGTCGGGTTCCAAAACACCATTGGAGCTTGAAATTCAGAGCGTGTTTCGTGAGGCGGAATGGGTATACCACTGTAGTGGCTTCCTTCAGATACGATTGGCCAACCATAATTCTTACCTTTTTGAATTAAATTAAGCTCGTCACCGCCCTTAGGCCCCATCTCAGTAGACCAAAGTTGGTCGTTGCTATCAAAAGCAAGACCAAGAGCATTCCTATGTCCCATTGTCCAAAAGGATTTAGCGCGATTACCATTATCTTGAAAAGGGTTATCTTTTGGAATTGCTCCGTCTTCTTTTAGTCTTATTATTTTGCCCAAGTCGCTATTCCAGTTTTGGGCAGGGGTCATTATTTGCCTATCACCAGAACTTATAAATAAATCTAACTCATAGTCAGAATCGGAAGGTCCAAAGACCATTCTGTAAGAGAAGTGACCATTTCCGATAGCTGCTGGAGTTTGCAGCCATATATCAGTTACATCAGTTAAGTAAGGTTCATCTGTAATTTCTAACTTTGCCCTAATAACTTTGGCAAATTTTGAAATCCCAAAGTCATCGGATGAGACATAAGATAGATAAATAAGATTATTAGAAGCAAAATCTGGGTGAATAATCACATCCCCTAAGCCACCTTGGCCTCCAACTGATACTTTAGGAATATTTGCAATTGATTTTTTAAACCCAGAAGAATCCACAAGCCATAACATACCACCTTTCGTTGTAACAAGCATGGTATTGCTATTGATAAAAGATATGGCCCAAGGCTGGTTAAACGTTGATACTATTTCTCCAAAAATCTTGCTGCCTTTAGTCCCAGAAATCTCTTTCGCTTGACTAGGGTGATAGAAGATGTTGGTTACACATATTATAAGAAAAATAAAAGAGATATTTTTTATGGTATTTCTCACTTTTAATTTTACTCAACATCTCGAAATTTTTGATCGGGAAATTTAGAAGCAAAATTCTCCAATGCTTGAATAGACAACTTTCCAACTGCATTCCATTGTTTTTTGTTATATGTTTCACTCTCTAGTTCAGATACAAAAGAATCATTTAATCTATTACCAAGATTGAACAAACCAGAGGCGAGTGTAATTTCTATAACTTCCCTATCTGAAAACTCAGATTTCATCCTATCCGCAAGTTCTTGGTTATCACGAGATTGATTTAAAGTGACAGCTTCTGCCCATTCAAGAGCCAATTTTTCTCGATTTGTAAATAAAGACGATGTCTTATAATCATCTGTTGATAATGCTATAATTTGTTCATCACTAAGACCAATGCCTTTTGCATAAATTCTTGTATGAGATGTGCAATAGTTACATTCATTTGTCATGGAAGTTTTTACGCAGGCTAGTCCACGTAACTTTACATCAGAGTTGGAGCCAAGACCATCTTGACGAATAGATACAAGAAATCCTAACCACCAGCGGGCAATCTCTGGCGTATGTGTAATTAGAATTTTCATAAGGTTTGATGTCCTGCCCAAAAACTGCTCTGCTGCTTCAAAGATTTCTTTTTCTGACGTGGTGTAGTCTTCTTTTTCTAAATTAGAAACCCGTTGCATAGCTTTCCCCTTAATTGATTCCAATGGTGTAATTTGAGCAAAATTGAAAAATAGTGTCAAATAGTTAAAAGAAAAGAAACTAAACTTACCAGACAAGCACGCTATTGAATTTGACTTTTATTGCTCTGTATACAACAGTTAAAGAATTCAATAATTGCGAGGGTTGTTTTATTTCATGACAAAAATTACTTTTAATGATGGTATGAAAATTTACTGGGATCATCCTATTGAAATGGATGACGGTCTCATTTTAAGAGCAGATATTTATTGTCCTGAGAGAGTTGGTAAATATCCAGTAATTATGACTTATGGGGTTTATGGTAAATGGCTCGACTTTAGAGATGGTTATAAGCCCCAATGGGATATTATGGTAGATAAGTTTCCAGAAGTTATGGCTAATTCTTCTTGCAAATATCAGAATTGGGAAGTTGTAGATCCTGAAAGATGGGTTCCTGACGGTTATGTTTGTGTGCGAATAGATTCGAGGGGTGCAGGACGCTCACCTGGTTATTTAGATCCATTTTCACCACGTGAAACTAAGGATTTTTATAACTGTATTGAATGGGCTGCCCAGCAAGAGTGGTCAAATGGAAAAATTGGTTTAAACGGAATTTCCTATTATGCAATAAATCAGTGGCAAGTTGCTGAATTACAGCCGCCTAACCTTGCGGCAATGTGTATTTGGGAGGGAGCGCATGATCTATATAGAGAATGGGCTTATCATGGCGGTATATATTGTACATATGGTGGCAATTGGTATAAAGGGCGATGCATTCCAAGACAAAATGGCTTAGGCGTGAACGGATATAAAGCTCGGATTAATGGTGACTATGTGTCAGGACCGCTCACGCTATCAAATGAAGAGCTTGGTTATAATCGCACTAATATGAATAGAGATATGTCCAGTAATAAATTAGTTACGGACCAATATTGGCAGGAAAGAATACCCGATTTTTCAAAAATTACTGTCCCTGTTTTATCAGCAGCAAATTGGGGGGGGGCAATCACTTCATTCTCGAGGTAATTTTGAAGGTTTTAACAAGATTGCTTCTACTGAGAAATGGCTTGAAGTTCATGGCATGGAGCATTGGACAGAGTTTTATACAGATTATGGCGTAAATATACAGAAGAGGTTTTTTGGACATTATCTTAAAGGGGAAGATAATAATTGGAGAAATGAGCCCAGAGTTACTTTGCAGGTAAGGTATCCTGGCAATAAATTTGTTGAAAGAAAAGAGAATGAATGGCCATTAAAGCGAACAAATTGGACCAAGTTATATCTAACACCAACTGGCTCGCTTTCTTCAGAAGAACAAACATTTGAAAAAACCAAAATTGAATATGATGGTTTTGGAGAAGGTATAACTTTTGTAAGTCAGCCTTTGTCTGGCGAAACAGAAATAACAGGCCCAATGGCATCAAAACTATTTATTTCATCTGAGTCTTCAGATGCTGATTTGTTTTTAGTCGTGCGAGTGTTTTCCGAAGATTTTAAAGAAATTACTTTCAAAGGTGCATTAGACCCAAATACCCCTGTAGGACAGGGATGGCTGCGTGCGTCTCACAGAAAACTAGATCCAAATATGAGCAAACCTTACAGGCCCTATTACACACATGACGAAATTCAGCCTTTAGAGCCTCAAAAAATCTATGAGTTAGATATCGAGATTTGGCCAACTTCAATAGTAATACCTAAAAATTACAGAATAGCGCTTACAGTCAGAGGAAGAGACTATGTAAATCAATCTGGTGGAGGCAGTACACTTCCTAATATGAATAAATTTTCGGGTTGTGGCCCGTTTTTACATAACGACCCTGATGACAGACCACTGGATATTTTTGGAAAAAAAATATCGCTTCACTTTTCAGAAAAGGATGTTCCATATTTATTGCTGCCTATCATTTGATAAATTAAACGCGCTATTTAGGGGAAAATTTCATTGATGTTTCAAGACAAAAACTATTTTTCACTGGTTTAGATCGAACTTTCATTAGTTCATTTATATTAAAGTCAGTAGAGTTCAAACAACTAATAGAGTCTCAATTTATGTTTTAATTTCGTATAGTAATTTTTAAATATTTGCTATTAGTATTTATAAGATCTAGCCTTAAAATAATTCTGCAGAATCATCTTTTTTTTGTTATTAAATTTAATACCTCCTTTAGTGACGTTATTGAAAAATCTGCAGATTTCGCTAGGTTTCCACGAACATTTACTGCGGCAACCAGCAGTTCTGCTTTTTGTGCTGAGATAATGCCAGAGATGCTGTCTTCAACAGCTAAAATTTCATATGGTTTAAGCCCCAGTTTCTTTGCAGCTATTTTATAAGGAGTTGGGTCTGGTTTACCTATTTTTACATCGTCCAGAGAGAGAGAAAAATTAAATATTTTTGACACTCCAAGTGCGGCAAGATTAATGTCTACTACGAGCCGGTTAGAGTTTGAAACAGCTACTTGTAAAATATCCATAATCTGCAGTTCTTTTATAACTTCTGAAGCATCTGGCATCGTAGTTAAAGTTGAACTATTAATAAAATAAAAATTATTGATTTGGTGTGCCCATTCTTCAAATTTTAGCCCAGCAGGGAAGCGTTTTTGAAGTGATTTCCAAACACCAGGGAGATTTACACCGATGAAATATTCATTTGGGAGGTCAGAAATATCAACGTCGTATTTTTCACAAACCAATATTAGTGATTTTAAATGAAGAGGTTCGCTATCTACGAGTGTTCCATCTATATCCCAGGCTACTGCCTTTATCATAATTTATACTTCAACTAAGGCTTGATATGTTTGACGGAAGGTGCGGTATCCCTTGTTATAAAGTTCAGCATTTTGGGTATTAGGTTCAATAAGGTTACTGTAAGAAACAAAATCTGTAATGCCAAACCAGTCATCACTCATTTCTGACCCAATAACTGCCATCCAAGCCGCCCCAAGACAGGAACCTGGGTGTCCTCTCAACAATTGTATAGGTTGTTGCAATATGTCGGCACAAATTTGCATCCAAAGATTTGAATTGGAGCCACCATCTGAGGCCAGAAAACGTGTAGTTGGATGGCCCATCTCATTAAAAACCTCTATATGGTGTCGGAACGCATATCCAAAACCCTCAAGCAGTGCGCGCCACAAATGTCGTATGTCATGGTTTAAACTGATTCCGCGAATAATTCCACGAGCATATGGGTCATGTATTGGTGTCTTTTCACCTAAGAAATAAGGAATAATCTGGACACCCTCGGACCCAGGAAGTGTTTCAGTAGCGATTTTGTCAAGGTATTGATGTAGTGTAATCCCGCATGACTGTGCATTTTCTCTCTCACCTTTGGCTAACTTATCAACAAACCAGTTAAGAGCAGAGCCACCAGATGCCATACAACCATTTGGCATATACAGACCAGGTATTAAATGGAGGTCAAGAAACATACGAGGGTCAGGTTTCAATTTGTCAGTAGCAATCATAATGTCAGTCGCTCCACCAAACTTTAGCAAAACGTCTCCAGGTTGGTTCACTCCAGCAACATAAGCTGATGCTATATGATCAGCTGCACCACCAACAACCAATGTACTTTTCGAAAGTCCAGTTGCCTTTGCAGAGTCCTCATTTATTTTTCCGAGAACAGAATGAGAGGCAATTTTGCGAGGTATAGCAGAACGGGGGATGTGTCCTAAAGAGACCAAGTCATCAGAAATCAAACCAGTAGTAGTATCGACAAACCCTGCTTCAAGTGCCCAGTTTTGTTCAACTGCTTTTTCACCAGTGAGTTTCCAGTTGATGAAGTCGTAAGAACCAAAAACTGTACTGATTTGTGCAAATATCTCAGGTTCATGTTTTTCTATCCAACGCAATTTTGCAGCAACCAATTGCTGATTTATACCATTTCCCGTTTTTTTGATGAATTCTTGTTCTTCAAACTCTAATTTTATCTCCTGAACTTGCTCACCACAACGACCGTCACTTTGTTGGATAGAAGGACGGAGTACTCTACCTAAAGAGTCGAGTAATACCACAGCTGGAAGCATACCTGTTACACCTACAGCCTGGATTTCCTCCGGACCAATTTTCGCTTTTGACATGAGTTCAGGAATGATTTCAACAACATTCTTCCACCATTCGTCTGGATTTTCCTCTGCCCATCCTGGGAATGGAGAGCTCAGTTTTACAGGTCGAGTGGCGTGACCTAAAATTTTATCAGGTAAACTAAGCAAAATGCCTATTGTAGATGTAGTTCCAATATCAAGCCCAATTACGTAACTCATCCTCGTAGCCTATTTACTACACCCATAAATCGTTTTACACGTTCACCGTCGACCTTATTCCATGTATTGCCGTCAACCTTAAAATGTGTTCCTATAACGCAACCAGATGCAACTGACATGACTTTATTTACATTGTCTATATTCACTCCCGTATTTGCAAAAACTGGTACTAAATCTCCGACAGCCTCGGCAACTTTTTGAAGGTCTGAGCTATCCGCAGGTTGGCCTGTGATCGGACCTGATACTAGGATGGCGTCAGCTAAAGACGAAAATATGGCAGATTTTGCCCTTAATTCAATATTTCGCTGGTCTAAAGAATGGGCAAATTCGGCATTTATGTTAAAAAACATTTTCATATCGTTTTTGTTTAGACTGGAACGAAGTCGGCTTGCTTGTGCACAGTCTGGAGCCCAAACACCCATGTCAGAAGCAAATACTCCTGTAAAGATTTCGCGAACAAATGATGCACCCGTCACAGAACCAATAGCAACAGTAGCAGTCGGATCCCATAAATAGTTTACACCGAATGGTACTTTCAACATTGGCTTAAGTGTCGATACAATCATTGTCATAGCTGCAATGCTTTCGGGTGTCGCTTTAAGAACATATGGCCGATCATTTTCATTGCCAAACATTATTGAATCGACCCCCCCAGATTGTAGCTGTTCAATGTCTATTGACACATCTTCAATTAGCTTATCTATTCCGCCGTCAGCGTCAAAAAGTGGCGAGCCTGGCAGAGCACCAATGTGTGCCATGGAGATCACCACCTTTTTCTTCTCTCCAAAGAAGTCAAAAACCATTATAAATCTCCTTTCTCATTTCAGTAACGACACTCGATGCAATTAGAATTTCGACACCAGCTGCATCTAAAGATTCTAGCAAAGGTTCAGGCGGTATTTTCTCTGTTATAAGCATGCTGATATTAGTAAGTTCAGAAACTCTTGCAACCGATACTCTGCCAAATTTAGAACTATCCATTAAAACAATATTGCGTTTAGATTGCGAGACCATTGCTGCTTTTATTTCTGTTTCTTCTATTGAATAATCGTAGAATCCGTCTTCCGCCAATCCCGAAACACCAAGGAAAGAGATGTCAAAGTGGAAGCGCCTTAAATCCTCAACTGCTTTTACACCCACTATCGATGGTTCTGATCCCTGAACTTCGCCGCCGGGAACATACACCTTTGCACCTGATTGTCCGAGGTGACTGGCAATTGGTAGTGAGGTGGAAAAAACTCGAATAGGCATTTGTTTGATACGATCCGCTAGAGCAAACACGGTAGAGCCTACGTCTAATGCAATTGTTTGATTTGGTCCAATTTGTTGCGCTGCTAAAGCAGCAATAGCAAATTTTGCCCGTTGATTTAAAACGTTTCGGCGGTCAAGGCTAGGTTCTATTGTATCAAACTTTTTTGCCGATGGACTATTAGGTAGAATTGCACCACCGTGTGTGCGAGCTAGTAGTCCTAGCCCTTCCAAAAAATCAAAATCTCGACGAATAGTCATCTCTGAAGTTTCACAGAGCTTAGCGATCATAGGAACTGTTACTAGCCCTTCTTCTTCAAGGGAGGAAAGAATCATATCACGACGCTGAGAGGCATGAAATTTTTTAGAGGTCATATAATGTTCCCTGTTGATTATTTTTAACAATAAAAATCATAAACAAACAAAATTCTCAACCTTTTAATGAAAAAGCACCATTTTTTCGTTGAATATTGTTATATTATGTGAATTAATTGTGGGATGTTGGAGCCTAAAAAATAATGGGTACTTTTCAAAGAACAGCTCTTATAACTGGAGGAGCAACAGGTATTGGGCTTGCAAGCGCACAAGCGTTTTCAAAAGCTGGATATAATGTTGTCCTCACAGATTTAGAACAAAAGGTTGTGCAGGATGTTGCCAATACCATAAAGGGCCCAACTTTAGCTATAAAACTCGACGTTTGCGACCAAACTTCTATTTATGTTGCGTTTAAAGAAGGAGAGCGAGTTTTCGGTCAAATTGATGTTTTGCATGCTAATGCTGGTGTATCAAGCATGAAACGAGCTTTGGATCTGACCGAAGAGGATTGGGACTTTAACTTCAATGTTAATGCTAAGGGTGTTTTTCTTTCCAATCAGGCTGCGATACGTCATTTTTTGAAACACCAAAATAAAGGTGTCATTGTGAATACTGCGTCTTTAGCTGCCAAAGTAGGCGCCCCTCTTTTGGCGCATTATTCAGCATCAAAATTTGCAGTGTTAGGATGGACACAGTCGCTTGCTAGAGAGCATGCTGGGGATGGAATAAGGGTTAACGCTGTTTGTCCAGGCTTCGTTAAGACAGGAATGCAAGATCGTGAGGTTAAATGGGAGGCTAATTTGCTTGGCTCCACCCCTAGTGACGTATTTCAATCTTACATTGATCAAACTCCACTTGGCCGGATCGAAACTGCAGAAGATGTTGCTGATGTTGTCGTTTTTCTTGCTTCCGATAAAGCTCGGTTCATGACAGGACAAGGCATCAACGTAACTGGTGGCGTGTATATGGGATAACATGTCACATTATAAATTTAACAAATGGGAGATAAATATGAAAAAACTTAAATTAAGCACTGCTATCGCAGCAATTGCCTGGGCTACAATAAGTACATCCCAAGTTGCTCACGCGGGTGAAATTAATATTATTATGGAAGAAGTTCCAGATTATGATATTGTAGCAAAGCTCACCGATCAATTCACTGAGCAGAACCCTGGGATCACAGTAAATTTTGACGCTATGCCGTTTGATGCTATGCGCGATAAGATTCTAACATCATCATTAGCACCTTCAGCGACATACGACGTTATTATAATTGATAACCCTTGGACTGACGAGTTCGCAAGAGCTGGCTTCTTAGAGCCTTTAGACTCACTAATTTCTAGCCAAGATGGTTATGCATATGATGACTTCGTTCCAGCTCTTGCTGACATAAGCAAGGTCGACGGTTCTATTTATGGTGTGCCATATTATAACTATGCTCTTGGTTTAATAGTTCGTCAGGATATTTTTGACTCGAAAGGTTTAGCAATTCCAAAAACAATTGAAGATTACATGAGCGTTGTAAAATCATTAACGACTAATGGTATGTACGGCGCTGCTATGCAACCTCAAAAAGGTTATAAAATTATGGAGGAATGGAAAAATTGGTTATATGCTAACGGTGGTGAATTGTTTGATGATGCAGGCAATGTGATTATTAATAACCAAGCTGCTATTGATGCACTAAATCAGTATATCGAGACCCATAGTCAGGCTGCTCCACCTAACTCTGCAAACTGGGGTTTTGATGAAGCTTTACGTTCGGTGTCCTCGGGTAAAGCTGCCACAATGCTTTCTTACAACTGGATGCTTCCAGCGTTGAACGCAAAAGATGGAATGTCTGGTGACCTTGCAGGTAATTTTACCCTTCATGAAGTCCCTGGCGGTAAGTCCGTTTTAGGGCTTTGGTCATGGGGAATTACTGCAAACTCAGAGAATAAAGATGATGCTTGGACGTTTATTTCATGGATTTCTAGTCCAGAGGTTGCAAAACAAAGAGCTATTATGGGTGGCGCACCAGTCCGCAACAGCGTAATGAATAGTCCAGAAGTTTGGGAAAAGGGTTATGGTAAGGCCTACTACACTGCGCTAGCTGACATTCTGGATGGCTCAGCACCATTGTCCTCTGGAAACAACGCCGAGGAATTGATAGAAATAGTTGGTACTGAATTGAGTGCTGCTGTTACTGGCCAAAAGAGTGTAAAAGAAGCATTAGATGCAGCTGCAAATGGTGTGGAAAGAGCAATTAAATAATGTTAAATGGAGGGGTGGCGATTTATCGCTACCCCTAAATAATAACGAATGCAGCTCAAATGCATATTAAATATAAGCTAATTTTACCATTGGTTTTTCTCCTATCTGGCATAATGCTATACCCGTTCATATTTTCTTTGTGGCTATCGCTTCAAGATTATCGGCTTACAAGAATAAATGACGTTCAGTTTGTAGGTTTCGAAAATTTTGGCTTTATCGCAACTGACCAAAGTTTTTTAAACGCAATGGGGAATACCATAAGCTTTGTAGCTAGTGCCGTAATAATTGAGTTAATTTTCGGACTCTCACTTGCCCTTCTCATTCAAAAGTTATTGATTTTCAGGGGATTTGTTCGTTCAATATTACTTGCCCCCATGTTTATAACTCCTATCGCGGTAGGCTTAATGTTTCGTTTTTTACTAAACTCAGAAATCGGTATAATACCTTTTTACCTATTAAGATTTGGAGTTTCTTTAGACTGGTTTGGTCCAGAGTTAGCATTATTTTCGATAGTTCTTATCGACGTATGGCAGTGGACACCATTCATGCTTTTAATGTTTCTTGCAGGTTTGGAGGCCTTACCAAAAACACCATTCGAGGCTGCTCGTGTCGATGGTGCAGGACGATGGTTAACCTTCTCTTCAATTACGTTACCCATGTTACGGCCTGTTATAGTAGTTGCATTAATCATAAGAGCATTGGATGCATTTAAAGTCTTTGAATATGTATTTGCCATTACGCGAGGTGGACCAGGTAATTCTACAGAGACCATTATGTATTATATATATCAAACAGGTTTTCGTTTTTTCCGCATGGGTGAAGCTGCTGCCGCGTCTATTTTGCTGATTATATTTATTTTAGTTTTCGTAATTTTAATCGTGTACTTATCGCGACCAAAGGTGATAAAGTGATTGTATCATTTGAAAATCGATTGTCGCGTTTTCTTGGCACAACAGCAATTTTTATAGCGATTATATTGGTATTGTTTCCCTTTCTTTGGATATTTTTAGAGTCTATAAAACCACCTTCACTAGGTGGGAGACCGGATATTTGGCGTTTTGAACCATCATGGGAAAATTGGCACGAGATTGTGTTCAATAGTAACGTTCCACTCAACATCTTGAATTCGTTTTTTATCGCATTAATTACGGTGGTTATTTCACTGATATGTGGAGCACCTGCGGCGTATGCATTCTCTCGTTTTCGTGGCTTTCAGGGGGCAAGATACTCAATTCTCGCGGCGGAGATGATGCCTCCTGCAATTTTAATTCTTCCGCTTTTCTTACTTCTTTATAAATTAGAGTTAATAGATAGTCGTGTCGGAGTAATAACTGCGCACCTTACTTTTGTGGTTCCGGTAGTTGCCTGGTTTCTAATTGGGTTTTTTGATGAAGTTCCAAAAGACTTAGAGGACCAGGCTATGATTGATGGCTACACAAGGTTCCAAGCATTTTATAAAGTAATACTTCCAGCAGTAAGGCCTGGTCTTGCAGCGGCTGGTATCTTTGGCTTTGTTCTTTCTTGGAATGATTTGTTTTATTCGTTGCTACTCACTGGTGCTGAGAGTCGCACATTGCCAGTTGCAATTGCTGGTTTTTGGACGTTCCGGGGAATCGAACTAGGCAAAATGGCAGTTGCTATTCTTATTGCAGTAATACCAGTCTTAATTTTATCCTATTCAATTCAAAAGCATCTTATAAGAGGAATTGGGGGTAGTGGTGTTAAATATTAGAGAGATTTGTTTGTAATGGGTCAAGTTGATTTTAAAAATCTCAGAAAGTCCTTTGGTTCTACAAACATTATTGATGGGCTTAACTTAGAAATACATAATTCTGAATTCCTAGTTTTGCTTGGACCCTCCGGATGCGGTAAATCTACAACCTTGCGCCTACTTGCAGGTTTAGAATCAGTTTCGAGTGGAACAATCTCTATAGATGGTTGCGACGTTACTGAGCTTGAGCCTCGTGATCGCGATATAGCGATGGTTTTTCAGAATTATGCACTTTATCCAACAATGACAGTAGAACAAAATATAGGATTCGGCCTCAAAGCTAAAAAAATGTCTCCTAAATTAATAAAAGAAAAAGTTAACGAAGTAGCTGATTTATTGGGGTTAACACATCTTCTAAATAGAAAACCTAATGCTCTTTCAGGAGGACAACAGCAAAGGGTAGCTATCGGCAGAGCAATAGTCCGAAAGCCAAAAGTTTTTTTGTTTGATGAACCATTATCCAATCTCGATGCAAACTTGCGTTTAGAGATGAGGGCTGAAATAATGAAATTGCATAGAGAATTAGGTGCAACCACTATTTTTGTAACTCATGACCAGGAAGAGGCTATGGCAATGGCCGATAGGATCGTGATTATGGATAAAGGATTAATTGAGCAGGTTGGAACGCCAACTGAAATTTATTTTCAGCCGAAGACGCGCATGGTAGCGGGATTTATTGGTAATCCGAGCATGAATTTTATGAAAGGCGAAATTTCTAAAAATTCAGAACTCAAACTGCCTATTGGAAACATTAAGGTGAATACTATCTTAAACTTAGGCCAGCACATAGATGTCGGAATTCGACCAGAAAAAATAAAGCTTGCTGACCCAAAAAGAAAACCGAATGAAAATATAGTGAGAGTAATGGTGACAAACATTGAACTGCTCGGGCCTCGCGCCATAGTAAAAATGGAGCATGAGAGCGGTCAGGTACTTACTTCTGTAGTGGATCATGATGAAATAGGCAAATATGAGCTAGGGACTAATATTAGTATTTCTTTAGCTAGTAATGCTCTACACATATTCCCAAAAATAAAAGATTAGGCGCTATTTTTTTCGCAAATTGGTTTTTCCAAAAGTATAAGATAAATCGATGGTTATTAGTAATCTTATACATGAACGCGTTAAATTTTTTAATTATTATTTTTTGTTATTACTCGGTTAAAAAGTTGTTTTATTTTAAATAAATGGCGCGCCCGAGAGGATTCGAACCCCTGACCCCTAGATTCGAAGTCTAGTGCTCTATCCAGCTGAGCTACAGGCGCTTGAATTTATATCAATTTCTAATGTTTGCAACAGCCACAGCTTCTTTTAGAGGCTAGTTTTTCTTTCTTTGTCATTTTATTTTGGTCACTATTTGCGAATTCCTCATCTATATTAACATGAGTTTGTAGCCTTTGCAGAAGTTTGTTTTCAATGTAATCTTCGAAAGAATGAAAGCCTAGTTTTTTAGATTTTTTTTGTTCGTAAGCTTTCCTGCCTTTAAGGCTTGAAATATAGCTTGCCACATCCTGATCTGATATCATTTGAAAACCTTTTTTAAAAATATTTTTAACTAGTATCATCAAATTGTAATAAACGAAAAATAATTAACAAGACCAAAAAAGAAGTTTGTAACTGAAAATTTAAACTTATAACTTTTAAATTAAAATTCCTATACTTTATAATTTGTGACTTTGCACTTTTACCAATTTATTTATTCGAACGAATTTGAAAAGATTGAAACTCTGCTGCTATTTGTTAGCTAGCATTTAAAACTCTTTTTATAGTGGTTAAAGATGATTGTTTTACCTGTTCCCAATTTTGATAATTATCAATGATAGTCTGACCGCTCGCTATTAATTGTGAAGACAAAACCCTATAACATCTGACTACTTCTTCATACATGACATCATCAAAGGTTTCGGTATTGTAAGCAGCAATAATTTTATCCAAGTTAACGGCGAGTATTTGGTCAGCGATTTGTAAATCATCCTGTGAGTATTGCCCCTCAAAAACTATTGACAAGTAAGCAGTATAAGCAATGTCTGCTGCAACATCAAAGGCCTCCTCGTCTCCCATGTAAAAGTCAACAGCGCCATTTCCAATAACCACACCTGCGCATGCCGCGATGCTGTCAATTTCAGCAGTTTCAGCGGTTGTAGAAAAAGACCAAACAAATAGAGGTAGCATAAACAAAAACTTCTTTAAATTTGACATTATAGTTTTCTCCTTTGTGTTCTCTTTCAAACCATTTAAGCAATTATTATGTTAATACCTAATTACATGATATCACAATAATTTTAAAATAGATCCGCTCGAGAGCTTTTGAACTCTTCATAACTAATCTTGCAGTGTGGCACTCTATCCAGCTAAATTTATGTTATCAAGTAAATATGAATTATAAAAACACTTCTTCATGGGCGAGACTTAAACGAGGGGTGGGGATAGCCTTTCCAGCATCTTGGAATAAAAGGGAACTCTTTTGTGATTAAGTAAATGTAGCCATGTGTATTGGTATCCATTCCGTTACACTCATCTAAGTCACCTATACCATTTAAAAACTCAAAGTCTTGTGTATAGGTTCCGTCATGCACGCCATTTGGACCGCTATTTCTAGCACCATTTTTAAGTCGATAACTTGATTTAAACTCGTCTTTTAAAGATACAAAAATTTTAAACCCATCACCAGCGAAACCTACATGAATTAAGTTATTAGGTGTAATTTGTGTTTCAATTAGACCGGTGGGTAATCCATGGTAATGATACATTCCATTCAGCTGCACATGAGCGTTATTCATATCTAAGCCTAGTCTTTTTTTGTCCAAAACAATTGCTTCTTCACGCCAATCACACTGTCCTTTGGTCCTTATCCGTGGTTCGAGTCTAATTATTAAAGGAGGTCGTTTATTTGTTTTTAAGTGAACTTGTTGTTTCTCAGGACTCCAGCATTCCGCTGTCTGAGGTACAAACATTACACCATTCAAAGCGACACCAAAAAATTTGCTAGGTGTTATGTGATCGCTTTTCTGCGGGTATTTAGTAAAATATAAGGAATGTGTTTGTTCCCGTATTTTGTGCGGATTTCCATTAGTTGGAAACATTCCAGTTTTATGATTAGGAATACCGTTTGATTTTATGTTTACTGTGTTTTCAAGTTCTGTAAACTTTACTTGATTACTTAAATTTTTAGCTAAGGTCAAATCAGAACTCTTGTATGGCCGTGTAATTTCATGCGCTTGTAAAACTGTCGCTAGCAATATTGCAATTCCAATAATAGTTGCTTTAAATGTTTTCATAAAAATCAACATCAATCGTTTGAAAACCTCATTTGACTAATTTGATGATTGAATTAAGGCTAAAATTTGACGATGTTAATGCGCTCGAGAAGATTCGAACTCCTGACCCCTAGATTCGTAGTCTAGTGCTCTATCCATTTTTCCATTTAAGTACTTGTTTTTAAACAGATCCTATTTATGAATATAGCATACCTGACTGATGCACTGTGTCAATACTGTGTCATACATCGGATGCACTTTATGTGCATAAAAAGGGTAAAAATAATTAAATGTTTTTCCTACATGTCATCAAAAACTCAATGATTTTTGTATAATTAGTCCAACGAAAATTCGGTCCCAATTTTTCGAAGGGCGTTATAAAAAATATTGTTGTAACTCAAATTCTCAATTGCGCCAGAAAATGTTTCTAGTTTACTTCCAGTCAATTCTAGAGATTTTATTATAGAACTAAATTCATTCTTCGCGTTCAAGAAGAGTTTTTCTGAAGGATAAATTATTATGAATATGCCAGTACTAGGAGATATTTTTACCCAAAATTTTAGCAATGCCCCAAATTTTTCGAATCTATCATGATCAGCGCCCTTATCTGTATAATTTAAAAGGGATTTTAAAGCACTTTCATCCTTTAGGTTTGCTTTTATTACGTTACAATACAAAAC
>CABYPW010000018.1 GCA_902520885.1 uncultured SAR116 cluster alpha proteobacterium
GCCAAACTTCTAGAGAAACAAACGACATACTCAGAATTTGTTTAATATTTTTTTAAATTTATTAATTTTTTTTTACTTTTTTTTAAATAATCGCTATTAAATAAGTTAAAATAAATTGAGAAATTATATGTTTTGGAAATATTATGAATTGTCCTAACTGGATATATGAGATTTGCATTGCAAGAGTTACTAGCGAGTATTTATCCTCGGAACTAGATATTGTGGCATTTGCTAAAAAGTACAGCGAGGGTCTTGCTATTTCATATAACCCTATACCCATTGAGGCTTTTTCTGAACCTACAGAGCAGATAATCATATTCCTTGCAGAGATCGAGGCTGGCGAAAATGCTGTTGAATTACTAGAAAACTTCACATATTTTAGATTATATTTCGAGGCATTAAATGTACCCAGAAAGCTAAAAACTGTTTTTGGAAATATTGAAGACCCTGTGAAGCAACCTCTCGAGCCGAAAGAAAACACACTTAAAGCTTTGAGGGCCTATATATTTGGTCTGAGGTCAAATACCGTCCCCACTAGGCCTGCAGGATGGTTGCTAGAAAAAGACGAAAACATTCCCAAACTTGCAGAGCTGGTTGCAAAACCTGTAACTATTTTGGATATACTTTAAATTTAATAACAACTAATACGCCGCTTAATTATGATTTTAGGCTTGCTTTCCAGGATTCCATCATATTTGTTATTGTTGTTTCAGTAGATTTTAACTGCGCTACCAAAGTGTCCATGGCAGCATATTGAGCAACATATCTTGCTCTAATAGTTTCCATTTTGGAGGAAATATCCACAAGTTGTTGTTCATATTCAACAACGTCCTCATCTAACGAATTAATTTTTTTTTCAATATCCCCTCCACTTGCCAACATTTCCGTTGCAAACATTTGTAGGGTTTCGGACAGAGACCTGCCAACATATATGTTTGCAGAACTTGCTCCAGTTTCCGTGGAAAGAAACAGGCCAGCCAAGATACCTCCTGAAGAGTAATAGGTCGAACCTGAATTTATCAGTTCAATATCCGTATCTATTGTACCGGCGCCTGTACTACTATCAATTGCAAACGAATATTTGCCTGGTGTATAATCAGAGCCAAGCATTGAACCTGAAACCAATGAAGAGTCTGATACAACTCTACTAGTCGTAATTGCTGCAAAGTATGTTGGATTCTCAGAAAAGTAACTCTTGAATTTATCCTCATCTATTGACAAAGAACCATCTAATTCAGTCAAAACACCAAAATTGGTTAAATAAATAGACTCGTCTGCATACCCCTCAATAGCCTGCGTAGTTAGGCTTGTTAACTGTTTTAATAAATAAGATGCTAAAGGATCTCCCGCTAACGCTCCAGGGTCTGATGTTGAACTCCCGCGGTCTGTCAACGCTTTTAAGGTGGAAATTGACGAATTCATTTGGTCCACAAATACCTGCAATGCCAACAAGGCATTCGAGCTATCCCAATTACCTGAAATAATTTCAGCTGAGGATGTAGTGCTATTTAAGGTTAAAGTTACTCCATCGATTAAATCAGTGATCGTATTTGAAGTTCTGGTTACCGATACACCATCGATAGAGAGGCTAGCATCGGATGCCGAGACGCTCTCAACAGTATCCAGATAACCAACATTTGCTAACGCTACATCTCCATCTGATGCATCATATGTTAATGTGAGTGCATTAGATCCAGCAGAAACCGTAAAATTCATATCGCTATAACCAGTAGCTGAAGTTATAGCCGATACCACTGCTGCTAAGTCCGCTGGTGTTGATGAAAAACTAACTGATAAGTCATTTGTCCCATCATGAAAAAATAATGTTTTTCCTGACAATGTACTAATATCTGAGGCTGTAAACCCAGCTACAGATTGTATTTCAGCTGTTGACCCCGTAACCCCTTGCGTAGTCTGTGAAACAGAGAGACCACTCGCTGGATTAAATGCACTTGTGCCAGAGGTATCATAATTAGTTATATAGTATAAATTGCTATCATCTGGTCCCCCTGTAGATAAAACGCTGACACTTGATAAATCAACATTTCCGTCCGAGGAGTCATAGGTGAGAGTTAATGCATTTGTGCCCGCCGTTACTGCAAAATTCATGTCACTATAACCAGAGGTTGAGGTTATAGCTGAGACAACTGCAGCTAAATTTGAGGGTGCAGAACTAAATTCAACCGATAATGAATTTGTCCCATCATGCAAAAATAGCGTTTTCCCAGATAATGCACTTATATCTGATGAAGTAAATCCCGCAACGGATTGAACTTCTGCTGTTGAACCCTCAACTCCAGCAGTTGTCTGCGAAACAGTTTTACTGCTACCCGAGGAAATACGCATTGCGTTCTGAGCACCCTCTTCAGATTTTAAAACTAAAGCAAAATTAGAGTCGGATTGTTTTAAAATGGAAGCAGTAACGCCTATATTAGCGGCGTTTATTGCATCTTTTACCTCGGCTAAGGTATCGGAACCATTTTCAATTGCGACACTGCCTCCCGTGACTTCACTATTAACTATGAAACTTCCACTAGACCAACTTCCCAATTCAAACGTAAGTGTTCCAGAACCTACATTAGCAGACTCGGATGTGAATCCATCAAATACGAGTGTATGAGCTTGTGCAATTTGACTCACTTCAAAACTACTCGAAAATTGGTCTACTTTTGCATCATCTCTTATCGTAGCAGTTACTGATGAACCTGCTTGAGTGAGTGACATACCAGTTACACCATTCATAGCACTCATCGTACTTTTGAAATCGGTTAAATTCTGCCTAACAGAACCAAAACTTGAGATAGAAACGCTTGCTTCTTCTTTTTGACTATTAACAAGCGCTTCCTGTGGTTCTTGCTCTGCCGCAACCAATGCATCAATTATTTGAGTTGTATTAAGCCCACTTCCTACATTAAGGGCACTTAAATAATCAGTAGCCAATTTTTCCTCTTAATCTAAGAAAATTAATTTAAAAATATTTTACAAAATAGATAACGGCAGAAAATTGCAATTTTTATGCCTAACTAGAAATAAGCTTATTTAAAATTATTTTAAAAATTTTATAATTTGCAACGAAAGTAATTAAGAGTATGCTTTTTCCTAAAATGGATATTAAACATTTTCTTTTTGATTGAGCCATGTTAGCGAAGCCGGCAAACCATACAAATCGCTCTGTAGCGTTTTCCACTCTTCAAGCTATTTTCATAGTAATGATTACTGGTATTAGCTTTGGGATTTTGATGTCAATTGTTTCAAACGCTTTTGTCATTGGTGTCGACTGGCTTTTTAATACTAGACACTATTTTAATTTCCTAGATTTTTCTTTTTTTGGTAAACAACTCTCCCCAACGCCTTTAATAACACTTTTATGCGCAGTATTTGTAATATTATTTATTCGAAAAATCTTTTCTATTAGCAGATGGCATGGACCTGCAGACTCTATCTATGCTGCGCACCGAACAGATAATGAATTAGATGTAAAAGCTGGATTTGGTTCAACCATTGCTGCTTTTATTTCAGCGGGAAGCGGTGCTTCAGTAGGACAGTATGGACCATTAGTGCACTTTGGAGCAACGGTAGGAAGCTACGTTAGAACACTAACTAATGGGAGAATTAGCACTGACGTATTTATTGGATGTGGTGTTGCAGGAGCTATTGCAGCTGGTTTTAATGCCCCAATTGCCGGAACTATTTTTGCCTGTGAAACGATTTTAAGACACTTTTCTTTGCGTGCAGTAGCACCGGTAGCAATAACCAGCATCACTTCTGCAGGCATAAGCCAGATATTTTTTGGCAATGTGAATACCTTTTCGATGTCTGGAATTAATCCTGACCTAATGTTTTTGCTACCACTTGCTCTACTCACTGGTCCGATCTTTGGGATTTTATCAATAATTTATATGGTTACGCTCAGAAAAACTTCAGAAGTAGCAAGAGACTTAAAATGGTCACCTATGAAACTATTAATCACTGCAGCACTGATTACTGGTATTACCGGTATGTTTTTACCAGAGATACTTGGTTTAGGAATTGAGCATATAGAAAATATTCTTAATGATGGTTTCCATGTGCACTATTTGTTTTTCCTTCTAGTTGGCAAATTAATTATTACTGGTGTTTGTATTGGATTTGGAATGTTTGGAGGAATTTTTTCGCCCGCTTTGTTTATTGGTGCTGCTGGAGGAGCATTATTTACAAAAGTAGCTGCCCTGATAGGCGGTGCTACTGTCGCCACAGCTATTGGACCGGGATTAGTAATATGCGGGATGGCGGCATTATCTAGTACAGTGGTGGGCACACCTATTGCTGGTGTCTTAATTATGTTAGAGTTAACAATGAGCTATGAATTAGCTCTAGCTGCAATGCTAAGTGTAGTAACAAGTTCGTTGGTAGCGCATTTGTTATTCGGCCACTCATTTTTCGACAGACAGCTATTAGATAGAGGGATTGATATTTCACAAGGTCGAAGCCAAATTGAAATGATGGAATTGTCAGTCAGGCAATTAGCAACAAGCGATTATGTAAGCCTTTCACAGGATACTATTGCAGAAGATGGCATTAAAGCCATGACCAAATCAGAGGTAAGTGAGGCTTATATATTAACTAAAGAACAACAATTTTATGGTAAGATTAGCCTGCATGGACTTCTTAAAATCAAAAAAAATAATCCTGTAACAGATGCACTCATTCAAAAACCAATTATAATAAAGCATGATGCTTCTCTTCAACAAAGCATAGAAATAGCTAGTAAGTTTGTTGGAGAATCCATCCCCGTCGTAAATAAAGAAACAAAAGAAATGCTCGGTGTCGTAAGTGAAGCCGATCTTTTTCAAGCGTATCTTTTAACACAAAATAAAATTATAGATTTAGAAAAAAAGTAAAATCATTTAGTTGAAGCTTAATTAAGCTATAATATCGATTTGATCTTTAAAACGCGGTGTATCTTCATGAATGTTTGACGTTCTTGCTTCACGAGTGGCAGCCATATTGTGATTGTAAGCCGGAGAAAACGAAGAACGAGCCAGAAAAAACTCTTCTGCACTAATTGAAGATGGGGCCATTCTTGGATGCGATATCGTAATTTGTGGCCTGTTTTCCTCGTACCTATGAGATTTTTTCATTTCATCTAAAGGCTCTAGCCCATAAATAGTTTGTTGAAGAGTTGGCATAGTGTTTGCACGTATATGACCAAGCGGTTGTACCATTGCATCAGGTTTAATTTGAGCGGTTGGTCCAACTAATTGTGTAGATAAAGGATAAAACATAATAAAGTATAACTGATTTTTTAACAAAAATCAAAGTGTCGGAGCTAGAAAATCTAATGAACTACAATAAAATGTTAGACGCATACTCAAATTCAGAGAAAAAGGCTGTAATTGAAGCTGAGGACTCACACTCAATGGTCCTGCTTTTATTCGATGAACTTATTAAGTCCATGCGTATGTTTTGTGAAAATATTAATCCAAAAGAAGCAGATTTGGAGATAAGAGCCGAAAAAATGAGTCGCTCCCTCACTATAATTTATGCGTTACAGTCTAGTTTAGATTTTGAACAGGGAGGAGAGATTGCTGAGAATCTTTTCCGACTATACGAATATGCAAGAGAGCAAATATTAATAGATCATAAAAGTGGAGAGGCTGTTGGAGTCAAAGTAGCTATTTCCTCTTTAGAAGAGATACGTGAAGCGTGGGTAGAAATTAGGTCTATTTTATAATGAAACTAGGAGACCAACTAGAACAGTTTAAAAGCTTATCGAAACAACTTTTAAAGGCACTCAAACAGAACAATTATTCTAAAGCAGAAAATATATCCTCTAAACAACAGATGCTGATTGAGAAGACAGTAAATAATAATCCGAAAACACCTAGTTTGGAACTAGAAAATCAATGGATATCGGAAATAAAATCTTATAGAGATATTCGCATTTCATTAGAGTTACAGCTTAAAAAGTTAAATACTAAAACTAAAAAAAACCTTAATCGCCTAAAAGGTTATACAAACAGGATGTAAAAACTAATCTATTTCAATATCTATAGACAAATCAGATTTGGGCAATGGCTTTTCTATCATAAGCTTTTTCATCTTCTCTATCAAAGTGGTTCTGCGTAATTTTAGTATCGATGCCGCTTGGCTCACCATACCTTCTGTTTTTTCTAAAGCTGCTTCGATTAACACTACCTCCACATCTCTCAAGTGTCTTCTAAGGTCAATAGTATCAAAATAGTGGAACCATTGTTTATAATGAGATGGATGAGGAACTGGCTTTTCCATCTCTGGCGGAAGTTGTAACTCTTCCTCTGTTGCTAAATCTGCTGTTGCATCCCATAATAGCTCTTGCTCATCTGCTCTGTCAGGAACTTTAAGTCTTAGTAAATTTTCCCTGACGTTTTTGCTATTAATCTTACTATCTGGAAAAAGGACACTTGCCCGCTCTATAACATTGCGCAATTCTCTAACATTTCCAGGCCAAGAATACTTAGACAATTCCAGAAAACCTGTTTCATCAAAATTTGGCTTAGCTAAACTTTGAGTTTGTGCTGAGATGGCCTCAACAAGGTCTGGTATATCTACAGCACGTGAAGCGAGCGGTGGCACTTGCACTGGAAACACATTGATACGATAAAACAAATCGGACCTAAACAAACCTTCATCAATTTTCGATTCAATATTTTGGTGTGTTGCGCAAACAAGGCGAAAGTCTACTTCTATTTCGTCACTCCCTCCAACTCTCTGAATTGTCCTTTGCTCAAGTGCGCGTAATAACTTTGATTGTAAAGGCATCGGCATATCACCAATTTCATCTAGAAATAATGTACCACCATCTGCCTGTTCAAAGCGTCCTGCCCTTGTTTTTTCTGCACCAGTAAAAGAGCCTTTTTCATGACCAAATAACTCTGATTCCAATAGTTCAGAAGGTATGGCAGCGCAATTTACGGAAATAAGCTTTCCTTTTCTTTCAGATAATTCGTGGATAGCTCTGGATATAACCTCTTTGCCTGTACCTGTCTCTCCTTGAACTAAAACGGCTGTTGGCGTTTTGGCGACCGCAAAGATAAGTTTTTTTAGCTCTTCAATTACGGCAGACTTACCTACAATTATGTCGTCAATATTTCCCATGAAAATGCCTAACCATTTTAAGTGTCATTATTTTGTTCACAAATTATAGAAAAAAGCAAGTCCTGTGTCAGAATTTTGAACCACATTTAAGAAATATTATGTTTATTTTTTATATTATATTTCAACACACTAGGAGTTTTTTTTGGTAAATTTTCTTTTTGGCAAGCTTTTTGCCTTTACCCCTTCGAACAATTTTTTACGTGAAGGAAAAATAAATGAGCGATGTTCACCTTATTACAGAAATGTTCTCTTCTGTGGACCGCCTTTCAGAGATTTTGCAGAACCGTCAAATACCGTTTATTTGCAGTGATAATATATCAGCTGACGTTGGTATATCATCTAGTAAATGCCAGACTCTCATCATAAGCGAACAATACTATAAAAAAGTTGGTAATGATGCACTAATTTCATTTGCGAAAACTTTAAGAGCTAGCCAGATATGTGCGGTAAGTGAAAACCAACCAGAATTTGGAATAACATCTGAACTCGGCGGTAAGATGATTTTCCTTCGCCTGCCTATCCAAGAAAGTGAAAATATTAGCGAAGATTATGGATTGCAAATGCTTGCAACATTAGTATCCAATTCAGGCGTTGTTGCGGCAAGTGACGAAAGTAGTCAAAAATTATTCAACTTGGCAAAGCGCGTTGCCAATACAGATGTGACTGTTTTTATAAACGGCCCAACTGGAACTGGCAAAGAAGTATTATCTAAGTTCATACACAATAATTCAAAACGAAACGAAGCGGGATTTATTGCCGTAAATTGCGCAGCTATTCCTGAAAATATGCTAGAGGCTATCTTATTTGGCTATGAAAAAGGTTCGTTTACGGGAGCTTCTACTACTAATAAAGGTATATTTAGAGCAGCGGACAACGGAACATTATTACTGGACGAAATCTCAGAAATGCCAATTTCTCTACAGGCAAAATTATTGCGAGCCTTGCAAGAAAAATCTGTTACGCCAATTGGCTCTCAAACATCAATTCCTGTTGACGTCAGAGTCATAGCCACAACGAATAGGAATATGGTTGAAGAGATCAGAAATGGAAATTTCAGAGAAGATTTATATTACCGATTAAATGTTTTTCCTCTTTCCACATTAAGCCTGGCTGAGAGAACATCTGACATTATCGCTATTTCAACAGTGTTGATCAAAAGACACTGTAATGAAATTGAGAGTATACCATTTTTAGCAAAATCTGCTCTTGACTTATTGGTAAATTATACCTGGCCAGGCAATGTTAGAGAGCTAGAAAATGTAATTCAGCGCGCATTGGTATTATCAGATGGAAAAACCATTAGTGCGGAAGATATCATTATCGATGACACTCTATATCAGGGAGGCGGTCAAGCACACATTCAAAACATGTTGGAAAAACAAGCTATAGCAGGATAAGGGGTTTAAAATGACGAGTATAAATTCATCAGTTGTAAAACTTGATAGCCTTCACGAGAAGGTTATAGAAAAAGCAGCAGAAACACTTGGCACATCAGGCCAAAACGTTGAGTTTTCTGATAGAATGAAAAATGCTTTGACAGAAGTCGCAGATGCACAGAAACAAGCAGCTGACAGCATGAAGGCCTTTGATCTTGGGCTTGAGACAGACTTGAGTAAAGTTATGGTTGACCAGCAAATATCATCCCTTGGATTTCAGCTTACTCTAAACGTACGAAATAAAATGTTGAGTGCCTACAAAGATATCTTAAATATGCCAGTTTAAAGCTGCTGCATGAATTTTTAAATAACAATAGGATCTATTAAACTAGGAAAAGAAAAATGGCTGAATCTACAACGATAGATAATATGAATTCAACTGCGGTAATAGAGCAGCGAAACGGAATCTTGTCAAATGTGCGCAGACTGACATCTGACCCCAGTTTTAAAAAGTCCTTTCCAACAATTATTGCCGTGTCTGTTTTAGCATTAGGTCTTATAATTTATATGTTATTGCAACAACCAAGCTTAACACCGTTATATGCATCACTACCAGAGGCTGAAAAAGCGCGAGTTGTAGAGGCATTAAAAAATGCAGGATATGACGTAAGCATTGATCCATCTACTGGAGATGTATTGGTTCCAACTGGTGATTATCACAAATCACGTATGACACTGGCAGCACAGGGACTACCTTCATCCGTGCCCGATGGATATTCGGCTATAGGTGATATACCAATAGGTTCTAGTAGGTCAGTTGAAAATATTAGATTGAAGCAGAGTCAAGAGATAGAGCTTGCACGCTCGGTTGGTGAAATACAAGGAGTGGTTGCAGCTCGTGTTCATTTGGCAATTCCTGAAAAATCTGTTTTTGCGAGAACATCTACGGCGCCCACAGCCTCAGTTTTTGTTCAATTGAACGAAGGAAGAACATTAAGCAAACAACAAGTAAATGCAATTATTCACTTGGTTTCTTCTTCTGTTCCTAGCCTAGCAAAATCAGATGTAACAGTAGTAGATCAATATGGTGGACTGCTGTCAAACCCAAATGATGACCCTGCAAGCGCACTATCTGATGCACAATTAGAACATCGAATTAAAGTTGAAGCTATTTATCGTAGCAGAATTATATCCCTAGTCTCACCTCTTGTTGGAGCTGGCAATGTAACTGCTCAAGTGAATCTTGATATAGACTTTACAAAAAGTGAAATCACTGAAGAAAGAGTTGACCCAGAAGGAAATGCACTTCGCAGTGAGCAAAAAAGCTTGGATCTAACTGCTGAAGAAACAGCCAGGGGTATTCCTGGGGCAACAACTAATAGAGCTCCTACCCAGGCAGAAATTGCAACTCAGCAAAATGCAGGGAACGAACCTGGTGAGTTTAAGACTCGTTCTTCTAACGAAGTTCGAAATTATGAAGTAAGCCGTAAAGTTGAGACGACATTACGACCATCAAATAAGATCAATCGTATTCAAGCATCCGTTTTAGTGAGAGAAAAGGAGAGCGTTAACCCAGAAACAGGGCTTTTAGAAGCAGTCTCATTAACGCCAGAACAAATTGCAAACATCGAACAGTTAGTAACAAATGCAATCGGCATCGATAAAGAAAGAGGTGATCAGTTAACAGTTGAAAGTGCTGCTTTCGTCTCGAGTATAGAGGGTATATCCAAGGCTTGGTATGAAATTGATTTTTTTACAAACCTTATTCAACAGGTAATGACCTTCCTGGTAATGGGTGTTATTGTTCTTGGAGTTATTCGTCCGCTTATCAATCGCATTATGATACCAACAGCATCTGGAAAACCTGGAGAAGCGATGGTTGGTTTAGAAGATGATCCGGATTTAGATGCAGTTGAAATTGAAGAAGGTGAGAGTCTTGAAGATATAAAAGCTAAGTTAAAGCCTAAAAAAGCAGCAATTTCTCCTGAAATGTTAGATACTGCAAACTCTTATGATGATAAGGTGGCTATAATTAGAATGATTGTTGGAGAAGAATCTGGACGAGTTGCTAATGTGTTTAAGTCTATGATGAATGCTGATAAAGAACCTTCATGATTGATAAATACGTAGCTTAGAAGATATTTTTGCTAGAATGTGAGAAAAAAGATGGCTGAGTCAGAAAATAAATCAGATGGAAATGATCAAACTGTATATGATTCATTGAACGGTATACAAAAATCTGCAATCCTGATGATGCTTCTCGGGGAAGAGGAAGCATCTGAAATAATAAAGAATCTTGGTCCTAAAGAAGTACAGGCCCTTGGTGCTGCTATGTATTCAGTTCAAGGATTAGGCCAAGACACTGTAAATCAGGTGCTCGACGAGTTTTTATTTATCATAAAACAGCAAACGAGCTTGGGCCTTGGAGCTGGCAATTATATTAAAAATGTTCTTAATAAAGCAATCGGAGAAGAGCGCGCTCAATCTGTTTTAAGCAGGATTGCACCATCCAACTCAGAACGACCTATAGAAATTTTGGATTGGATGGACGCCCCCTCAATATCTGATTTGATTTCAGATGAACACCCGCAAATAATTGCTTTAATTATTTCTTATTTGGATGCTTCACTTGGTGCAGATGTTCTTAACCTTTTACCTGAAGAAATGCAGGCTGATGTTATAGCTAGAATTGCTAACCTTGATACAGTAGGGCCCGATGCACTTAACGAACTTGAAGATGTAATGCAAAAGAAATTCAAAGCTAACACATCGCTCCGCGCCACGCAGGTCGGAGGTATAAAAGCAGCAGCAGCAATAATGAATTTTACTAATCAAGAGCAAGAAAGTAAAATTATGAAAGTTCTTGGCAAGGACGATAAGCACCTAGTTGTTGCAATTCAAGAAAGCATGTTTGTATTTGAGAATCTTCTTAAATCAGATGATAAATCTCTTCAGATGCTCCTTAGAAATGTAGAAACTGACGACCTAATTCTTGCCCTCAAAGGAGCAGATGAGATTCTGAGGGAAAAACTATTTTCTTGCATGTCATCACGTGCGGCAGCGAATATTGTGGATGAGATGGAAGCTCTCGGTCCCGTTCGCCTAAGTGAGGTACAAGAGGCTCAGAAACGAATAATTAACGTCGCGAGACGAATGTCGGATGAAGGATCTATAGTATTAGCCGGCCGTGGCGGTGAGGACTACGTCTAATTAAAGAAAGATAAAATTAAATATTTAATTGGAATACCAAAATGGCAAGTGAACAAATTACCTACGCTGATGAACAAGCTGAGCTACCCAATGCGTTGGAAGATTCCGAAATCGCGAGGATAATGAAACTTGTGACTGAGTCAGGTTATAAAAAATCTGAAAACGCACCCACTAGAAAAAAACAGGAGTTTAAACCAAGGTCTCTTGTTGAAATTGCTATGGAAGCGCAAAAAAAACTGGATAACGAAGATAAAAAATCAAAAAATGAGTCGTCACAAACCAAAGGTGCAAAACCAAATAAAGGTACAGATACAGACATAGACACAGATAAAAATGAAGATGAGCCAGTCAAAGCTTCGTCTGTCGAAATTGAGGAAAAAGATTCTCAACAAGTAGAGTCCCCCTCTTCCCTTCCTGGTAATAATGACATTGAACTAGCTGGTGAGCAAATTGGTCTTAACGCCACTATGCCGATTGACAACGACACTACAACCTCATCACAAAATGCTGAAAGTAGCATAGCTGAGCCAATTGCTGATTCTGGTGAAGGTGACCAAAGCGAAAAAAATAGCATTCCTGACAATATTGAAGCCTACACTGCCCAAAGCACTGATGAATTAACCGTTCAATATAACAAAGGTTATAAGGATGGTATAGAAGCTGGAAAAAATGAAATGGAAATAGATTTACAAGAAAAGTTTTCCAAACAATTAAGCATACTTGATGCACTTATTTCAAATTTCACTAAGAATAATTATGCCGATACAGAGCAATTAGAAAAAGATATACGAACAACTATCTTATCACTAGCAAGTGAGCGTGCAGGATTTGCCATAAAAGAAATGCCTGAACATTTTGTTAAAAGAATAGACAAGCTTATTTCTCGAGTTGGCACGAGCAGTAAAAATCCTATTATAAAATTAAATAAGGCAGACTTGAGCCATGTGGAGATGGTAAAAGAAAAATCGGAGACCCTCTCGAAATTTACTTTTTCTGAGGACGAGACACTTAACCACGGCGATGTAGCTATATGTTTAGGTGGAATCGAAATAGAAGATATAATAGAGAAGCGTATTTCTCTTACACCAATAGAAACCTATGAGGAAAAAAATATTATTTCAGAACCACTTACCAAACCAAAAGCGGAAATATCTAATTCTTCGGACACTTTAGTTGGTCAAAATGAACAAAATGCTAAATTAAATGATACCGAGAATAAATCAACACAACAAAATAAATCTGATGACAGATCAGAAGTAATTAAGCATGAGGATGAAGCCAAGGGTGAGGAAAAGAATGATAGTGAAATTGAGATAACTACTGAAAATTCCTCTGAAAAAATCCGGGACGAATCATCATGATATCTGTTCAGGAGAAACTTTCTAAAAGTATCCATTCATTAAATTTGGATCAGCCTATTTCTGTTTCTGGAAGAGTTAACCGATATGACGGACAAATGGTAGAATGTGATGGTTTTCCAGCAACAATCGGATCCTTATGTGAAATTGATACAGAAACCAATGTACCTGCAATAGCAGAAATTATTGGATTTCATGGAGGACAAAATCTATTGAGCCTTCATGATTTTGGTGCTCGCATAAGCGTTGGTGCAAAAGTGCGCGTTATAGATGATGGATATATGATACCAGTTGGCGAGGGTTTGTTAGGGCGCGTTACTGATGCAATCGGATTACCATTGGATGAAAAGCCCATTCCAACATTAAATGACAAATGGCCTTTGTTAGGAAAGGAATTAAATCCTCTTGCTAAAAATCCTGTGGACACCCCCTTGGATGTTGGAGTTCGTGCAATAAATAGTCTTCTGACTGTGGGTCGGGGTCAGCGTTTAGGTATTATCGCTGGTTCTGGTGTGGGTAAATCAATCCTGCTCGGAATGATGAGTAAATATACCGAAGCAGATATTGTTGTCGTTGGAATGATAGGTGAGCGTGGACGAGAAGTTGGAAGTTTTGTAAATACCATTTTTTCGGAAGAATCAAAAGAAAGAACAGCTATAGTGGCTGTACCAGCAGACAGGTCTCCCTTGCTGCGAATAAGAGGAGCTGAGAGAGCAACTGCAATCGCAGAATACTTTCGTGATAAAGGGAAAAATGTCCTCTTAATTATGGACTCGCTTACAAGAGTTGCGCATGCTCGAAGAGAAATTGGACTTGCCCTTGGTGAACAACCAACTTCAAAGGGCTACCCGCCCTCCGTTGTTTCCATGATACCTCGTTTGATAGAAAGAACAGGGAGTGGCGTAAGAAATCAGGGAACTATAACAGCCATTTACACTGTTCTAGCTGATGGAGATGATTCTAATGACCCTGTTGTGGATACAGCGCGTGCTATTCTTGATGGCCATATTCTGTTATCTAGAAAACAAACACAAATGGGGGTATACCCCGCTATTGATGTACCTATGTCGGTTAGCCGCGTGATGAGCGAAATCACTGACGAAAATTTACAAAAAAGTGCTCAAAAATTTAGGAAACTCGTATCATTATATATGGAAAACCGTGATTTGATTTTAATGGGTGGATATACATCAGGGCAAGATCCAGAATTAGATGAAGCAGTGACTCTTTGGCCAAAATTAATGGGACATATACAACAGGCTGAAACTGAAAGAGCTGACTTTGCGACAAGTAAAGAGGCCCTATTGAGCCTTATCAAATGACAAACTCTTTTTGCAGATATGGTGTGGACTTCGGATGAAAAACAAATCAATATATGAGCGATTTACACTAAAACAACAGATTGGTATATCGAGGCAAGCGGAAGCAATGCGAACTCTTAACTCTGAACTCAAAAAGTCACAAGAATTAGTTCAACAGTTGACCGAAATTGCCAATCAAACCGAAATAAAAATAGGTGAAACAAACGCTATTTCCTTACGCTCCTCCTCTTGGTATGGAACAAGAGTGCAGGAACAGCTTGAAACAACAAAGAACCGAAATAAATTCTTACAAAAAGAAGTAGATGACTCAAAAAAAATGCTTGCCAAGGCAGTCCATAAAAAAAATAAATCAGAAGAGTCGTGGCATCAATACGAAGCGAGTGAACGAGCGAATAAAGAAGAAAAGTTGGACAGAGAAGTAGCAGACCGTAAGAGAATGCCTAGAAAATTTGGCAGATAGAAACTTAATATTAATAAATTAGTCTTGTAAGCTTTAAAAAAGTTGGCATTTTATTTGCAACGCATCTGAGAATTTTAATTCAAAGCGGGCAAATAGTATGACACATGTTACCGGTGGTACAAACACCAACGTTCAGTCTTCTCAAACTGCAAGACAAGCAGATAAACAAGATAATCAATCTGATGCTTTATTTGAAAATATATTCTCAATAGTGAGCGAACTTGACCAAGATTCTATTAATTTTATAAGTAGTGAATTAAAATTAAAACTGAATTCTGAGGAGAAAAATGTTTGGCACGTGATAGAGGCAAATTTAAATGATCCGGACTCTTACACAGGAGACCTTGAAGAAAAGAACAACAGCAACCTTGCTACCGCAATAGGAAAACTAAGGTTACTTTTGAATGAGAAAACTTCACCAGAAAACATTGATGAGGGTGGATTAAAAGAAAAAATCGTTTCATTGCATCTTACGAATTCATCGAATAAAAATAATGCCTCAGAAAGAAATTCTAACGAAATAAAAATAGAAAAAACACCTGCCGCACATCCATTTTCACGCCAAACTTTGGCTTATGCTAACGCCAACCAAAATTCTCTGCCTATAAATAAATTAAGCAATTTTTATGAAAACCCCGCAAGTAGTGATGACCTCACCAAAGTAATTAAGTTAATTGAACAAGCAATTGTATCAAAAAAATCAAATAATAACCCTTCAGATATAAACACAGAAAAAAGTTTTATAAATACTTCCAAACTCAAAAGTACCAGTGCATTGGATAAAGCCATGGAGGTATTAGACGAACAAAAAGTGGGTAAAAAAACTAATGCTGGTTTTGAAAATTTAGAAAGCCTCAAAAAGAAAGAGACAATTTCAGTCTCTAAGGATGGTTTTGATAATAAAGATTTTTTAAATACACAGGTTTATAAAATCCCCAATTTAAAACCACCCTTGATTAACTCTCTAAATACCAAAAGTAATTCAAAAGAAAACACAACAGGAACTTTGACGAGGCAAGTGGAATTAAGTCAGCAATTTACTTCAAATGCAACCAACCAATCAACTATACAAAATAACGGTTTAGATATGCATTCTGGTGGTAATTCAGAGCAAGACTCTAACGAATATCAATCGCAGAATCAGATACTTAGAGCCAACTCTCCTTTGTCTACCATTCAAAAGCTGAATATGGCTGATAAAGCTTGGAAAGAAGTCCTCGTACGTCAAATAGAAACGCAATTAAAAGATGGTAATAAAACTCTAGATATATCTCTAAATCCTAAACAATTAGGTAGAATGACCGTTTCCATTAATATATCAGGAGATGATGCATCTATTCAAATTTCTACAGAGACCACTGCCGCTGCCAACATGTTACTAGAATCAGAAGGCAAACTGGCACAGATGATGCAGGATATCGGCTTGCGGTTGAGTTTGCTTCAAGCAAGCTTTTCAAGCAAGCACGAAAAGGAGACAAAACAAGGCAGTGATAATGAAAAATTATCAAAAAACAATAAAGAATTGTTGGAAGATAAAACTGGACTGAGTAAAACAAATTTGGAAAAAATAGATAATTCAATTTTAAATATAATTGCATGATATTATACTAACCTAAAGGAACAAAAAATGGCTGATGAAGAAGTAGAAGAAAAAAAATCTAAAGGCGGTCTGCTTAAAATCATTTTGTTTGTAGTAGGTGGTATTGTTCTTATCGCAGTAGGGCTTGGTGTTGGGTATTTCGTTTTTGGTAGCAGTCAACCCGACCCATCTGAGGAGATTGAGGCTATTATAGAACGAAAAATGGAAGAAGCTGCAGCTGCAGCAGCTGCAGATGATAACTCATCTCTGAAGAAAGTTTCAAAAGAAACACCAGAGCAAGAAAATTTTGTAACTATATATTATGAATTTCCTGGGACATTTACAACAAACTTGCGAGGCTCTCGAAAAATGCTTCAAGTTGGGATAGGTGTTTCAACACAATATGATGATACTGTGATGATGAATGTTGAGTCACATGAGTTAGCATTGCGCTCTACAGTATTGGGTGTATTGAGTGAATTTGCAGAAGAAGAAATTGAAGGAACGAATGGGAAGGCTGCACTTGCTTCTGCACTAAAAGAAGGGATAAATAATAAATTAATTTTATTAGAAAACTTTGGTGGTATTCAGGAAGTTCTATTTACGTCTTTCGTACTAAATTAAGATTAGAGTCTAACAGGAGTTTTTATCGTGGCATCTACCCGAAAGTTAAGCACAGAGGAAGTAAATGCGCTAATTGAAGGCCTAGATGGAGATGACGAAGACTCAACAATTTCTGACGGAATAGACGATAGTAATGTAAGACCTTTTAAATTTGGATCTGACGACTTATCCTTAATGGGCGATTATTATGCACTTCGTATGATTAATGAACGCTTTGCAAGATTTGCTAGAAGCGTTTTTCTTCCAATGCTTAGGCTTCAACCTCGTATCTCATCGTTTCCCCCAGAGGTAAAATCCTTCGATGAATATGCTGCTAATATTGATGGTTTTATGAGCATGAACATTAGTAGGATGGAAGAATTACGAGGCAATATGATGATGGTAATTGACCCCTCGTTTATTTCCATTCTAACAAACGCATATTATGGCGGCAAAATTGAGCCCTTAAAAAGCAGACGGTCAGAATTTACAACCACTGAAGATAGATTAATAGAACTTATAACAAAAGGTCTAAATAAAGTTTTACAAGATGCTTGGAATGATTTAACGCCAACAACAATTACTTATCAAAGTAGAGAAATTAATCCACAGTTTGCATCATTCGTTGATGGCACGGATTTAGTGATTATATGCTCATTTGTTATTCAATTACCAAATACAGATGCAGCCAGTTTTGATATCATTTATCCTTTACAAATACTAAAACCAATCGCATCACAACTACGTTCGCGTGTACAATCTGATATTTCTTATGACGATGAAACTTGGCGAGAGGAAATGGAAAAAGCAGTACTGGGAATACCACTTAGAATAAAAGCAAAGTTAAGTGAGCCAAAACTGTCAATGAAAACACTAATTAATTTAAAACCAGGAGATGTTTTTCCAATTCAAATTGGCGAGGGTGTTGAAATACTGATGGATGAAGAGTTATTATTCAGAGGGGAAATTGGAGAAGTTAGCGGTCAAGCAGCAATTAATTTAACCTCTAGGATTAGAAAAATATAATAAGAATAAAACTGGTAGAATAAGCCATTTTTAAACATAAAGAAAGGACAATAAGATGTCTGAGGAAACAGAAAACCAGAGTGAAGAGAATGTTGGTTATGATAATTTGCGGATTTTGGAAAATATAGAAGTTAATCTAACAGTAGAAGTTGGCAGTGCTGAGTTAAAGATTAGGGATCTATTAAGACTAAATGAAGGTTCTGTTATTGAGCTCGACAGATTAGCAGGCGATCCTTTAGATATTTTAGCAAATGGAACTATGATTGCTAAGGGCGAGGTCGTGATGGTTGGAGAACGTTTTGGAATTCGATTCTCTGAAATAGTGTCTCCTGAAAAAAGAGTTGAGAATCTCTAAATATATCAATTTGTGTCGTTGTCATAAGTATGTCAATATTATGACATAACAATAAAAATGTTTAAAAATATTTTTTATAAATATTATTTTCATTATAAATTACAATATGTTACCAATTAATATCGTTTTTGAGAACGTTATGGCATGAGTTTTGCCTTTGTAAATCACTTTATTAGATTGAAGGATTTACAAAGATATGGTTTCCATAAATCCGTTTAGTTACGAACAAGTCACCATAATATTCATATTTCTATCAATTCTGTTGGGCGTTCTTCTTTTTGTGCGCAAAAATAGAGGTCGTTTTAGTATCAAGTTACAAAATGAGAAAGCAATTTTTGTAATGGAAGATACTGCAATCAGTCCATCTGAGCGTTTAAGATTAATAAAGGTAGGAGATGAAATCTTTTTAATGGCATCTGGCAAAGGGATTTCTGCCCAGCTTGTAAAGCTTGATTCAGGGAATAGTATTTTAAGGCAAACCAAAATAGATAATCGACAAATCAAAAATATCAATCAGTCCCCACCAAGTGAGAGCAAAGTCAAACAGCACAATAAGTTAGAGCTAACAGCAAAAAGTACAAATGCCAGTCTGACCCAAACAAAATCAATATTCGATGCAATAAAGCAAGCTCGTACTAAAAACCCATTATTAGGATTAAATAAATGAAAGTAAAATTGGGATTTAAAATAATGGGGAAACTTCTTAAACATAGCTTACGGCTTAAAAACGTATTTTTTCTGAGCTGCCTTTTTTCTTTAAGCGTATTAAGTTTTGACAATGCATTCGCGCAATCAGCACTGGAGACAAGCCTGTCGGGCTTGCCAGTATTAAATGTAATGAATAGTGATGGTGAAGCTGGAACTACCTATTCACTTTCCTTACAAATACTCGCATTAATGACTGCATTGACAGTCCTCCCCTCTCTGGTATTAGGAATGACTTCATTTACCAGAGTGATTATTGTTTTATCTATCTTAAGGCAAGCAATGGGGACGCAACAAACACCCCCTAATCAAGTTCTTATCGCAATTGCTCTATTTTTAACTTTTTTTATTATGGCACCAACATTTGAGACTTTATATGATGATGCTATCTCACCATATCTCGATGGAGAGATGACCGCAGATGTCGCTCTATCAGATGGCACTAATGTAATGAAAAGATTCTTAGTACAAAATACAAGAATAACAGACCTGAATATGTTTTCAGATATGGTTGGTATTTCAAATTATGACTCGCCAGAGGCTGTTCCTTTATCTGTGTTACTACCAGCTTTTATCACTTCAGAATTAAAAACTGCTTTTCAGATAGGGTTCCTACTATTCTTGCCATTCTTAGTGATTGATATGGTAATCGCTTCTATTTTAATGTCTCTTGGAATGATGATGCTTAGCCCAATGCTGGTAGCTATGCCATTCAAATTACTTTTATTCGTATTAGTTGACGGCTGGTCAATGACAGTTGGCTCACTCGTAGCTACTTATTCTATTGGAGGATAAATTGAATAGTGCAAATTTATTTGATCAGAATGTAGAATTCTTAAGAATAGCCTTTTGGCAAATCATTTTGGCAGCCGGGCCATTACTTGCGATTGGTCTTGCTGTTGGTCTCACTATAGGCATTATACAAGCAGCCACTTCAATAAACGAAATGACCTTAAGTTTTGTTCCAAAACTAGTTATAGTAATGATATCTTTTGGCTTTCTTTCGAATTTTATTTTAACCCAGCTCACCGACTATTTTGGTTTTATTTTTGACCAAATTGCTAATATTAGCTAATTTGATATGCTTCCCATTACTGCTCAAACTATTACCTCTTTTCCAGGACTGGAGTTACAAGGCCTCATTACCATGGCCTTACAATTTTTTGTAGCAATGTTGAGAATTGGTGCATTTTTAATTTCGTCCCCTCTTATTGGCGCAAGATGGGTTCCCCTACAAGTGAGATTGACCATGGGTGTAATGCTTACGATGGTTATTTGGCAATATACAACTCCTGTGAGTATAGAAGTGTTTACTTCTTATAAAGCAATAATAATTATATTCTCAGAAATTGCTATTGGGCTTTCTGCTGGCCTAATTCTAACTATCTGGTTTGCTGCTATTTTGTTGGCTGGGGAAAAAGTAGCAGCATCGTCGGGATTAAGTTTTGCAGCGCAAATAGACCCCGCCACTGGTGGTCAAACACCAGTTGTAAGTCAGATTTTTTATCTTTTTTTATTAGTTTTATTTACAAGTACCGATGGACATCTAGTTGCCATAAGCACATTACTAGAATCATATAGAATTTTACCAATTGGTATTATTCCATCATTTAAAATCTTCATATCATCTGGTATTCAAGCAGCAGGTACCATGTTTTATGCAGCTTCAATCATAATGCTACCATTTTCAGTAGTCTTATTATTGACTAATGTAAGTATAGGTATAATTACACGCTCTGCACCATCCTTGAATTTATTCTCAATTGGTTTTTCGATAACTCTTATTGGGGTTTTCTTCGTTTTATATTTTTCTACAACATCATTGGCAAACTCTATCAGTGATCTGACAAATGCAAGCCTGCTGAACCTCAGAGAAATAATAGGAGGATTGGTTAATGGCTGAAGAATCACAAGATGGTCAGGATAAAACCGAAGAACCCTCCCAACGAAAAATAGATAAAGCTAAAGAAGATGGTCAGGTATTACAATCAAAAGAGATGTTCGTATTCACCTCCATCGCCATGGGTCTTATAATTTTTTTATTTATTCCGCAGGTTGCATTACCAGGAATGAATGAGTGGGGAAAATTCTTTCAGATTGAAAGCAAAGAGCAATTATACAATCTTCCTTACTCACGCTTATACCAGGTCTTTGAGATCATTATAATTATTGCTTTATTCGTAGGAATTCCATTGATGGTGGTGAGTCTTCTGACACAAATGGCTGTTGGAGGTATAAATTTTGCTCCAAAAGCAGCAACCTTTAAGGGTAACAAAATTAACCCCATAAAAGGTTTAAAAAGAATATTCTCCGTTAAAGGGTTGGTCGAACTTGGAAAATCTATTCTTAAGGTTGTACTATTAGTTGGCCTTTCAACAATTGCGATTTACATAATGCTTCCACAATTGCTTATGATCTCACATGGCACACTGAATAGCGCATTAGAAATCATGTATTATGCATTTCCATTTCTTATTGGAACCCTCCTAGCTGCATTAGCAATTATCGCGGCCATTGATTATTTCTGGCAAAGACACGTTCATATTGAACAATTAAAAATGACCAAGCAAGAAGTGAAAGATGAGCATAAGCAAACTGACGGATCCCCGGAGGTGAAAGCAAAGATCCGACGCATGCAAATGGAAAAATCAAGAGAATCCAGCAAACAAAGAGAAGCACTTGAAAATGTTTCCAATGCAACAGCAGTTATTACGAATCCTACTCATTTTGCTGTGGCCTTAAAATATAATCCTGGCGAAATTGGTGCTCCAACCATTATCGCGATGGGTCAAGGAGCCATCGCAAGACAGATAATGGAGCGAGCAAATGAGCACAAAATTACTATTTTCCGCAGTCCACTACTCGCAAGAGCTCTTTATTTTACAGGGGAGATTGGCAATGAGATTTCTGACAAACTTTACAATGCCGTCGCTATTGCCCTAGCCTACATATACAGAATCGAGCAAGGGCAAACTGCGGAGGAGCCTGATATTACAATACCTGATGAATTAACTTTTGACGAATTTGGCAATATAGAAAAATAAGTGATAAAAATAATAAATTAATAGGTTTAGGTAAAGATAAATAAATGGCACGTAACCCGAAAAGTATTGGTGAGATGATTTCAACTGTTACTTTCTTTGGTGTAGGTATAGCTTGTATATTGCAAGCCTTAGCCTTTAATGAAGAAGGATTGACAATCAGAAGCTATATAAGTGCATTTGCAGGACTTTTATGTGTTATGGGAGGTCTTCGTTTTGTAATAGCAGATATAATTTATAGAGTTAATAAAAGAAAACGCAAATGAATACCACTAAAAATAATGAAGTTAAGTCTAAACTAAGTGCCCAACATGTAAATTGTTTTCGGTGTGAGTATTTATTCATAACGCATGAAAAAAACAAACGGTATGGGTGCAAAAGATTTGGGTTTAAGGGACCTTATTTTCCCTCAATTACGGTATTTTCAACAACTGGCACGAAATGTGCTTATTTCACATTGAAAAAGCGACTTAAAAATAGCAAGTCGTATTAAATTAAATCCAGGGGTAGAGAATGAGCACGGATTATAATGCAGTTCAAGAAAGCATCAAAATTGCCCTTGATGCAGCTGATGCGGCTACAGATGTCACAGCCGAATACAATAAGATTAGACGAGACCATAAAAAGTTGGAGAATTCTATGAATCAATCTCAGCGTTTTATTTCTATAATTTTTGCAAGTTCTGTTGCAGCAGCAATAGCTGCCCTGGTTTTTGCAGGGTTAATCTACTTTAGAACCTTGGCAGAGCTTACTACAATGACAACCACAAGCAGAGAGGCACTTATTGTTTTTGCTGAAAATGTTGATAATATGAATAGTTCATTGGAAAGGCTTGAGGCTTCTCTTGAAACTCAGACCGAGCTTGTTTCCTTGAATAAAACTCTAATTGACGAACTCGGCTCATTAAAACAAGTAATTGCCGACTCGAATATTTCAATGACATCTAAATTAGAATCTACAGCTAATGCCCTTACAAAAAGTAACGGCTCTCTTGCAGAATCCCTAACTAAAGCAATTGCAAATGAATTAAATAGTCAAAATCGAAAAATGTTAGGACAATTGCAGAAAATTGAAAACCTGACTATTGATTCAATGTCGCAATTATCTGCTCGCGTCGCTAGTGACCAAACTTTATCTAAAGTTGCAGGAAGCCAACAAGTATTAGCAAAGCGATTGGATGGTCTTGCAACTCAAAACCAAGAAATACTTAAACAAATGGAAACGCGTGACAACAGAATTAGTTTTCCTTGACACAACCATTTGATTTAGTAATTCGGTGTAATTGGATCATGACCAATGACATATGCAGATGAAAACTTGCAGGAACAAGAAACTGTAAATGAGGGCACTACCTCTCCAAATGGCAAAGCAGATAGTAATGAAGATGCTGCCCAACACTTCATTTGTATCAAAGAAGTTCGTCCTGTTTCTCGTGCAAAAGCACTTCGACTAAAAACCGGAGATGTAATCGTTGGTGTAGGAGGCAAGACCTTTTTTGGTAGTGTCGAAGAGTTGCTGGATATCTTTGATGAAATCAACGAAGAAGAAGGTACTTTGTTAACAATTTGGAGAGCAGGTGTCAGTTTTAACCTAATTATTTATGGGCCTCTAGGGTGTGTGTTTGAGTTTACCTCAGATGAGGTAACACATTCTGTTCATACAGCAATTCCTGATATAAAAATGGATAATATTAAAGAATATACAACATTTGAATTGCTTCGTAATATTGAGGGTGAATGTAATATCTTTGATACTAGGGTATCACCATTGGGTATTTACCTTCCTCCAATTTGGCTCATTCAACAAAGGCTATGGGAGCCATTGTTTGCTATAATATCAGTTTATATAGTTACTCTTGTTGTTCACTGGGCATTATTTTTGATAGCTGCAGTCTTATTGGCTATTTACTTTCGTCGTGCTCAATTAATCTTACTTCGTAGTTTTAGTTTATATAAAGGGAAAATAATCTGGATGATTATTGCTGAAAAAACTATGCTAGATGCCCAAAAAATTGCTCGTTTATTTGACCCAAATATAACCTTCAAACCGGATCTTGTTGGTCCACCTGCACCTGGAGAATTAGGTCCTGAAAAGAAAAAGAAAAAGAAAAAGCGAAAATCATCTATTCCGAGTCAATAGATAAAAAAATAGTAAAAAATTATCTGTTGGTGGGCCCGGCAGGACTCGAACCTGCAACAACACGGTTATGAGCCGTGGGTTCTAACCAATTGAACTACAGGCCCAGAACAGATAACCATTATTGCTCTAGAAAACTTCTTAATTTTCTAGAACGCGAAGGATGTTTTAGCTTCCTTAGAGCCTTCGCTTCAATCTGTCTAATTCGTTCCCTGGTGACAGAAAATTGTTGTCCAACTTCTTCCAAAGTATGATCTGTATTCATACCAATGCCGAAGCGCATACGCAAGACACGTTCTTCACGAGGAGTAAGACTTGCCAATACCCTCGTAGTTGTTTCCCTTAAATTAGAATGAATTGCCGCTTCCAGGGGTTGTATTGCATTTTTATCTTCAATAAAATCGCCTAATTGGCTATCATCTTCATCACCTATTGGTGTTTCAAGACTAATTGGCTCTTTAGCAATTTTCATTACCTTACGGACCTTGTCTAGGGGCATAGAAAGTTTTTCCGACAATTCTTCAGGTGTTGGCTCTCTTCCTATTTCATGAAGCATTTGTCGTGATGTCCTGACTAATTTGTTAATTGTTTCTATCATATGAACAGGAATTCTGATAGTTCTAGCTTGGTCTGCGATTGAACGGGTTATTGCTTGTCTTATCCACCAGGTTGCATATGTTGAAAATTTATAGCCACGTCTATACTCAAACTTATCAACAGCCTTCATAAGACCGATATTACCTTCTTGAATTAGGTCTAAGAACTGAAGTCCGCGATTTGTATATTTTTTTGCAATGGATATTACCAGCCTTAAATTTGCCTCCACCATCTCTTTTTTTGCACGCGCTGCTTCCCTCTGACCTCTCTGTATAGTAAGAAAAACTTCCTTAAAATCAGGAACAGATAACCCTACGTCCTCTACTATTAAAGATATTTTATTCTTGATATCCACAACGGTGGCTGCATGCAATTCTCTGAATTTCTGCCATGCTTTAGATTTATATTTAGGATGAGGCCATTCTGTTTCTAATTCATGGCCTAACCAAGCTTCTAAAAATTGATTTCTTGCAATGCCGCAACTGATGGCAATAGATATCAATTGCCCTTCAAGCGAGTTGAGGTGCTTGTTTAACTCAGACAATTGAGATGCCAATGCTTCAAGTCTATTTACATTAATATACACGTTTTGCAGTTGCTCCGCTAATAAAATACGTTTGTTTTGAAGTTTCTCAAGGTCATCTTCGGAGAGATCTTCTGCTGCTAACTGTCTCTCTTGCAATGTTTCGTAAATTTTAAATGTCCCTGCTATTTCATCTAAAGTAGCCATTACCTCATCAAAAACAGCATCCTCCATCGCTGCCAATGACAAAGTTAAATCATCTCCATCATCAGTGTCATGATCTTCTCCTGTCTCTTCATCGTTAGCATCTAACTCATCAGTTTCTTCGCCTTCGTCTTCTTCCTTTTCTTCAGACAAATTTTTTGCAACGTTAATGACGTGGTCAGATACGTTTGATATAATGGACATGTCCTCAATTGGAGTTCCATTTAGTTTTGTATACGTGGTATCCAGATCAATTATATCTCTCAGGGACACACCTCCGTCAGTAATTTGTTTTTTCCACTGCAACAAAGCTCTTATTGTTAGTGGACTCTCGCATATTCCCCCTATCATCATTTCTCTACCGGCCTCAATTCGCTTAGCAATGGCAATTTCACCATCACGAGACAATAGCTCAACCGATCCCATTTCACGCAAATACATCCGAACCGGGTCATCAGAACCAGCGCTCTCATTATCTGATACGTTACCAGTGGAGCTTCCAGCTTCACTCTCATCGACACTTGATTCGTCTTGCTCCGCTGACTCCACTACCATAACACCCATTTCAGACAAGGCGGACATTACGTCTTCTATTTGCTCAGACGTTAACTCCTCCTGCGGTAATGCAGAATTTAGGTCATCATGGGTTACAAAACCTGCACTTTGACCCTTCTTAATGAGAGCTTTTATTTTTGAATTATTGGTATCCAGAACAGGTGCATCGGATACCTCTGCTGCGGCGGTGGCAACAGCTTGTTTTCTTGCCATAAATTCAAACCCTCCAGCTCCAAAACTCGAGCTTATTGTAAACAAACATTATTTAACGACGTCTTGGTGCAAGTGATAACGAAATAATTTCATCAACCTTTAGCTTAGCTTCATCTAATTCGATACCTGCCCTTTGATTTTTCAAGTTCAAATCGGATAGCATTTCATCAATTTGTCTTAATGTTTTTTCATAACCCAGATCATATAGATGTTGCCTTATTTCTTTATCGTCAAGATCAGATTCACGAAATAAAATATCAAATAGATGATTTTTCAATTTTTCGCAATCCAAATCTCCAAATTCCAATGTTGAGAGAACGTCAAATTTATCAATTGCTATCTGCGGAAAAGAAATAAGCAAGCCCAGTAGTATTTGCGTTCTTCTGATAGAACCAGTCCTTGGTCTTCTTATATTTACACGTAAACCAGAATTAAAATTATAAGCTGACAAAGCCTCATTTCTTCTCGTCATGTCTCTCATCTTTTGAATTCTTCTCTCAATCTCGTCACCAAATGCCACTCTCATTTGATTATGAGCGATAGTACGCACAAGTTTTCGTATCTCTTGCCAAAATAAAGCACGTTGTTCAGGTTGAACCAAATCATGTGAATTTGCTTTTCCTGACCAAGTTGCATCTAATAATGATGAAGCGCTATCAATAATATGCATTAATCCTTCAGCACCCTGTTGGCGAAGTACGTCATCCGGATCACTCCCATCTGGGAGTGCGGCTATTCTTACCGTTTTACCAGGTTCTAGGATTGGTAAAATTCTTTCAATAGCTTTATTCGCAGCATTTCTACCCGCAACATCTCCGTCAAAGCACAGAATAGGTTCATCATGTAATCTCCATGCAAGGCTTATTTGTTCTTCCGTAAGAGCTGTTCCGAGAGGAGCGAGTGCCGCTGCTTTATTGGATGCAGTGACTGATATTACATCCATATAGCCTTCCACCAACAATAAAGGCAAATTACGTTTAACTCTCTCTCTTGCTTGTGGCCAACCATATAAAACAGCTTTCTTTGAAAAACTTGGACTCTCTGGTGAGTTAAGATATTTTGGTTTAGAATCTCCCATGGCTCTTGCTCCAAATGCAATCACTTGTCCTTTCCTATTTTCAATTGGAAAAATAACTCTTTCCCTAAAATAATCGTATTTTTGTCCCCCTCGTTCTGAAATAGATGTGAGACCTGCTAATTTAGAAACTTCCTCCACATAACCCTTATTCTGTAAGTATTGATGAAGACCTACCCGTGGAGCATATCCAAGCCTAAATTCGTCGATGACCGTTTTTGTAAGCCCTCTTTGAATAAGATAATTTAAGGCCTCACGGCCCTGTTCTGATTTCAAACTTTTTTGAAAGAATTCAGCTGCAGTTTCAAAACAAGACAACAAAGTTAAGTTTCGTTCTTTTTTTGCACTGTCTTGAGGCCTAAATTCAGGCATAGGTATACCGGCAATATCTGCCAACTCCTGCACTGACTCTACAAAACTTAAACCACTTGTCTCTCTAACATAATTTATTACATCACCACTTGCGCCACACCCAAAACAATAAAAAAAACCTTCATCATCATTTACATTAAATGACGGGGTTTTCTCACTATGGAAAGGACATAGACCAATAAATCGATTTCCTCTTTTTGTTAGCTTTACACGTTTACCTATGATGCTAGAAAGGCTAATCCTGTCGCGCAGTTTTTCAATAAATTCAGGAGTGATTGTCATGTAAAATCGGATTGTTTTTAAAACAGATAATAAATTGTGTGAAATTAATTCTAATCGTAAAGCTCAATAAAGGGCAAAAGCTAATATCATCCATTATTTGATAAACAAATTAATGCACCTTTTACATTTGCACTAATTTTACTAAAATCCATCTTACCAGTATACTCTTTCTTTAGGTATCCCATTACTTTACCCATATCTTTAACAGAAATAGCATTAGTTTGGGATATTGCTGTTTCGATAGCTACTTTGATTTCATCTTCTCCCAATTGCTCTGGTAAGAATTCCTCTATTATTTTTATCTCTAGCTCCTCCGTTTCAGCTAATTCATTCCTACCAGCATCTCTGTACATTACTGATGATTCGCGGCGTTGCTTTATCATAGTTTGCAACATCAATAGGATTTCATCATCGCTAATACCTTCGGATGTACCGTTACCTCGGGCTGTGATATCTCTATCTTTTAGTGCCGCAGCAATAAGCCTTATTGTAGATAGAGCAACTTTATCGCCAGCCTTTAGAGCGTCCTTCATAGAACTTGATATCTTATCTCTCATGATTACTATCAATCTTTATGGTTTTTGGTTAACTATTACACGTTTAAATTCTCTCCATACTAAAAGGGAACAAATCTGGCAAGTTTATGTTTAAATTTGCCCTGTTATTATCTATTTCATACTCTTGACCTCCGCATCCGAGTTTTGTAAAAAATCAAAGTTTAGTTATTTTTGAATATCAGCTTGTATTTTCTAAAAATAAAAAAAACGCTATTAATTTCAGATAGCTAACCCCGATATCGACAAATATATTTCTTTCTTAGAAAGTAGCTAATTAAAATCATGCCAAATACTCTGAAACGCCAGAATAATGCTCTACTAGTTTTAGATAGTGGAGCCATTTTTTATGGATATGGATTTGGTGCAGAAAACGAATCGGTAGGTGAATTATGTTTTAATACCTCGATGACAGGGTATCAAGAAATACTAACCGATCCCTCTTATGCTGGACAGATAATTAATTTTACCTTTCCGCATATAGGAAATGTAGGAACAAACCCAATAGACATGGAGACGGGCAAACCTTCTGTTTTAGGCCTTATAACCAGGAATCAAATAACGGAACCTTCTAATTGGCGAAACACTCAGTCATTTTCCCAATGGCTAAAGAAATATAAAATACCCGGTATAAGTGGAATTGATACACGTGCCCTAACTCGCAAAATCCGTGATGAAGGTGCCAAAACAGCGCTGTTAAGCTATAAAAAGAATGCGGATTTTAATTTTGAGACTATCAAGAATAAAATAGCAGCCTGGCCAGGTCTGAAAGATATGGATCTTGCAAAAACTGTTACATGCTCAGCCACCACAGAGTGGTCGGGCAGTCTTTACCGATTTGATTTCGAGAAAAATTTATCGTCCAGTCTAAATGTTACGAAAAAGCACAAAGTTATTGCAATTGATTTTGGCGCTAAATATAATATTCTTCGTTGTCTCGAAACGGCAGGTTGTGAAGTTATTCTACTACCCGCCAATACCACTGCTAACGATGTTTTATCATACAATCCAGATGGTATTTTCTTATCTAATGGACCAGGAGACCCTAGAGCTACATCTGAATATTCAGGTAGTGAAATTCGAACTTTGGTTGAAACTGGAATACCTTTGTTCGGAATTTGCATTGGACATCAACTCCTCGCGCTTGCACTAGGCGGTAGTACATCAAAAATGGATAGGGGGCATAGAGGGGCAAATCACCCTGTAAAAGATTTAACAACAAATCAAATAGAAATCACTAGCCAGAACCATGGATTTGTAGTTAATGAGCATGACCTCCCGAATTCTCTTGAGGTGACCCATCGCTCTTTGTTCGATGGAAGTATTGAAGGGCTAAGACATAAGAAGTTGCCTTCATTTTCAGTACAATATCATCCTGAGTCTTCACCGGGGCCCCATGACTCTCGCAACTTATTTAGTTATTTTACCTCTTTAATGGAAAAAAGAGCCAATAAATATGCCACGTAGAAGTGATATATCATCCATCTTGATAATTGGTGCTGGTCCGATAGTTATCGGTCAAGCGTGTGAATTTGATTATTCAGGGACTCAGGCGTGCAAAGCCCTTAAGGAAGAGGGTTATCGTATTATCCTCATAAATTCTAATCCAGCCACCATTATGACTGATCCTGAAATAGCAGATGCAACATATATTGAGCCCATAACACCAGAGATAGTTGAAACAATTATCAGTAAAGAACTTCCAGATGCAATCTTACCTACTATGGGCGGCCAAACAGCACTAAATACAGCATTAAAATTACATGAAATGGGTATCCTTGAAAAGTATGACGTTGAATTAATTGGTGCAAAACCAGAAGCCATTGCTAAAGCAGAAGATCGGTCTTTATTTAGGTCTGCTGTGGATAGAATTGGCCTTGAGTCTGCTCGCTCAGTCACAATTAGAGTTTTAGGAGATGCCGAAGATGCGTTAGATCTCGTCGGTTTGCCAGCTATCATCCGGCCTTCTTTTACACTTGGGGGTGAAGGTGGCGGTATTGCTTATAATAAGGCTGAATATTTGCAGATAGTTTCTGACGGTCTGCGGCTATCTCCTGTAAATGAAGTTCTTATTGAAGAATCACTTCTCGGTTGGAAAGAATTTGAAATGGAGGTGGTTCGTGACAACACTGACAATTGTATAATTGTCTGCTCCATTGAGAATGTAGATCCGATGGGAGTTCACACAGGAGATTCCATAACTGTTGCTCCAGCCCTAACACTTACAGATAAGGAATTTCAAACATTGCGAAATGCATCCATTGCTGTTTTGCGAGAAATAGGTGTTGATACAGGAGGCTCAAATGTTCAGTTTGCTATTAATCCCAATACAGGTCGAATGATTGTAATTGAAATGAACCCTAGGGTAAGTAGATCATCGGCACTTGCATCAAAAGCTACTGGATTTCCAATAGCAAAGATTGCCGCTAAACTAGCAGTTGGTTACACACTAGATGAATTAGCAAATGATATAACCAAAGTAACGCCCGCTAGTTTCGAACCAACAATTGATTATATCGTTACTAAAATTCCGCGCTTTACATTCGAGAAATTCAGTGGCTCAGAAGCTATTTTATCGACGTCTATGAAGTCAGTGGGTGAAGCAATGGCTATTGGCCGAAGCTTTAAGGAAAGCTTGCAGAAAGCACTTCGTTCACTTGAAACTGGGCTAACAGGCCTGGATGAGATTAGCCTTCCTGCGTCCACAGGTGAGTTAAGCAGGGATGCATTGAATGGGTGGCTTTCTGAGCAAACCCCAGACAGAATTTTACGCATAGCCCAAGCGATAAGAAGTGGCATGAATATAGAAGAAATTCATAACATAACAAAATGGGATATTTGGTTTATTAACGAAATTGCATCTATAATTGAAATTGAAAAAGAGCTATCTCAAGTTGGACTACCAAATAATAAATCAGAATTTTTGCTCTTAAAGTCTGCAGGATTTCATGATAAGCGAATTGCATTTTTGACTCATAATGAAGAAAAAAAAGTAACACAGGTGCGCAGATTGCTAAACGTACATCCCATTTTTAAGCGTATTGATACATGTGCTGCAGAATTTGCCTCAGAGACAGCCTATTTCTACTCCACATATGAGGAAAATGGTGACGCAGAATGCGAGGCAGACCCGTCTGATAAAGAAAAAATTGCTATATTAGGTGGTGGACCCAATAGAATTGGACAAGGGATAGAATTTGATTATTGCTGTGTTCACGCGGCTTATGCTTTGTCGGAGTCAGGGTTTGAAACAATTATGATTAATTGCAATCCTGAGACAGTTTCAACAGACTACGATACATCAGATAGATTATATTTTGAACCATTAACTGGTGAAGATGTAATTGAAATATTACTTAAGGAGCAAGAAAAAGGCACCTTGAAAGGAGTGATTGTGCAGCTTGGGGGGCAAACTCCTCTTAAAATCGCAGGAGACATTGAAGCCGCAGGCATACGTATTCTAGGAACCAGCACAGACTCAATTGATCTTGCTGAAGATAGGGAACGGTTTCAAAAGCTCATTATGAGTTTATCTCTTAAACAACCAGAAAATGGAACTGCTACATCAGTAACCGAAGCGATTAATATTGTGAAAAGGATTGGCCTACCAGTGGTAATAAGGCCATCTTATGTTTTAGGTGGTCGAGCAATGGAGGTAGTGTTTCAACTCTCTGATTTAGAGAGATATATGCAAACTGCCGTAAAAGTGTCAGGTGATAATCCTGTATTAATTGATCGTTTTATAGAAAATGCGATTGAAGTAGACGTAGATGCATTATGCGATTCTGAAAATGTATTCATTGCAGGAGTGATGGAGCACATTGAAGAAGCAGGTATTCATTCTGGGGACTCAGCTTGTTCACTACCACCTCAAACCCTGCCTCCTAACGTACTTAAGAAAATTCATCAGCAAACTCGAGAATTAGCATTTTCGCTAAATGTTATTGGATTGATGAATGTTCAGTTTGCAATAAAAAACGATGAGGTATTTCTTTTAGAGGTTAACCCTAGAGGAAGCAGAACAGTACCATTTGTTGCAAAATCAACAGGAAATCAAATTGCAAAGATTGCTGCAAAAATTATGTCAGGTCAAAAATTATCTTCAATAAAAACACTCACATCGAAACAGAAACATGTCGCAGTTAAGGAAGCTGTTTTCCCATTTGCTCGTTTTCCTGGTGTGGATGTTTTTCTTGGCCCAGAAATGAAATCAACTGGCGAAGTCATGGGCATTGATAAGGACTTTGGAATTGCATTCGCAAAAAGTCAATTAGCAGCAGGTGTTAAATTGCCAACAGCTGGAGTAGTATTTATTTCAGTAAAAGATTCAGATAAGCTCGCTTTCGTAGAAATTTGTAATATTCTTATCGGTTCTGGTTTTAAAATATTGGCAACAGAGGGAACAACTAAATATCTAAATAATGCAGGGATTGCAGCTAAAAGAGTTAATAAGGTTCTTGAAGGTAGACCACATGCAGTAGATGCGATGCTATCAGGTCAAATTGATCTTATTTTTAATACAGCACATGGAGTCGCTTCAATTAGAGATAGTTTGTCCCTCAGACAAACAGCCCTTACAAACAATATTCCATATTATACGACAGTTTCTGGAAGTAGAGCGGCGGTTGCCGCTATCGTTGCATTGCAAAAAATAAAAATTTCTGCAAAGTCTATACAAGATTATTTACATGACTCAAAGAGCTAAACATACTAAGCCTAGACGGTTAAATTAAATCTCATTACACTTAATTTTTGAATATATTTTTATTTGTAAAGCGATAAGAGGCTAAATATGGAAAAAATTCCATTCACGCAATCTGGATTAGAAAAAATTAAGACGGAGCTACAACAGCTAAAAAACGTTGAAAGACAACAGGTTATTCGTGCAATTGCTGACGCTAGGGAGCACGGCGACCTTTCTGAAAACGCTGAATATCATGCTGCTCGGGAGCGCCAATCCTTCATAGAGGGTCGAATCACAGAGTTAGAGGATGTAACAAGCCGAGCTGAAGTAATAGATACCAGCAGAATATCAGGCGAGACAGTGACATTCGGTGTAACCGTTGTAATTGTTGATGAACTTACAGATATAGAATATAATTACTCAATTGTTGGACCATATGAGGCAGAGCTGGAAGAAGGAAAAATCTCAACAGCATCTCCCATCGCAAAAGGTCTTATAGGAAAGAGAGTCGGTGAATCCGTGGAGGTACAAACTCCTAGAGGCCCTCATCCTTATGAAATAATATCTATTTCAGTTTATAATGGATAATTATTGAACCTCTATACCCGTCTTTATCCAATCTCATCTAATATTCATAGGAACACCTGGAAGATTTTTCTCAGACCTTATAGAAACAGCTGTTTTTACGTGGCTTACATTGGGAGCAGGAGTGAGCTTACTAGTTAAAAATTTCTGAAAATCATCCCAATCAGTTGAAACAATCTTTAGCAGAAAGTCTATCTCTCCCATAAGCATGTGGCATTCTCTTACTTCTTCCCAACTTAATATCATATTTTCGAATTTTTTTAAATCTACCTCTGCTTGACTAGTTAGCCCAACAAATGCAAACACAGTGACCGTATAACCTACAGCCTCTGAGTCTATTTCTGCGTTATATCCTCTAATAACCCCTGCATCTTCTAGAGCTCTTACACGCCTGAGACATGGCGGTGCAGATATTCCTGCATTTTTAGCAAGCTCGACATTACTTAATCTTCCATTTTTTTGAAGATCAAATAGAATTTGTCTATCAACTTTATCCAGCTTGTGTTTTTTAGTCATAAATCTAATCCTTATTTGATTTTCAAACCATAAATAGTTAAACCAAAACACGCAAGAATATTACAAAATTTAAAAAACAAATGTAAGCTAGAATAAAAAATAGTTAAAAAGTGTCCTATAATAGTAATTCAAAAACATGCTGGATAGTTTCGGATGGAACTGTTGGAATGCTGAAACAATCTATAGCTGTAGCTAATTCATTAGATTTGTTATATGATATACTAGAGGCACATCCAACACCAATTCTTCGATTATTTCCTAAACTTGCTAAGATACCAACTTGGCGACTTACAATCGGTCGCACCCCCAGCTGGATTAGAGGCCCCTACCCTGACTATATAATTAGCTGTGGACGTAGAATGAGTGGATTATCAATTGGCCTAAGACGACTATCGAAGGGAAAAAGCAAGACTATTCATATACAAGACCCCTATATATCACCTAAAAATTTTGACGTATTAGTTGTCCCTTCTCATGATAAGTTAGCGGCGTCAAAACATAAATACTCGAACCTTGTCATATCTACTGGCTCTTTAAGTTGGCTAGTTAAAGATGAAATTATGGAAAGTAAATCCAAAATGATTGACCGGTTTAGCCCGATAGATAAACCACAAATTATTTTGTTGCTTGGCGGAAATAATAGGCGATACAGAGTAACAAAAAAAATTCTGACTAAACTAGCTATGGATGTTTATGAGTATGCAAACACTAAAAATGCACGGCTCATAATTATACCGTCTAGCCGAACACCAAAAAGTGCGAAAAATATTTTTGAACACCTTGACAAGGAGCAAAAACATATTTTTTGGGATGGAAAAAATAGCAATCCGTATCCGGAGGTTTTTTCTATCGCAAATGAAATTATCGTCACCTCGGACTCGGTGAATATGGTTACAGAAGCATGCTTGTTTGGATTACCAGTGTTTATCGCTCATTGGCAAGAAGAAAAGGGAAGAATAGCCAATTTTCATAAAATAATGAATTCTAGTGGTTACACGCAATATCTTCAGGAGGCGAATAAAAATCTAAAACCAAAAATCCTTAATCAAATGCCTAAAATAGCTATGCAAATTTCCATAATTCTCAGAAAAGCAGCTAAATAAAAAACATTGCACCTCTTTTTCAAAAATAAATTTTAAAATTAGTTCAACGCTATACTTCACAACCACTTTTAAAAAAAACTTTTAAGTGCTTGCCTTTTATTTATCAAAAAGGTACCAAAATTTTCAAAGACCGCAGAATTATAAAACGGTTTGGTTTAATGAACCTAATACAACATCTCTCAAAAAAGGTATTAAATTAACCTAACAATGATTATTCCCATATTAATGTTAGCTATCGGCTTGGGTATGCTGTTAACTGCTGCACATGTTATTATACCAGGCACTATATCGATTGCACATTACCTGCGAATTCCAGCTCATGTTGTCGCAGTCCTGTTAATTGCCGCAGGCACTTCTGCACCTGAATTAGTTGTTGCGGTGCAGGCTGCCTTGAATGGAACACCAGAGATCGTTTGGGGGAATATTATCGGTTCAAATATTACTAACATCTTGGTGGTTTTAAGCATAACTGGT
>CABYPW010000019.1 GCA_902520885.1 uncultured SAR116 cluster alpha proteobacterium
CATTGAGCTATGCTTTTGGAGGCTGGGAGCCACCATGGGGCATCGCTTTTGTTGTAGACGGAGCAAATGTCCATTTAGTTTTATTAGTTGCTTTCATATCTGTAATTGCTACCGTTTATGCTCTTACGACACTAGAGCATGAGATCGCAGTAGAGGATTTGCCGAAAGCTTATGCTGTGTGGCTTCTTACAATAGCTAGTTTATTTGGACTTTCAATGACTGGCGATGCATTTAACCTTTTTGTGTTTTTAGAAATTTCCGCATTAAGTTCAATTACATTGATTGCTTTAGGAGCAGGTCAGGATAGACGCGCACTTCTTGCCGCTTACAATTACCTTATTATCGGTGCAATTGGAGCTACGTTTTACGTAATCGGTGTAGGTTATTTATACGCAGCAACCGGAACGCTAAATCTTTTAGACATTATTGAAAGATTAAATGAAATAGGAACAAACCAAGCCGCCGTAACTGGACTTGCCTTTATGCTTGCGGGGATAATGGTTAAAGCAGGAGTGTTTCCAGTTCATATCTGGCTACCTGCTGCGTATAGTTTTGCACCTTCAGCAGTTTCGTCCCTGCTATCAGCAATTGCAACAAAAGTCGCTATTTATTATTTGGCACGATTATTATTTGGTATTTTTATAGATACTACTCACTTAATTGATTTATTTTTATTATTTGTTCTGATGCCGGTTTCAGTCATTGCGATTTTTTATGGCACTATTGCGGCTATTTTTCAGATAGATATAAAACGACTATTTGCTTTATCATCTATTGCGCAAATTGGTTACATTACCTTTGCTTTTTCAATCAATACTCATTCAGGTATTTCTGCTGGATTTATTCACCTTATTAATCATGCTTTAATAAAAGGTGCATTATTTATGGCTGTAGGTATTTTTGCTATAGGCATTGGCCAACGTTCAACCATGAATTCGTTGCGAGGTGTTGGAAGGCAGATGCCAATAACTTTTACTGGGTTTGTTATAGCAGGACTCGCTTTAATTGGAGTACCACTGACGGCTGGCTTTATTTCTAAATTATATTTGTTCAAAGCAATTTTTGAAACAGGAAATGGAATATATGTAGCAGTTATTGCAGTCAGCAGTGCACTTTCCGTTCTATATCTCTGGAAAATATTTGAGGTTATGTGGCTTCAGGAGCCATTACAACCATTAAAAATTGAAAAAGAACCAGTATTGGCTTGTGTTTCTCTTTGGTTATTGGTTTTTACAATTATTATTTTTGGAATATATAGTGCCGGTGTTTCTTCATATGGAATGAACGCTGCTAATGCGTTTATCGGAGTAAGATAAATGGGTAATATTCAGTTAGTTTTAGCTATTAGCCTTTTTACTCCCTTAATTACTGGACTAGCGGTATTACTTTTTAACAACCGTAAAAATATGCGTGACATATGTGGGCCAATTGGTGGAATAATTACGTTTGGATCGGCCATTGCAATTGCAATGGCCATCATAGATGGACAAACAATTTCGATTAATTTATGGCAAATAGTTCCTGGAATTGGTCTAAGTTTTAACGTCACAGCGCTTGGAGCTCTGTTTGGTATTGTGGCATCTGGATTATGGATATTGGCCTCTATTTATAGTGTTGGCTACATGAGAGGAAGCAAAGCAAAAAACCAAACAAGATTTAATTTTTATTATGCAGTAGCCATTCATGCGGCAATGGCAATTTCTTATTCTGGAAACCTCCTGATGCTGTTCATCTTTTATGAGGTCTTAACGTTTTCCACTTATCCGTTGGTAACTCATGGTCAAACGAAAGATGCCAAGGATGCCGGTCGTTTGTATATGGGAATTTTAGTTGCTACTTCGTTACTATTGTTTTTGCCAGCATTACTTTGGGTATGGATAATATCTGGTACATTAGATTTTACTAAAGGTGGAATCATACCATTTGATTTTTCACCATCTCTTCTGCCGTTTTTGCTTGCCATGTTTGCCTTTGGAATTGGGAAGGCGGCGTTAATGCCGATCCATCGATGGTTACCTGCTGCTATGGTTGCGCCCACGCCAGTTTCAGCGTTACTACATGCTGTTGCGGTCGTTAAAGCAGGAGTATTTTCGTTTTTAACTATTGTAGTTTATATATTTGGTATTGATTTCTTATTGGAATCTGGAGCTGCTGTTTGGCTCGTTTGGTTAACTGCTTTTACAATATTAACCACTTCAATTATTGCTATAACGAAAGATGATTTAAAAGCAAGACTTGCCTATTCTACTATCTCCCAACTCTCATATATTCTTTTAGGTGCGGCATTAGCAACACAAGCTGCGATTGAGGGTGCTGCGTTGCATATTATAATGCATGCAACTGCTAAAATTACATTGTTCTTTTGTGCCGGTGCTATCTACGTAAATGCACATATTAAGAAAATCTCAGAACTAGATGGTTTGGGACCTAAAATGCCACTTGTTTTTATTGCTTTTTTTGTAGCGTCTTTATCAATTATAGGGATTCCACCGTTTGGAGGAAGCTGGTCAAAATTTATGTTGATGGTAGGTTCTGTGGATGCAGGTATACCAATTATGCTTTTAGTTTTAGGGATTTCTTCGTTATTAAATATATATTACTTGTTAGAGCCGTGTACGAGGGCATTTTTCAAACCGTCTCTTAAAGAAATTCATGTTGATAACCACATTCTTACTATCTTTCCCCCAGTAATTACTGCAACCTTAAGCTTACTTTTGTTTTTTGCAGTGGATTGGGTAAGGCTTCTAACAACTCTAATGGTGATACCATGAGTAATTTAAATCAGCGTCTAAAAAAAATGGGTAACTACGCTAGCGTATCATTAGTCATTATTGGAATATGTCTCATTATATCCGAGTTTTTTGTTCATCGACACGGTGAAATAAAGCTTGAGGATTTTCCGGTTTTTCCGGTTATTTATGGTTTTTCTGCTTCAGTGTTTATTGTAGTTGTTGGTATTGGTCTTCGTTATCTTCTCATGAGGAAAGAGGATTACTATGACTAATATTACTCCTGGATTATTAATGATAGTAGCTGCTGCTTTTGTCCCATATTTGCCTCATCATATACGGCAAGTATTTATGCTTATCGCTATAGGTTTTTCTGCTGTTAGTCTCTTCGCCGGTGAGGGTGTACATTGGATAATTTTTGTTTTTGGACAAAAATTAATTCTGCATAACGCTGATAATTTAACACTTCCATTTGGAATTATTTTTCATATTGCAGCTACTTTGAATGTGATTTATGGCTGGCACGAACGCAGACCAATGGAACATACTGCTGGTCTTGCATATGCAGGTGCTGCAATTGCCGCATTGCACGCAGGTGATTTAATAACACTATTTATATGGTGGGAAGCAACTGCCATAACATCGGTATTTTTAATATTAGCAAGTGGAACACAGCGTGCCAATAATGCAGCAATGAGGTATTTGCTTGTCCAGGTAGCTTCAGGGGTAATGTTATTAGCTGGTGCTTGCTTATACTGGAAAGAAAGCGGAACAATCGCTTTTGGCGCTATGGAGCTCGGTAGCACAGGAACATGGCTAATTTTTCTTGCATTTGGAATTAAGGCTGCATTCCCTTTTTTGAATGGTTGGTTACAAGACGCCTATCCAGAGGCAACAATAATTGGAACGGTGATGTTATCTTCATTTACTACGAAATTAGCTATTTACGCATTTGCAAGAGGATTCGCAGGGACAGAGTATCTAATTTGGATTGGTGCCGTAATGACAGCCTTTCCAGTCTTTTTTGCTGTAATCGAAAATGATCTCAGACGGGTATTAGCATACAGTCTAAATAATCAGCTCGGTTTCATGATAGTAGCGATTGGTATAGGAACAGAATTGGCACTAAATGGAGCCGTTGCTCATGCATTCGCACATATTCTTTATAAAGCACTTCTATTCATGTCAATTGGTTCTGTGATGTATAGAGTTGGAACAGCTAAAGCAACTGAACTTGGCGGTTTGTATAAATCCATGCCATTAACAATGATATTCTGTATCATTGGCGCTATGTCTATTTCAGCCTTCCCATTGTTCAGTGGATTCACAGCTAAGGCAGTAATAATGAAAGCTGTTGGATACGAGGGACTCATTTATGTTTATTTAGTTTTGCTGGCAGCCTCAGCAGGAGTATTACATCACTCTGGAATAAAAATTCCATATTTTACTTTCTTTAGTCATGACAGTGGGTTGCGTCCAAAAGAAGCACCTATTAACATGATCATAGCAATGGTAATTGCTAGTGTTTTTTGTATTGGTATTGGAGTTATGCCAACACAATTTTATCAAATTCTTCCATATGAACTTAATTACCAGCCATATGATGCAAGCCATATTGTCGGTCAATTTCAATTGGTGATTTTCGCTATGTTAGCCTTCACCTTTCTAATGCGATTTGGGTTTTATCCACCAGAGATTTCGTCAACAGTGCTTAATTCGGACTGGTTTTATAGAAAACTCGCTCCACGCATTGGAAAACCCATTTTATTAATAGCAAATAAGATTGGGGAAGGTGCAAACGCATTTTTGATTAAATTTACTAAGCAGTTTATTTCACGAATTTCTCATATTTATCAGCATCCAGTAACAGGCCCTGTCACGCCAGGCCCCGCAGCAATAGCTTTGATTACACTATTAATGTGTGTTTTGTTACTTACAAATATTTTTTGATGTTAATATATTTTAGAAAATGAAATTTCTTTTAAAGCAGGTTTTTTAGGTGGCAATTTTCCTTGGAAGTGACATATTTAGAGGCTCCGGTTACGGGCCTGGACATCCGCTTAACATACCTAGGGTTTGGCCAGTAATTGATATTTGTAGAGCTCAAGGATGGTTGAATGATAGTCAATTTGAAATGGTACCACCTGCAACAGCAAAAGAGCTAGAGTGCTTTCATACACCTGAATATATTCAGGCGCTTATCGACGCCGAGAAAACACAGGTATTAGACGAAATACGCTCAAAAAGGCATAATATTGGTAACTATTCAAATCCTATTTACCAAGAGATTTACAGAAGACCAGCCACTGCTGCGAAGGCAAGTTTGCAAGGTGCATATTATTTAATATCTGGAAAGCACTCTAGAGTATTTAATCCCTCAGGGGGTACACATCATGGATTCCCTGATTCAGCAAATGGATTTTGTTTTGTAAATGACCCTGCAATTGCGCTGACAACCTTGTATCATAACACGTCAAAAAAAATAGCATATGTTGATATAGACGCACATCATCCAGACGGTGTTCAAGATAATTTTAGTCACTTAGAAAGAATTATTTTGTTTTCTGTACACGAGGCGGATAGATGGCCTCGAACAGGTAAAAAAGATGATGTCGGTGGTGGAAATGCCCACAATTATCCTCTGCAAAGAGGTTCGAATGATAAGGACTTAAAAGAAGTAATAACTAATCAAGTCCTTCCTCTTTTATTAGCATTTAATCCTGATTTTATTGTGTTGCAAGCAGGGTCTGATGGTCTAGAAGAAGACCCCCAATCTGGATTATGTTATTCTAATCAAGGTTATTGGAAGACGGTTTCTGCATTTCTTCAGCTTAATATTCCCATACTTGTTCTTGGTGGCGGTGGCTATAATCCTTTTACAACGGCACGTGCCTGGGCGGGCGTTTGGGGTTTGATGATAGGTAAGAGTCCTTACAAAACTAAATGTGTTGCTGAGTCACGTGCCATACTTCAGAGTTTAAGTTTTCCTCATAGATTAGGAAAAAATATTCCTGATAGATGGATTTCTAGACTTTATGACGGATAAGCAATATGCAAGAATATTAAAGCTATTTTTGAAAATTAATTGAAGAGGTAATGTTTGAAAAACCAAAATAGGAAATTAAAGTTCAAATTTTTTTTATTTTTTTTAGGAATATTCATTTATTACGGTAGTTTCACTTCCTTTGCCTCTAGTCTTGATAAAAATCAGATTACAATTATTACTGTTGAAGGACATTTAGAACATCTAAATGTTGAATATGCTCGTTCTAAGGAAGAAAAAAGCATAGGGCTAATGTTTAGAGAAGAGTTAGATGATGATGAGGGAATGTTATTCATCTGGGATACAGACTCTCTAAGGCAATTTTGGATGAAAAACACACTTATCAATCTTGATATTTTATTCATAAATTCTGAGTATCAGGTTGTGCATATAGAGGAAAATGCACATAAAGGTTCAACTAGTCTAATTTCGTCTAAATTTCCTGCAAAATTTGTTTTAGAAATTAAAGCAGGTCAATCACGATTGCGAAATATCTCACCTGGAGCGATCTTAAGTGTTAAAAATTTGTCGAATTAATGATAATTATACTTGGAATTATCTAATGTTATATATATAACACATCCTGTCGGAGTGTAGCGCAGCCTGGTAGCGCATCTGGTTTGGGACCAGAGGGCCGGGAGTTCGAATCTCTCCACTCCGACCATTTTTCACAGGTATATAATAGTAGTTGTTATTTAAATCAGCTAAAACATTTTTAGCATGCCCTTTAGTTATTTGTGACAAGCATATTCATTGTTTTATAGTGATAAGATTGCAGGTAGCATTGACATCAGCAACAAAAAGGCCATCGTTATATTAAACGCTAATCTATGTTTTTTATTTGCTAAAAATTCAGATATTAAGGTCCCAAGTAATGCCCACAAACATGTCCCTATTGCTGTTACTAGAACAAAAATAAATACCATCAATGGGAGAGCTTGCCAGATGCTGGTAGCAGTTTCCATATATGCAGCTATTGAGCTAATAACAACTGTCAGGCCCTTTGGATTGATCCATTGAAAAAAGGCTGCGGTATGAAATCGAATTGGTTTGCTATCTTTTGAAATTTCTGGTGAGGATGCTGTTCCAATTCTCCAAGCCAGATATAATAGAAAAAATAAAGCAAATAATTTTATAAAAGAGAAGAATTGAGGAAAGTTTTGGAGAAAGGTTCCAAGACCAAGACCACCAGCAATGACTAAAAAACCAAACCCAACGCAAATACCGATAATATGTGGCAGAGTTCGACGGAATCCATAATTCGCTCCAGATGCAGCAAGCATTATATTATTTGGACCTGGGGTCACCGCAGCCGTTAGTGCAAATATCGAAAAACTTATAAGTGAGGCAAGAGTCATTAATTTTCTTTGTTTAGCTTTATAGCGTCTTCTGCGGCGCGAAAAAGGGCGCTTGCTTTATTTTGACACTCCTCAAACTCTGATTTTGGGTCACTATCATATACAATACCCGCCCCAGCTTGGATATGCATCTTGTTATCTTCAATAATTGCAGTGCGAAGAGCAATGCAAGTGTCCATTTCTCCTGCTGCTCCAATATAACCAATTGCACCAGCATAAATACCTCGCTTGTCAGGCTCCAGTTCTTCAATAATTTCCATAGCTCGGATTTTGGGCGCGCCTGATACTGTGCCTGCAGGAAAACCAGCCATTAATGCGTCAATGGCATCAAACTCTGGACGAATTTTGCCTCTAACTTCGGATGCCACATGCATTACGTGGGAGTAATACTCAACTTCAAAATTTGATACTACCTGAACTGTACCAGAAGCGCTTACTCTACCGACATCATTTCGGCCTAGGTCCAAAAGCATCAAATGTTCTGCCCTTTCTTTTATATCCCCTAAAAGCTCAGCTGCATTTTCTTGATCTTCTATAGCTGATTCCCCTCGTTTTCTGGTGCCAGCAATGGGTCTTATTGTAACCTCTCCATCGCGAAGTCTAACCAAAATTTCCGGACTTGAACCTACAATACCTAAATTTTTTAAATGAAAACAATAGAGAAAAGGTGAGGGGTTTAATCTTCGAAGACTCCTGTAAAGAGCCATTGGTGAAAGCGAAAATGGAACAGAGAATCTTTGGGACAAAACCACCTGAAAAATATCACCATTTTTGATATATTCTTTTGCAGTTTTTACCATATTTTTATATTGATTTTCTAACAAATTAGCTGATTGAATTAATTCTTTTTCTGATACTTTTCGTTGCGTTTCTATATCAAGCACTGAATTTAATTTAGCTTCAGCGGATTTAATGCGCTTTTGCGCATTTTCCCAGACAACTTCAGCTGGCTTACTTTCGTCATATCTAATTTGCGTAGCTAGTGTTATTGTGTCTTCTAGCCTATCAAAAATCGCAACAATAGAAGGTCTAATAAATATACTATCATAGTGAGACAATTCATCGGGGTTATTAGTTGGGATTTTCTCCGCATGGCGTATCATCTCATATCCAAAATAGCCAAATATTCCCGCCGCCATTGGTGCAAGAGGAAGCGTATTTTCCATTTTACCTTCACTGAGAATTGAACGCAAATCATCGAGTGGGTCTTGGGAGTTTTCAGATAAAAAATCATCTGGGTCTACACTAGGATTTCTGTTAATCTCTACCAAATTATTTTTACAACGCCAGATTAAATCTGGTTCTATAGCAATAACTGAAAAACGTCCTCTAACTTTACCTCCTTCAACTGACTCAAGAAGACAGGAATAGGAACCTTCCTTTGAAAGTTTCAGCATGGCTGCAACGGCTGTTTGCGTATCAGCTAACATCACACGAAAACATATTTGATTCTTGCCTTGGGTATAGTTAGCTAAGAACGGCTCAAACATTTGATGAGAATTATGATTATTCATCTCGCACACTAATTTTCTTATTTAAGAAATTATTTCTTATTAGTTATTTTGCCCTACTAAGAGTTGTTGTACCATGCCGGGGTAAAGTTCTAATTTATGACGTTCTGATAGACTCACAGACAAAGCATCAGAAATGTTTTTCGATGCTGCAAGATTTAGTTGAGACAAGTAAAAGGCGGTTGTGTCTGTTACTTCTGTTTCACTAGCTGGAACTATTTCGGCTGTTTTTATAATTAATACTTGTTTTCCAGTTTCAACTAATTTAGCGGCATCTATGGGTTGTTCAAAAGCTGTTTGAGCAATTAAACGTGCATCAGAATTGTCCAGCCCGACACCTGAACGTCGAAATGGTGAGGTGGGATCAATATCTTCAAAAATTGACGGCCCGATACGCATATGATTTTGTGCTTTTAGCTTTGCTGATGCAATCGCAATTTCAAGTAAAAAATCTGATGTTACACGTTCTTCTACTTCCTCAAAAGAACGTTCTCTTGGTTCATCCTCTTTTATAGGTTTTAGAACAAAAAAGGTGTCATTTCCAGCATCTATTAATGTACTAACTTCTTCAATATCGGTGGACCAACTGGTTTCTAGAAAATCTGTCATTGATACGATATCGCTCTCTGGGCCAACGAATGCCTCTCCATCAATATTATTGCCTTGTTTGTCTAAATTATTGATGGTTTGGGTGGTAAGGCCATTTTGAAAAGCAACTTCTTCTAGTGTTGATCCAGTCCCAAGTGCATCTTCGATTAAATTTATTTTTTCATATACAAGGTCAATGGCCTTTTCCATTCCTAATGTCACATTAATTTGCTCTTTTACATCATCGAATGAGTCATTGCTACCAAGTATAATTACGTCGACAATTGCTAAATTATATCCAAATAAAGATTCTATTGGACCAACCAATGCGCCTGCCTCAGCATTAAAAATGCTGTCAGCCATTGAAACATCTAAGTCATTAAAAGTAAGTTCGCCTAAAAAAATGTCTTCATTAGTCAGCCCAAGAAGCGTCTCTGCGACTTCTCCGAATTCAGTACCAGAATCGATTGCATTTCTGGCAGCCAGAGCCTGTTCAGCAGTTTCAAATACCATTTGTCTAACCACACGTTTTTCCGGAGTTTTGAACTCATCGCTGCGTTGCTCAAATGCTTCCTTCATCTCATCGAGCGACAACTCTACCTCGCTTTTAAGCTCGTCCGGAGAAATGAGAAGAAGTTTTATATCCCTTAAAACTGGTGCATCATAATTTTCAATGTTTTTGTTAAACCAGTCACGAAGCTCGTTAACATCAGGGATTGGTTGCTCATCAGGTCTGATATCAAAGCTAATAATTTTTGCTATTCGTCTTTCCAATTCATATTTAGCAAGCTCTTTTGATATGCTATTTGGAAATTTAGCTCCTAATGAAATGCTGTCTGAAATTTGTTGTGAAATGATAGATTTATCTAGTTGGGTTAGGTAGTCACCTTCAGACAAACCTGCCTGAGACAGAGCACTGACAAAACGACCCTGAGAAAATGTTCCTGTTTCATCTTGAAAGGCACCTTGTCTTAACAGGGCAGATTTTTGCATGGAGCGCGTTGACACTACGTTTAATTTTGAGGCCTCAGCTTCAAATAGTAAAGTTCTTGCCATAGTTGACATTACATTATTTAATAAACCAAATTGTAATGCATCTCCCGTAGAAATACTGTTATATTGAGCTCTTCTAATAAAATCAAATTCTTGAGCGACTTCAAGGGCTGATAGGGATTTAGAGCCAGCTTTTATAGCTTTATCACCAGGGCCAAAAAAACCTGTTGAAACATCACCTATTCCCCAAATAGCAAAACCACCAGCGAGAAATACTAAAAAGACTTTCATAAGTGGCGATTTAGAGCCTGTTCTTAATGATTGTAACATTATGTTTTAGAACCCTTATATTTATTTGGAAACTATACACTAATTCCGTTTCTAGCAGGGCTTTAACCGAAGGTCAAAGCTACAAATAAAAAGTAGATAATTTTTTTTATAAAAAGCTATTATAGCTACTAGTATTTCTATTTTAAAAATTTTTAGTATATGCTGTTTAAACATCTATTCGGTTTTTAAAAAACATTACTCAAATCAGGAGATAAGAATGATTTTTGCAGCGAATTGGAAGATGAATGGTAATATTAAGTTTCTTAATTCCATACTCGCAGAGATAAAACAGGACATTATTCCCTATCTTGCTGATAATTCTAAGATCATAATATGTCCTCCTTCTGTTTATTTGAGCCAAGCGAAGCTTATTTGTCACAATACAACTATAGAGATTGGTGCTCAAGATTGCAGTTCCCAAGAGAATGGAGCTTTCACAGGTGAGATTAGTGCTAAAATGTTATCCGATGTGGGATCGGAGTGGGTTATATTGGGTCATTCCGAGAGAAGGCAGTATCACAGTGAAAATAACGACTTACTTTATAAGAAAATGCTTTTAGCAAAATTGGCTGGTCTTAGAGTGATATTATGTATTGGAGAGACGCATGACCAACATGCAAACAATAAAACAAAGGATATTCTTGCAGAACAGCTTTCTATTATTTGTGGGTCGGACTTAAATAATCTCGAGTATATTGTTGCTTACGAACCCATTTGGGCAATTGGTACTGGCCTTATTCCAAAGTTAGAAGAAATTGATGAAGCTCATCAATTTATAAAATCATTTTTATTTGAAAAGACACGCTTAAAATCAAAAGTACAAGTTCTTTATGGTGGTTCCGTTAATCCAGAAAATGCGAATCAAATCAAATCATTGATAACAGTTGATGGTGTTTTGGTAGGGGGCGCTTCTCTATCTGCGGAAAAATTTAAACAAATTTGTATGTAGAAAACATGTAAGTTTTTACATAACTAATTTTTAGCTTTGCCTTTTGCAATACGATGTTTTAAAAGATAAGAATATTTTATTTTATCTTAAATCGGTGAAAAAATGACAACCATTTTATTGACTATCCATATCATGATTGCTGTTGCATTAGTGGGTGTTGTGTTATTGCAAAGGAGCGAAGGTGGTGCTTTAGGTATTGGCGGTAGTGGCGGCGGCGGCTTTATGACAGCTAGAGGAACTGCCAACTTGTTGACCAGAATTACAACATTTCTTGCAGCAGCTTTCTTTCTTACTTCAATAGGTTTAGCTATTCTTGCAGGTAATGGTCGTCAGTCCACATCTATTGTTGATGAGGTTATTCAATCTGCACCTGTTATTCCGGAAACGCCTGCAGTCCCAACTGAGCAATAATAATGCATAAATACTCGAGTCCTATGCGCATTAATCAAAGATTAAGGGGGCGCAGATGACCCGTTTTATTTTTATAACTGGTGGAGTTGTATCTTCCCTTGGGAAAGGACTTGCTTCAGCGGTTCTTGGCTCATTATTGCAATCAAGAGGGTATAAAGTGCGATTGCGAAAGCTAGACCCCTATTTAAATGTGGATCCAGGGACGATGTCTCCAACTCAGCATGGAGAAGTTTTTGTAACTGATGATGGTGCAGAGACAGACCTTGATCTAGGCCATTATGAGAGGTTCACTGGAGTTACTACGAAGAAAACAGATAATGTTACTACTGGGAGAATATATTCAGACGTATTGGCTCGTGAGAGAAGAGGGGATTATTTAGGCGCAACAATACAAGTTATACCCCATGTAACAGACGCTATTAAAGACTTTGTTAGAAATGATATCACAGATGAAGATTTTGTTTTATGCGAGATAGGCGGAACTGTCGGAGATATAGAGTCCCTCCCATTTCTCGAGGCTATAAGACAATTAAGAAATGAATTAGGCAGCAATGGTTCTTGCATAGTTCATGTTACTCTGCTTCCCTTTATTCATGCTGCAGGTGAACTTAAAACTAAGCCAACTCAGCACTCAGTTAAAGAGCTTCAATCAGTCGGGTTGCAACCAGATATACTTTTGTGCAGAACAGAGCGACCAGTACCCTTAGACCAAAAAAACAAAATTGGGCAGTTTTGCAATGTTGCTGCAGCTGATGTGATAATTGCAGAAGATGCAAAAAGTATTTACCAAGTTCCATTAGCCTACCATTCACAAGGATTTGACACCCAAATTTGTCGTCATTTTAATCTTGATGAACAAAAACCAGATCTAAAAAGATGGCAGTCGATTGCCCATGATTTTGAGAATCCTGAGGGTAAAATTACCATAGCCATTGTCGGTAAATATACATCTTTACAAGATAGTTATAAATCTCTAGGAGAGGCAATAACCCATGGTGGTATTGCAAATAAATTAAAAGTTGAAGTTGAATGGATAGACTCAGAAGTGTTTGAGACAGAAAATGACGATATTCTTTCTCATTATTTAAGTGATATATCTGGAGTTCTTGTTCCTGGTGGTTTTGGAAAAAGAGGTTCTGAGGGCAAAATAAATGCTATTCGTTTTGCTCGGCAAAGACATATACCTTTTTTTGGAATTTGCTTTGGCATGCAAATGGCAGTTCTAGAGTCGGCACGTGCGCTTGGTAATCTGCCAAATGCTAATTCTAGTGAATTCGGAAGCGGTGGTGATTTACTTGTTGGTTTAATGACAGAATGGGTGACTGGTAACTCCATTGAACAACGGACAAATTTTGACGATTTGGGTGGAACTATGCGTCTCGGCGCTTATAAATGTCACATCACTAAAGAAAGCCTTGCTTATCAAATATATAATACTAGTGGTATATCGGAACGCCACCGTCATCGATATGAAGTAAACATTAACTACCAAAAGCTTCTTGAAGATGCAGGACTATTCATCTCTGGTTTATCTCCCGACGGCAGATTACCAGAAATCGTTGAACGGAAAGACCATCCTTTTTTTATTGCAGTGCAATTTCATCCAGAATTAAAATCTAAACCCTTTCAGCCGCACCCATTATTCACTGAATTTGTTTCAGCAGCTGGAAAACATTCAAGGTTAGTATAATAATTAAGCGTTTTCGGAGTTTCATATGCTTCCAATCACAGTTGGTTCCTTCAAGATAGGTCCTAGTTTACCCCTCACACTAATAGCCGGACCTTGTCAAATAGAAAGTAGAGACCATGCGCTATATAATGCGGAAGCACTGGTAAAAGCCTCCAAAAAAGCAGGTGTAAATTTTATCTATAAATCTTCTTTTGATAAAGCAAATAGAACCTCTGCTAGGTCAGTCAGGGGAGTTGGCATAGACAAGGGTTTGCGTATTTTAGAATGTGTAAAGCAAGAATTTAATTGTCCAACATTAACAGATATTCACTTGCCTGAGCAATGTAATATTGTATCAGATGTCGTTGATATTTTGCAAATTCCTGCATTTTTATGTAGGCAGACAGATCTGCTTTTATCTGCAGGCGAATCTAATGCAATTGTTAATATAAAAAAGGGCCAATTTTTAGCGCCTTGGGATATGAAACATGTTGCTGCAAAAATTGCTTCTACGGGTAATGATAAAATCCTCTTGACAGAACGCGGAACGAGTTTTGGATATAACACGCTGGTCTCTGATATGCGCTCTCTACCACAAATGGCAGATTTAGGTTATCCAGTTATTTTTGATGCCACTCATTCGGTGCAGCAACCAGGAGGACTTGGTGGTTCGTCTGGTGGACAACGTGAGTTTGTTTCTGTATTAGCGCGTGCCGCTGTTGCTGCGGGTGTTTGCGGTATATTCATTGAAAGCCATGAAAATCCTGATGAGGCTCCTTCTGATGGTCCTAATATGTTGAATTTAAGAGAAATGCAAAATCTGCTTTTACAATTAAATTCAATTCATACTTTATGTCATCTAAAATAAATATAAAATTAAGGATTATTTAGTATGCTAAATATGTTTTTTTAAGATTACCGGTTATAATCAATTAATAAAAGAGGACAGTAATGTCAGTAATACTTGATATTAAAGCGAGACAAATTTTAGATTCTCGAGGAAACCCAACAGTTGAAGTTGACGTGTATCTTGAAGATGGAGCATTTGGCAGGGCTGCTGTTCCTTCAGGTGCGTCAACGGGTGCTTATGAGGCAGTAGAGGCAAGAGACGGTGATAAAAAATCTTATAATGGTAAAGGAGTGTTAAAAGCTGTAAATGCTGTTAATCATGAAATATTTGAGTCGTTATCAGGAATGGATGCATTAGACCAGCGCAATATTGACTTAGATTTAATTGAGCTTGATGGAACCGAAAATAAATCCAGACTTGGCGCAAATGCAATTTTAGGTGTTAGCCTTGCAGTCTCTCGAGCGGCGGCAGATAGTGTTGAGTTACCTTTATGGCAATATTTAGGAGGAGTTAACTCTCATATTTTGCCAACCCCTATGATGAATATTTTAAATGGTGGTGCCCATGCTAATAATGGATTAGATGTACAGGAATTCATGATAATGCCAATTGGGGCAAGCTGTTTTTCAGAGAGCCTTCAAATGGGAGTTGAGGTTTTCCACTCTCTAAAATCTGAATTAACGAGGAAAGGTTTATCTACATCTGTAGGCGATGAGGGAGGATTTGCCCCAGCTATTAACAGTTCAAAAGAAGCATTAGACTTTATTAGCAAAGCAATTGAAAACGCAGGGTTATCCCTCGGAAAAGATATTGTATTTTCTTTAGACGCGGCCGCATCAGAATTTTATAAAGATGGAAAATATCATCTATTGGGTGAAAAAAAAGTTCTTAACAGTGAACAAATGATTAATATGTGGCATGAGTTGACATCAAATTATCCAATCGTTTCCATTGAAGATCCATTAAATGAAGATGATTGGAGTGGTTTTAACCAACTAACCACAATGATAGGTAATAGAGTACAAATCGTTGGAGATGACTTGTTTGTTACTAATGCAAAAAGGCTTAAACGAGGCATAGAAGAAAAATCTGCAAATGCAATTTTGATCAAGGTAAATCAAATTGGTACCTTAACAGAGACCTTAAACGCAATCTCATTGGCGCAAAAATCTGGATTTGGGGCGATAATCTCGCATCGTTCTGGCGAGACAGAAGATTATTTTATTGCAGATTTGGCGGTTGCATCAAACGCAGGCCAAATAAAAACAGGCTCTTTGTCTCGTTCAGATAGACTAGCAAAATATAATCAACTTTTAAGAATAGAAGAAGAATTAGGTTTTTCATCTCAATTTGCTGGAAAAACTATTTTACGCCCTTGATATATTTGTCCATAAACACCTATTCAAATAGTTTTTGTTGACACGGTATTTTGAATTTGATTCACTTTGAACAAGTTATTCGTATATAACGAATGGATTTAAAATTGAGAGTGTATAAATCACATAACAATCCTTTGAATTATTTTGGTAGCTTCGTTCTTCTTGGGACATTGGTTGCATTTTTTGGCTTCCATTCCCTCGCAGGTGAACGGGGGCTCTTAGTGCTTGATAATTTGGATAGAAAAATTGCTTCAGCACAAGAACATTTGTATCTATTAGAAAAGAAAAATGCTGAGATTGAGGCTCGCATTGTTCTTATAAGCAGTGACCTAATTGATAAAGATTTATTAGAGGAAATGGTTCGCAGAGAGCTTGGCCTTTTTGCAGAAAATGACATACTAGTTTTAACTAATAAAAATTAATTTCATTTTTTAATGTAATAATTAATTGTGTTATTAACCAAAAATCAGTTTAAAATAAAAAAATTTATAAAAAACAATTAGATAAAATAGTTGCAAAAAGTATAAATTTCCAACAAACTGTTGTTATTATTTTCTATTAACATGCCATAAATTTATTATTATTTCTGAAAGTTGAAATAAAAGTTTTAATCAACAGGAGATCAGTTATCGTGCCGCCTAGACCCAAGAAAACACGCATTAAGAATCCCAGTAAATCTGGCAGGCCTCCTAAATCTATTCGAGCTTTTGCAAATAGAAAGCCTGATAAGGAGAGTTTGTTATCGATGCATCGTGATATGCTTCTTATTCGAAGATTTGAAGAAAAGGCAGGTCAACTTTACGGGATGGGAAAAATAGGCGGATTCTGCCATTTATACATAGGGCAGGAGGCTGTTGTAGTTGGATTACAATCTGTAAACGAAGACAGGGATAGTGTTGTGACATCATATAGAGACCATGGCCATATGCTTGCTTGTGGAATGGAACCAGTGGGTGTCATGGCTGAACTTACGGGCAGAGAGGTTGGATATTCAAAAGGAAAGGGTGGATCAATGCATATGTTCAGCCGTGAAAAAAATTTCTATGGGGGACATGGAATTGTCGGTGCGCAAGTCCCAATTGGTGCTGGACTTGGTTTCGCACATAAATATAAAAATGATGGTGGCGTAGCTATGACCTATCTTGGAGATGGAGCTGCAAATCAAGGTCAAGTATATGAAACATTCAATATGGCTGCTTTGTGGAAGCTGCCTGTTATTTTTATAATCGAAAACAATCAATATGCAATGGGTACATCCACACCCAGGTCTACTGCTGGAACGGATTTATATGAACGTGGTGCAGCCTATGGAATTAACGGAAAACAAGTTGATGGTATGGATGTCTTAGCAGTAAGAGAGGCTGGTGTAGAGGCATTAGATTATGCTCGCTCTGGTAAGGGTCCATACATCTTGGAGATGAAAACTTATCGATATCGAGGTCATTCGATGTCAGACCCTGCAAAATACCGCACTCGGGAGGAAGTTGATTCAATACGTAAACAGCATGACCCCATAGACCATTTACGAGATTTGTTATTGCGAGAAGGAATAGATGAGACGGTGCTAAAACAACAAGATGCAGAGGTCAAAAAAATAGTATCAGATGCAACAGAAATTGCGCTCGACTCACCTGAACCATCGTCCAACGAACTTTTTACAGATGTTTTAATTGAAGTGGCTGAATAAATATTTTGAAGCTATATACTTTGAAATCATTTTATCAATGGAGTCATTCTAAAAAAAGAAAAAAAGGTATTACCTATGTCGAATGAAATAAGGATGCCAGCATTATCTCCAACAATGACAGAGGGGGTGTTATCCAGATGGCTTGTAAAAAAAGGCGATGCGATTCGTTCAGGCGATGTTATTGCAGAAATAGAAACTGATAAAGCAACCATGGAAGTTGAAGCAGTAGAGGATGGTGTGGTCACCCAATTAATGATTGATGAGGGCACAACGTCAGTACTAGTTGGTACTGTGATAGCAACCTTTCAGACTGATAATGATGATGAACGCGTACCAAATGTCGAAGGTGAGTCGGATACCGAAAACATAAACACCAAATCCAATGATGAGGCTAATAAACCTAAGGTTAATTCAGCTCCAAAAGCTCCACAAGTTGTTTTAACACAGGAAATGAATTTGGATGGTTCCGTTAAAAATATGACTGTTCGAGAGGCATTGCGAGATGCGATGGCTGAAGAAATGAGAAGCGATGACAGAGTCTTTATAATGGGAGAGGAAGTCGCAGAATATCAAGGTGCCTACAAAGTCACTCAAGGTTTACTTGATGAGTTTGGCGAAAAGCGCGTAATTGATACACCAATTACAGAACATGGATTTACTGGTTTAGCGGTAGGGGCAGCTTTTGGAAATTTGAGACCAATTGTAGAGTTCATGACATTCAATTTCTCTATGCAAGCTATCGACCAAATTATAAATTCAGCTGCAAAAACGCTGTACATGTCTGGAGGACAAATGGGGTGTCCTATTGTTTTTAGAGGTCCAAACGGGGCTGCTAGTAGAGTTGCTGCACAGCATTCACAATGTTTTGCAAGCTGGTATGCACATTGTCCCGGCCTAAAAGTGGTTTCACCATGGTCTGCTGCTGATGCCAAGGGTTTGCTGAAATCTGCCATAAGGGATCCAAACCCTGTTATATTCCTTGAGAACGAAGTTATGTATGGCCAAAGTTTTGAAGTGCCAGAAACTGATGAGTGGTTGGTTCCCATTGGTAAGGGTAAGATTGTGAAGTCAGGTAGTGATATCACTATAACTGCATTCTCTATTATGGTAGGAAAAGCTCTTGAAGCTGCTGAGGAGCTTGGTAAAAAAGGAATTGAGGCTGAGGTAATAGATTTGCGAACTCTTCGCCCGCTTGATATTGAATTGATTGTGCAATCAGTAAAGAAAACAAACAGGCTAGTTTCCTGTGAAGAGGGGTTTCCTTTTGCAGGAATCGGTGCTGAGCTTGGAATGCAAATAAACGAAAAAGCATTTGATTATTTAGATGCGCCCATAATGAGAGTTACAGGTAAAGACGTTCCAATGCCTTATGCAGCAAATTTAGAAGCGCTTACTTTACCGCAGAGTGATGATATTGTTCGGTCTGCCTTGCAAATTTGCTACGCAGAAGAGGATCTTAAAAATGGCAATTGATATTTTAATGCCAGCTTTGTCGCCTACTATGACAGAGGGTATATTATCAAAATGGCTTGTAAAGCAGGGCGATAAGGTGCGTTCGGGAGATGTAATTGCAGAAATTGAGACAGATAAGGCAACAATGGAAGTAGAGGCAATAGAGGATGGTTTTGTTGCTGAGATAGTCGTTAGTGAAGGTACAGAAGGTGTGGCGGTAAATTCGGTAATTGCCGTTTTATCGGAGGATGAAGAAAGTATAGATAAAATTTCCGAAAATATTAAAAATGTATCCCACAGTATGAGTTCTGATGTAAGTGCGTTAAAAAATGATGCGAATAAAGATTTCAAAAAAACTGATAAGTTCTCCCAAAATAAACCGTCCACGGCCAAAACAGAAGACAGCAGTGCTGCAAACAAATCTGGTGATGCGGATAGTCAAAATATAAAAAGACTAGACAAGCGAGTATTTGTAACCCCATTGGCTCGAAGGATTGCAAAACAACACGACATTGACCTTGCGACAATCAAGGGAACTGGCCCATATGGTAGAATCATCAAGCGTGATATTTTGGCATTTAGCAAATCAGAAACAAAAGCAACTTTTGTATTTAATGAAGGGCAAATAACATCTGCTAAAGGAGTGATTATACCCCATTCAGCAATGAGGCGCACGATCGCAAGTAGATTACAACTATCTAAGCAAACGGCCCCACATTTTTATCTTACAGTTGAATGTAATATAGATAGATTATTAGATAATAGAGCCCAGCTCAATAAAATGGTACCAGAGGGAATAAAAATTTCGGTAAACGATATGATCATTATGGCAAGTGCGATGGCTTTGAAGAAATTGCCAGAAGTAAATGGCTGGTTTGAAGAAGATGGATGCCGTTATTTTGATACCGCAGATATATGTATGGCAGTTGCTATAAAAGGTGGTTTAATTACACCGGTTATTCGGTCTGTTGAAAAAATGGGTTTATCTGATCTTTCCGTTACAACAAAGGATCTTGCGGCTAGGGCAAGAGAGGGAAAATTAAAACCAGAGGAATATACTGGTGGCAGTTTTACAATTTCAAATTTAGGAATGTTTGGTATTAAAGAATTTGCAGCTGTAATTAATCCACCCCAAAGCGCTATTTTAGCTGTTGGTGCAGGAGAAAAACGTGCAGTTGTTAAAGATGGCGAGATTGCCGTTGCAACAATCATGAATGTAACACTCTCCGCTGATCATAGAATTGTTGATGGTGCATTAGGGGCAGAATGGCTACAGCTTTTTAAAGGGTTTATCGAGAACCCTGTAACAATGCTAATTTAATTTTTTATAAAGGGCAGTTATGACTGATTCTCAAAAGTTTGATTTAATCGTTGTTGGTGGTGGTCCGGGCGGATATGTTGGTGCCATTAGAGCAAGCCAACTTGGTCAGAAGGTGGCAATTGTTGAGAAAGAAAATCTTGGTGGTATCTGCTTAAATTGGGGATGTATTCCTACTAAAGCACTCCTTCGTGCAGCAGAACTCAAGCATAATGTCTCAAATTTGAGTGAATTTGGTATTGAGATAGAAGGAAGCATAAATATAAATTTAAAGAATGTAATTGCACGTTCACGTAAGGTAGCAGAGCGCTTGTCTATCGGTGTATCTCATCTTATGAAGAAAAATAAGATCACCGTTATAGATGGCGTTGCAAAAATTCAAAATAAAACAGCTGATGGTTGGCAAATTGCTGTGGAAGGAAAAACTAATTATCTTTTAGAGTCTCCAAATATTCTTCTTGCAACAGGTGCTCGTCCACGGGAAATCCCAGGTATGGAGGCGGATGGTGATAAAATCGTTACTTATCGTGATGCAATGATACCAAAAAAAATACCAAAATCATTATTGGTCGTTGGTTCTGGTGCAATTGGTATAGAATTTGCCAGTTTTTATAATGATATGGGAGTGGATGTAACAGTTGTTGAGGCTATGGATAGAATTTTAAATGTTGAGGATAGAGAGATTTCAGATTTAGCACATAAGTCTTTTGAAAAACGTGGTATTAAAATTTACACATCAGCAACTCTTGAATCAATTTCTAAATCTAAAAATGGAGTTACTTCAACTATTATAATTGGTGGGAAAGAGCAAAAAATATCCCATGAAAAAATTATTATGGCAATTGGAATCATTGGAAATACAGAAAATCTTGGATTGGAAGCTATTGGTGTTAAAATAGAAAAAGGCCATATTGTAACAGATGGTTTTGGTGCTACTAATATTAAAGGCGTTTATGCTATTGGAGATGTTACTGGCCCACCTTGGCTTGCCCATAAAGCAAGTCACGAGGCTATTATTTGTGTTGAAGCCATTAACAAAAAAACATTAATACATCAACTATCAGAAGATGCGATTCCAGGATGCACCTATTGCAGGCCGCAAATAGCTTCTGTTGGATATACAGAAGAAAAGGCAAAAGCAGAGGGATATGATATAAAAGTGGGGCGCTTTCCAATTCTTGCAAATGGTAAAGCTATCGCTATGGGAGAAGATGAAGGGCTGATTAAAACAATATTTTGTTCAAAAACAGGAGCGCTATTAGGTGCGCATTTGATAGGAGCAGAAGTAACCGAAATGATACAAGGTTATGCAATCGCAAGAACGCTTGAAACAACTGAAGCTGAATTAATGCACACAGTCTTCCCGCATCCTACAATTTCTGAGGCAATGCACGAGTCCGTTCTTGACGCCTTTGATAGAGCGATCCATTTCTAGAATAAATAAATTATATGACTTTAATATAAATTGAAATGCTTTAAGGATGTAAAGGAAGCAATATTGCCAACTCCTAATAGAACGATTGGGGGCAAACGCCACCCAGAAAAACAAAAAAATAAAGCTATCCCTCAACCAAAACGTCCAGGATGGTTAAGAGTGAAAGCCCCCAATAGTGATAAATTTTTGGAAACGCGTAACCTAATGCGTGATTTAAATCTGGTTACTGTTTGTGAAGAGGCAGCATGTCCAAATATTGGCGAATGTTGGTCTAAAAAACATGCAACGATGATGATTCTTGGTTCAATTTGCACACGCGCATGTGCTTTTTGTAATATTGCGACCGGGAGGCCAGAATCTATAGATCCACATGAACCAGATAATGTCGCTCAGGCAGTAGCAAAGTTGAGGCTAAATCATGTCGTTATTACTTCAGTTGACAGAGATGATTTAGAGGATGGGGGCGCTTATCATTTTGCTCAAACAATAACAGCTATACGTTCTGTATCTCCGCTAACCACTATTGAAATTCTCACACCTGATTTTCTTCGAAAACCTGGTGCCTTAGAGATTGTAGTTAGGGCAAAGCCAGATGTGTTTAATCATAATATGGAGACTGTGCCAAGGTTATATCGTACTATTAGACCTGGCGCTCGTTTCGAGCATTCTCTTTCATTATTGGCTGAAGTAAAAAAAATGGATTCAATGATTTTTACTAAATCAGGGATAATGGTTGGGCTAGGCGAAACAGATGATGAAGTGGCCTCTATAATGGATGATTTAAGAGAGGCTCACGTTGATTTTATGACGATTGGTCAATATCTCCAACCAACTCCAAAACATGCACCTGTTGATAGATTTGTAACACCAGATGCATTTTCTTATTTTGCAGGATTGGGTAAGCAAAAAGGGTTTTTGATGATGGCATCCACACCATTAACACGCTCCTCGTATCATGCGGATGCCGATTTTGCAGCCTTAAAACTAGCACGAGAAAAAATGCTCACATAATGACAATTCACTCGGAAAAAAAAATAATAAACCACAACCCAGAGGATTTGTTCGATTTAGTTGCCGATGTAAGGCGATATCCAGAATTCCTTCCCTGGTGTCTAGCTTCTAGAATAAGATCGGAGACTGAAAAAGAAATAATCGCAGAATTAATCATTGGGTTTCAGATCTTTAAAGAGCAATTTACATCTAAGGTTATAATTGATAAGGAGACACTTATCATTGATACTAGTTATGCAGATGGTCCATTTAAATATCTTCAAAATCATTGGAAGTTTTCGCCGCATAACAACGGATGTGAAATAGATTTTTATGTGGATTTTGAATTTAAAAACAGATTACTACAAACAGTAATGGAAAGCTTATTTACAGAAGCTGTAAGGCGAATGGTCAAAGCATTTGAAAATAGAGCAGACGCACTTTACCAAAATTTAAATCAAACTAATTGAGTGAGGCTATCTAGTGCTTTAATAACCGTTTGATAACGAACTGACTGTCTATCCCCCCTGAATATAAATTTTTTTATTTCGCCAACTTCGCCTTTTTTTAGAATACAAATATAAACTAGACCTACTGGTTTTTCTTTATTGCCTCCATCTGGTCCAGCAACACCAGAAACAGCTATGGCGTAATCTGCTTCTCCATTGCTTGCGGTAATAGCGCCACTGGCCATTTCGGAAACCGTTTGTCCAGACACTGCTCCATGCAATTCTAGTGTTTTTAGCTTAACGCCTAGCATATCTATTTTTGACTGGTTGCTATAGGTTACAAATCCTCTTGAAAGAACAGAGGATGAGCCAGGAATATCAGTTAGAGCTGCCGTTATCATTCCACCGGTGCAAGACTCTGCGCAACAGACGCGTTCCCCTTTTTGTTTTAGGCTCAATATGAGGTTTTTTGCATAAAACGATATTTTTTCCACTTTTAAATTCCTACCAATTGCTAAAACCAAAAAGAATTATTCCAGCCATTAAACCTGCAACTAAATCATCGGCCATCACTCCTATCCCGCCAGGCAACCTCTCAGCCCAGCTAACAGGCCAATATTTTATAATATCAAATAGCCTAAATAATAGAAAGGCTGCAATAAAATATAAATTGTCATGAGGGATAAATAGCAAAGTTATCCATTGTCCAAATACTTCATCTATAATAATCTTTCCTGAGTCATGAGTATTTGTCTCTTTTGAGTAAATGTCTGCTGCAAATACACCAATAACAGCAACTAATGCTATTAAAACCAAGAAGGGTAACCAACCGATTGGAAGCAAAAAATATCCTAATATAATAGCCACTAAGGAGCCAGCTGTGCCAGGTGCTGGTAAACTTTTACCAATAGGCCCTAATGTCGCAAATTGGCACAGAAAATAGTGCAATGGGTTAATCATTTTTGCCTAACCTTAATCAGTATTTATTGGCAGAATTAATGTTACTGTTGCTATTGCGCTCAATCCTTCCTTTCTGCCGGTAAATCCAAGTGTTTCTGTGGTGGTAGCTTTAATGGATATTCGTTCAATTGGAAGATTACAGATACTAGCTAAACGTTTTTTCATTTTAATTCTTTCTGGCCCAATTTTTGGTAATTCACAGATTATGGTTATATCAAGAAAATTTATTTTCGCACGAGCATCAATCACTTTGTGAATTGCATACTCTAAAAAAATTTCTGAATTAGCATTTTTCCATTTTTCATCATTGGGTGGGAAATGGCTCCCGATATCACCATCTGCCAAACACCCAAAAATAGCGTCACAAAGTGCATGAATACCTACATCACCGTCTGAGTGTGCCTCTATTGCTGCATCATGTTCAATTTCAACTCCACATATCGTAATTTTACGTCTTGTTTCATTATTACCCCAAGGACGAAATTTGTGCACATCAAACCCAGTTGCAACTCTCGTCTCAAAACGTTCTTCAAGTATATGTTTCAAATAATCATAATCCTCCTTTACAGTAAGTTTTTGCAATTTTTGGCTTCCAGGTACCACAGCAACCTTGGTTCCATTTAATTCAACCAAACTCGAGTCATCGCTTGGATTGAAAGCTAATTCGGCGAGCGCATCATTTCGTTTGTTTAAGAAAAAATTTTTATAACTATCTTGAATTATCTCAGTTTTAAATAATTGTGGGGTTTGCGCAAATACTAATTCTTCTCTTTTCAATGTACTAATTATATAAGGGAAAGAGTATGTTTTAATTGTATCACTGGCATTTTGGACTGGTATGACAGCTTTTTCACCTTGTTCAAGTTTAAGTATCATTTCATCTAAGACGGAATGTGGTAAGATAGGTCTTGCTGCATCATGGATTGCTAAATAGGGTTTTTGTGAACTTTGTGTCTCATAGAAATTTAGCGCATTCCAAACTGAAATACATCTCGTATCACCTCCATGAATCCACTTAATGTCGGGATTTTCATCAAAAAAGGTTTGGTCAATATGAGCGTTTTTTGGAAACACTATAATAGCAGTTTTACAAGATGAATAAGTCCTTATTTGGTCCAAAGCAATTCTCCAAATTGGGAGGTTTCCAATAGTCGCGAATTGTTTTTTAAAACCCATACGTTCGCCTTTTCCTGCGGCAAGAAGAATAAGGTCAAATTCTATAATAGTTTTTTGGTTCATATTTTGTTTAAAGCATAGTGTTAAATATTTGTCTATTTTGCTAATTTAAACTTCTTTAGTAGATTATGTAGAAATTATTGCCTATTATTTATGCAATATATATATGCTGAGTATTTGTTATGCAACTTAACATTGGATCAATAAAACTTCCACATGCCGCGGTATTAGCACCGATGTCTGGAATTACAGATCAGCCCTTCCGAAGAATTGTGCGGTCATTAGGTGGGGGTCTTGTAGTTTCAGAAATGATTGCAAGTCATGCTATTTTAAATTCAATAAAAAAAGAAATTAGAAAGCTTAAATTCTCTGCAAAAGAAGAGGCGCCTCTCTCAATTCAATTGGCCGGATGGGAGCCAGAAGTTATGGCGGAGGCAGCAAAAATTTCAGAACAACTTGGGGCGTCATTAATTGATATTAATCTTGGTTGTCCTGCAAAGAAAGTTACGGAGAGGTATTCTGGTTCTGCGCTTATGCAATATCCTGAACAAATTGCAGACATTTGTTCTGCTGTTGTTAATTCAGTGAGTGTTCCTGTTACATTGAAGATGCGATTAGGATGGAACGATAAGAATAAGAACGCGCCTGAAATTGGCATGATTGCTGAGGATCTTGGCATTAAAATGCTAGTTGTGCATGGTAGAACGCGTAATCAGATGTATAAAGGTAAAGCTGATTGGCACGAAATTAAAAAAACAGTAGAGAAGGTCTCAATTCCTGTTCTGGTAAACGGGGATATAAATAACTTGAATGATGTAGAAACAGCAATGACTCTTTCAGGCGCACATGGCGTTATGATTGGAAGAGGGTCTCAGGGAAGACCATGGATAATAGGTCAAGCCGGAGATTTATTGTCTAATAAAAGAATAAGAAAGACACCAACTATCAATCACAGAAGAGATATAATGCTAGCTCATTTAGAAGATATGCTTGTCTGCTATGGTTCAAATGGTATGCGCCTTGCTCGTAAACATATTGCTTGGTATGCTCATGGTTTGCCTGGCTCCGCTGCTTTACGCGATGTCGCCAACAATACTCATAATTCAAGTAAAGTGTTTAGGGCTGTTGATAGATTTTTTGAAAAGCAATGTGAGGCAGCTTAGTGCAGTCAGATATATTAGATGATTTGGTGTCTCTTCCAGCAGGCTACGCTGTATTAGATTCCTTACCGTACCCAATAATTATAATTGATAATAATAATTTATTTGTATGGCTCAATCATGCAGCTGAGATTTTTTTTAATTCAAGTCTTGCAATTTTAAATAGAAGTTCTGCAGAAGACTATTTCACCTCAAACTCGGTTTTGATTAAGATGATTTCGAGAGTAAGGCTGATGAAAAGTTCGCTGAGTGAGCATTCCGTGAGCATGACTGCACCTAGATTGAAAGAAACGATTGTTAATATCCAAGTTGGCCTATTCAATGCAAATGATGAATTTATTGTTATTTCGTTGCAAAAAAATACGCTTGAGCAGGTTGCAAAATCTCGAACTTTATTTAAAGGTGCTGCTTTATCTATGTCAAAAATAACAGCACTTTTAGCACATGAAATCAGGAATCCATTAGCTGGCATTAAAGGAGCTGCTCAACTTCTGGAGTTAGAACTTGGAAAAGAAAATCAAGAATTAAGTCATCTTATTGTGACGGAAACTGATCGAATCATAAAGTTACTTGAGAGAATTGAAAAGCTCTCTGCAGATAAACCCCTTCAATTAGAGGAAATTAATATACATGAAATACTAGACCATTGTTTGATGGTAATAAAGGCATCCTATGGAAAACATCTCGTTATTCAGAGAGATTTTGACCCATCATTACCAATGATTTATGCAGATAGAGATCTTTTTATCCAACTTTTTCTGAATTTATTTAAAAATGCGTCTGAAGCTACTGAAGAGAATGACAATTTGATCATTAAAACCTCTTACGCATTATCTACTCCACATTCAACTTCCGACCAATATGGATTGATTCATTTGCCCCTTCAAATAGATGTTATTGATACTGGCAGTGGAATTTCACCTGATTTATTGGGATATGTATTTGAGCCCTTTGTATCTAATAAATCAGGTGGTTCTGGACTAGGTTTAGCCCTTGTGGCTTCAGTCGTTTCAGAGCATGGTGGTGCTATTGATGTAAGCTCATCTGTGGGTAAAACACATTTTAAAATTAACCTTCCGATAAGTACAAAAATTAAAAACTTGAAGTCAATTAACCACAATAGGGATAAATCTTAATGGGTTTGATAGCGCAATTTATAGTAGCAGATGATGATAAGTCTGTGAGAACTTTTCTGGTACATGCATTGACAAGACAAGGGTATAGGGTATCTGCAGTTACTACATTAGCTGGCCTTTGGGACTACGCTATGTCTGAGAGAGGCAATATACTTATAACAGATGTTGGGTTTCCAGACGGGGATGTGCTCGATGTTCTACCAAGAATTAAAGAAAAACGGCCAGACCTTCAAATTATCGTAATGAGCGCAAGAACTAATTTATTAACAGCAATCAAAACCCAAAAATACGAAGTGGTTGAGTATTTCCCGAAGCCATTTGAGTTGGGAAAGTTAATTGAGGTCTGTAATCGTGCGGCAAAGCTGTATTCCACTCAAGGAGGTAAAGGAACTATATCACCAAGCAAGTCAAAATCAACGGAACTTTCTATCCCTAAAACCATTGCGATTCCATTAGCAGGACAATCAGCAATAATGCAGAATACTTTTAAATTACTAACAAAATACTCTACCTCAAATATTCCAGTTTTGATTCATGCAGAGGCTGGTGCAGAAAAAGAAGAAATCGCCCATACTTTATGTCAAATTGGTAATCATTCAACTACAGAATTTGTTTCAATTAATATATCATACACGCACACTAATAATCATTTCAATCTATTATTTGGAGAAGAAAGTATATTAAAATCAGCATCTAAGAAAAATCTATTTATAAATAATATTGAGCTCTTATCAACTGATGCACAAAGAGCAATGATGAGTTATTTGGATAAACTAGAAACAAGCCCATATCGTCCGACCCGAATTATTATTGGTACCTGTGTCGATCTTAGGAAACATGTATCAGAGGGATTATTTAGAGATGATTTATATTTCTTTCTATCATCTGCTTATTTATCAGTACCTCCATTAAGAGATAGACTTGAAGATGTCAAATTACTCGCTAATCTAGTTTGCCAACGTTTAAGCGATGAGTTTGGTATTAATAAAACATTACAGACTGAGGCAGTTGACCGTTTGCAAGACTGGAATTGGCCAGGAAATTTAAGAGAATTAATATTCTTCATTAGGCGTCTTTTTGTAAACACAGACTCAAATGAAATTACGGTTTCCGAAGTTTTAACTGAAATAAGCAAATTGCAAAATGTTTCATCTGAAGATAAAAAAACTTCTCTTGGTCAATCTGCAAAATATCATATTGAAAAATATTTTAATTCTATAGGAGATGATTTGCCGTCCTCAGGTTTATTTGACAAGATTTTAAGAGAAGTAGAGAAACCTCTTATTTATGCTACAATGAGACGAACATCAGGAAATCAGATAAAGGCATCGGAAATACTAGGTATAAACAGAAATACATTAAGGAAAAAGATAAAACAATTGAACCTACCTCTTTCTCGCGATGGATATAAATAGGCCTTGGGAATGCGAATTCGCAACACAAAATCATTTATCCAAGATACTAATGAAATAAGTTTTATAAAGTTATTGAAGTTAATTTCTGGTGTTGTTTTAGTCAGTGTTTTGATAAGTATATTAAGCTTGCTTGCTCTCTCTACCGTAGAGACATTGCCTCAACAATCTGATCTTTTAATATCTATTTTTTTGGGTGCCAGCCTTTGTTTGATAGGCTTACTTTTTATTATAATAAGGCAAATAATTAGGCTTTTCGTTGAAAAAAAGCAAAAAAAGGCTGGTTCTCAATTACAAATGAGGCTTGCCGTTTTGTTTGGTGTGCTAACAGTATTTCCATCAATAATAGTAGCGAGCTTCGCAGTTTCGGTTGTCGATTATTCATTGAGAGGTTGGTTTTCGGAACGTATCTCTATCGCAGTAAATGACTCTGTTACAATTGCAGATGCTTATCTAGAAGAGCATACACGTTCTATTAGAGGACAAGTTCTCGCAATGGCAAATGATGTTAACCGAGATGGGTTAAAATTAGCCCAGAATAAGAAAATTTTTAATAGGTTTATAACTGACCAAGTTGGAATCAGAAATCTCTCAGAAGCTGTAATAGTAGATGGAACTGGACAAATAATTGCAAAGTCAAGGTTCGCATTTTCTATTATCTTTTCCGAATTGGATAGCGATTGGTTGGACCGTGCTAGAAATGACGAAGTTGTTATAACAAGGACAGATGATAACACGAAGATACAGGCTCTTGTTAAACTTAACAATTTCGTAGATACATACCTGCTTGTCGGTCGCTTCATCGATTCTGATGTTCTGGAAGCGGTCGATAAAACTCGATTAGCAGTCTCTGATTATCAATCGCTCTCTATTCGACAATTTGACCTCCAGATTTCGATGGCAGCAATTTTTGCTGTTATATCATTATTTCTCTTACTTTCAGCACTATGGATTGGTCTTAGTTTGTCTAGCGCAATAACTAAGCCTCTAAGAGGTATAATCTTAGTTGCAGACTCAGTGAGAGCTGGTGATTTAAATTCAAGGGTTGATATAAAGACAGATTTAGATGAGATTTCTCTATTAGGAATTAGTTTCAATAGAATGATGGATGATTTATCCTCGACCCAAAGGCAACTTGTTCATGCAAACAAGCAACTTGACCAAAGACGTGAATTTACAGAGGCAGTTTTATCAGGTGTTTCTTCTGGTGTAATTGGATTAACTAATAAAGGTATTATTACCCTTCCAAATATAGCTGCTTGTTCGCTGCTTAATTATACAAAACAACAACTTATTGGGAGTCAGCTAACTGATATTTTACCAGAATTTTCAGAATTATTTGACGTAATCAAGCAAGGGAAGAAACGCAAACATAATGCTGAGTTAATGATTGTTCGGAATGAGCAACAGCTTTTTCTTCAAGCTGGCATAACCTCCGAAGAAATTGAAAAAAGAATCGTAGGATATGTTGTTACCTTTGATGATGTAACTGACTTATTATCTGCTCAGCGCAAAGCGGCTTGGTCAGATATAGCAAGACGAATTGCTCATGAAATAAAAAATCCACTTACACCAATTGAGCTTGCAGCAGATAGGTTATTGAAAAAATATAGGCCAGAAGATCCTAAAAAAGCAGAACAATTCGATCAATTCTTGACTATTATCAGTAGACAAGTTGGAGATATTGGAAGATTGGTAGATGAATTTTCAAGTTTCGCACGAATGCCATCAGCGGTTCTTACAAAACAAGAGCTAACAGCGCTTGTTGAGGAACAAATTCATTTATATCAAGATGAAGATAACCAAATTAAGATATTATTCTCAAAACCACCAGAACCGATTTTCGTGGATGCTGATTCTGGGCTTATTCGGCAAGTGTTTGCGAATCTATTTCAAAATTCAATTGATATACTAAAGGAAAGTAAGTCCGAGAAATCAACTATCTGGGTAAATTTAAGAAATGATTGGACATCGGTTTACATAGATATTAGGGATAATGGACCAGGATTCCGAACAAAAAATTTGTCCAAGTTATTTGAGCCATACGTTACCGGACGCGACGCAGGTACAGGACTTGGCCTTGCAATCGTTCAAAAAATTATTCAGGAACATTCTGGTCAGATTAAATTACAAAATCATCCAGAGGGAGGTGCGCAAATTGAAATCTCAATCCCCCTCTCAGGAGAGAAATCATCAAAGGGTGGTGAAAAGTGAGTGAAGAGATTTTAATTGTTGATGATGAATCGGATATTCGTTCTTTGTTGAGTCTTACGCTTGAAGATGAGGGATTTTCAACTGTTCAGGCAGCTAACGCCGAGCAGGCCCGTGATATTGTATCAAAGAGGTTACCATCGTGCGCAATTTTAGATATATGGATGCGTGATTCTGATATGGATGGTCTTGAATTACTAAGCTGGTGTAAAGAAATCTATCCGGATATGCCTATATTGATGATTTCTGGGCATGGAACAATATCTACAGCCGTTGAAGCAATTCGAAATGGTGCTTATGAATTTGTTGAAAAACCTTTTAAAGCTGAAAGATTGATTTTGACTGTAAGGAGAGCTTTGCAAGCAAAACGTTTAGAAATTGAAAATCAATTGCTTAGAGCTAGAACTGCAGTATATAAACAACCGGACTTTATTGGTAATTCCTCTAAAATTAAGCAACTTAAAAATGATATTGAAAAAATAGCACCAACATCAAGTAGAGTTTTAATTCAGGGAAGACCGGGTTCAGGTAAAGAGACTGTTGCACGATTAATTCATAATAAGTCATCTCGCTCAGAACATCCATTTGTTGTAGTTTCTTGTAGTCGATTAACCGGAGAAAAAGCAGATGCGGAACTTTTTGGTTCCGAAAACTTTCAGTATGGAAGAAGAATAGTTGGTTTGCTCGAGCAGGCCCATTTAGGAACCCTCTATTTTGACGAAATTAGTGACCTTTCAGCTAATATGCAGGCCCGTATTCTACGTGCTGTTACCGAACAAAGATTTAGAAGAGTAGGGGGAATGTCAGAAATAATATCTGATGTTCGGATTATTTCTGCGACAAACAAAAATCCTCAGGAAATGATAGAAAAAAGTAAGTTAAGAGAAGATTTATACTATAGACTTGCAGTCGTGAATATATATGTACCAGAACTTTCACAAAGAAGGGAAGATATCTCCTTATTGGCAAAGCATTTTGTTCAGCAGCAGTCAGAATTACTCGGAAAAAACCCAGTAAAATTAGGAGAAGATCTCTTAAATGCATTGCGAGCTCTACCTTGGCCGGGATCAGTTAGGCAGCTCAAAAATGTGATAGAAACTATAATGATATTATCTTCTGATGAAAAAAAAGAACCTCTTGGTGTATCTGATCTCCCCGAATTTAACACAAACAATAATACCAGCGATGAAGGTCAAATGCTTAACGAATTGTTCATGTCATATCCTCTGAGAGAAGCTAGAGAAAAGTTTGAACGTGCGTATTTGATATCACAAATGAAAAAATTTGATGGAAATATAACCCAAATGGCAAAATTTATTAAAATGGAGAGGTCTGCACTTTATAGAAAACTAAAATCAGTAGGTGTTTCAGAAAACTAATCTCCTTGATCTTTTATGATTTAAGCAGATATAACAAAACTCGTTATAAATAGGGAATTTCTCAAATGCGAATAGTAATTTGTGGGGCAGGTATAGTGGGAAGCGCCATCGCAACCCATCTTGCAGCTGAGCAAAATGATGTCACAGTTATAGATCATGATGAAGAGAGAGCGCAACGTATTGCAGAACATGCAGACTTATCGGCAATTGTTGGTCTTGCATCTCACCCAGATGTTCTTGAAAGAGCAGGGCTTGAGCAAGCTGAATTAATTATCGCAGTAACGGAGTCTGATGAAGTAAATATGGTTGCTTGCCAAATGGCACATAGTGTTTTCAAAACGCCAACTAAGATAGCAAGGATTCGTTCAAACGCGTATTTACGTTCAGACCTCCAAAGTAAGGTTTTTACTGAAGATAATATGCCGATCGATTTTATAATATCCCCTGAACAGGAGGTCGCATCCGCTGTTGGCAGGCAATTGAGGCTTCCTGGAGCATTTGACGTTAAAGAGTTGGGTGGTGGTAAAATTCAACTAGTTGGTGTTTTATGCGATGATAATTGTCCTATCATAGATACGCCCCTACGTCATCTTACAGATTTGTTCCCTGATCTTTCAATAACGATAGTTGCAATTCTACGAGAAAACTTAGTAACGATTTCCCGTGACGGAACAGATGAATTAAAAACAGGTGATAGAGTTTATTTTGTTTGCGATACCGAGCATTTAGAGCGTGCTATGGCTGCTTTTGGACATCATGAACATCGAACTTCATCTGTGGTTATTGCAGGTGGTGGAAATATTGGTCAGATATTAGCCCAAGATATTGAATCAGGTCAAAGTGATATTAAGTCCAAGATAATCGAACTAAATAAGGATCAGGCTAGAAATATTGCCGCGAGATTATCAAATACAAGTGTCATCTGCGGTGATGTCTTAGATGCTGATATACTCAAAGAAGCAAGTGTCAGCTCCTCAGAAACCTTTGTTGCTGTATCTAATGATGATGAGGTAAATATTTTATCAGCTTTATTAGCGAAAAGGATTGGTGCAAAATATGCAGTAGTGCTTGTAAATATGCAGGGTTTTTTGCCTCTTATCAGTACATTGGGAGTTGATGTAGTTATTAATCCTCCCCAAATTACGGTCTCTTCGGTTCTAGAGCACATAAGAAGAGGAAGAATTATAGATGTTCACTCCATAGTCGAGGGATTAGGAGAAGTTTTAGAAGCGGAGGCAGTTTCAGGTTCAGATCTTGTTGGCCTTCCATTAAGAAAATCCCGCATTCCTAAAGGGGTTACAATTGGTGCAGTTCTGAGACGTGATCGTGTTATTCCCGCTAGAGGCGATACTATAATTGAGGCTGGAGATCATGTAATTTTATTTGCAAAGCAGGGTAAATCAAGACAAGCGGAAAATATAATATCAGCAAAATAAATTTGATTTATAGTTACTTGAGTTAAATGTTATTTAAAATAAAATAGATTAATAAAAATAGGATATAAATGTCTAGAATTTCATATGTAAATGGTCGTTATCTTCCTCATAACCAAGCATCTGTTCATATAGAAGATAGAGGTTATCAATTTGGTGATGGTGTTTATGAAGTTGTTTTAGTTTTAGATAAAAAATTAGTTGATTTTGCGCTACATTACAAAAGGTTAAGGAGATCTCTTGATGAAATTAGTTTAGTTTTTGATACAACAGAAACTACAATAAAACAGATTTTAAAAAGATTAATTAGATCAAATTTGATCAATGATGGCCTTATCTACATGCAAGTAACACGAGGTGTTGCAGAACGCGCACATCAGTTTCCAAAAAATGCTGCGCCTTCTTTGGTAGTAACGGCTAAATCGATTATTATCAATGCAGAAGTAGAAGGAAAAAAAGCGATCACTACAGTTGACGAAAGATGGGAAAGAAGAGACATAAAAACAATTAATCTATTGCCAAATTGCATTGCTAAACAAAAAGCAATAGAGAATGATGCGTATGAAGCTATAATGGTAATGGAAGACGGTACTATTTCAGAGGGAGCGTCCTCTAATCTTTGGATGGTAAATGGAGATAATCAGATTATTACTAGAAATGCTAGCAATGTCATTTTAAATGGTATAACAAAGTTAGCACTTACCACACTCGCAGATATACATTGCTATAAGGTAGTTGAAAAACCATTTACAGTTGATGAAGCAATAAATGCAAAAGAATTGTTTGTTACTAGTGCCACCGCAATAGTTACCCCTATCACTCAACTCAATAATCATGTAATTGCAGATGGCAAAGTTGGACCTATATCGGCAGCTTTAAGAAGTTCGTATTTAGAAAGGGCATTTTAGTAAGGTTAAATCTATGGACAAAACCCAAAACCTGCAGGATGTATTCTTAAATAAAGCTAGGCGGCAACATATATCTGTTACCGTTTTTTTAATAAATGGTGTTAAGTTGCAAGGTTTGATCACGTGGTTTGATAATTATTCAATTTTATTGAAGCGTGATGGCCATATACAGTTAATTTACAAACACGCTGTCTCAACGATTATGCCTGCTACTATTATTGATTTAAGAGAGCAACTTTTAGACAATGAAAATTGATAAGATATTAATTAATAATGTTGTTTGATGAAGGAATGCGGGACACCGTAACAAACCTATTACAAGAGGCTTCAAATAGCATTATATTACCATTTTTTAAAAATCTTAAGAAAGAGCAAATAGAAACAAAATCATCTCCAAATGACTTTGTTACAGTTGCAGATAGAAAATCTGAAGATTTTCTTACTGAAGCACTTGTAAGATTGATAGATCAATCGAAAGTAATTGGTGAAGAAGCCTCATCAAAAAAGCAGAATTATTTTTCTATTTTAAGTGATGAGTTCGTTTGGACGGTAGACCCAGTTGATGGAACCAAAAATTTTATTAATGGAAACGAACAATT
>CABYPW010000020.1 GCA_902520885.1 uncultured SAR116 cluster alpha proteobacterium
GATCATTAATCCTTTGTAGAGGCAAATTATTATTTTAAATCTGAGTAAATACCCCTTTAAAAAAGGAATTTTTATGACACATACATTGATACCAGATACTGCAGCACCAGAATTATCATTACCTTTAGTGGGAGGCGGAAGATGGGTTTTGTCTGAACAAAACCCTAAACACTTTACAATGATAATTTTTTATCGTGGGCTTCATTGTCCAGTATGTAAAAATTATCTTAGCACACTAAATTCAATGATGGAGAAAATTACAGATTTAGGCTTTTCAGTGATTGTTGCTTCAATGGACTCGAAGGAACGTGCCGAACAATCCAAATCTGAATGGGGTCTTGATAAAATTAACGTAGCCTATGAATTAGACATTAAAACAGCAAAAAAATGGGGTTTGTATATTTCAACTTCTATAAAAGAGGCAGAAAATGACATCTTTTGTGAACCTGGATTAATGTGGATACGCGCAGATGGTAGACTTTATCTAATCGATATTGGAAATATGCCTTGGGCAAGACCTGATTTAGAGACTTTAATGCCAAAGGCAAAATTCGCAGTTAAGAATGATTATCCTGCACGAGGCACAAGCAATCTTTAATTTCTAATTTATTTTTAATTAAAAAAGGAGCAATTTAATGGCAAAGTTCACCAGACAACATATTTACGATACTGCAAAAGAACTCTCAAACTGGGGACGTTGGGGCGAAAACGACCAACTGGGTACACTAAATAATATTACACCGGAGGATATTGTTAACGCTGCAAAGCTTATAAAAAAGGGAAAAGTTTTCGCATTAGGACTTGATTTAAAAGAAAAAATTCAGTCTGGTCTTTTTGGTGGTAGGTGGAATATGATACACCAAATGCTTGCAACAGGCACAGATGCAGTTGCTGGAGTACAAGACTCTGATGGAAAAACCTTTTTAAGGTATGCTGATGATGCAATAAATCTTCCATGTCAGGGATCCACCCAGTGGGATGCGCTTTGCCATATTTTCTTAGATGATAAAATGTATAACGGATATCCTGCTACAGATGTCACTATTCACGGTTCAAGCAATCTTGGAATTGAACATGTCAGAGACAAAATGGCCGGCAGAGGAGTTCTTTTAGATGTAGCTCGATTTAAAGACGTCGATAGCTTAGAAGATGGCTATCCAATAACTAACAAAGACCTTGATGATTGTGCAAATTCCCAAAATGTTCAGATAAAGAAGGGGGATTTTGTAATTGTAAGAACAGGGCATCAAGAACGTTGTCTTGCCAAGAAGGATTGGACTGGTTATGCAGGCGGAGATGCCCCAGGTCTGGCGTTTGAAACAGCCCATTGGATCAAAAATCATGATATTGCAGCAATATGCGCTGATACATGGGGATGTGAAGTACGACCAAATGAAACAGATGAGGCAAACCAACCATGGCACTGGGTTGTGATACCAGCAATTGGTATATCAATGGGAGAAATATTTTATCTCAAAGAACTGGCAGAAGATTGTGACCAAGACAAAGTATACGAATTTTTCTTTAATGCTCCGCCTCTACATATCCCAGGAGCTGCTGGTTCACCAATAAATCCTCAAGCAATAAAATAATGCTTAAACTATGGGGAAGAAAAACATCTTCCAATGTCCAAAAAATATTATGGGCATTGGAAGAACTAGGGCAGCCATATGAGCATGAAATCGTAGGCGGAATTTATGGTGGAAAAGATAAAAAGGAATACGCTTCAAAAACACCAACCAAATTAGTTCCTGTGCTAGAAGATGGCGATATTGCGCTCTGGGAAAGTCACTCTATTTTACGTTATCTGGCAAAAAAATTTCCTGAATCAAGCATTGGAATAAAAGACATGCGTAAAGAAGCAGAGATTAATTGCTGGATAGATTTTAGTAGTAGCGCATTTCAACCTGCTGTTATTGGTTTATTTTGGGAATTAGTTCGCACGCCATCAAAACAGCGTTCAAAAGAGAATGAAGAAAAACAATACAAAGCGTTAATATCCGCATCTATGATAGTTAGCAAACAATTAGAAAATAGAGATTTTTTACTTGGAAATTTCACTATAGCAGATATTGCACTAGGAACTCTAATGTATAGAATGAGAGATGTTGCTCCTGATTTGGCGAAAACAGAGCCGCTCAGAAGCTGGTATGACAAACTGCAAACACGACCAGGCTACACGAAATTTGTTACTACAAGTTATGAAGAATTGCGGGCAAAAGACTGATAAATTATGATTTTATACCACAATTGTTGCCGTAGTACTTACTATTTCATGTAAATTAGGATTGCGACTTCCATCTTCATTACCTCCTTTAGGGTCTACAAAAATTGTGGCGCCTAAATCACGCGCTCTATAATGAGCCCGAGCAGATGCTGCTACTCTTTCTTCAGAATAAGCGGCTAGTGCATCAGGGATATTTGAGAAGTTATCAAGCGACTTTGCAAGGCATAACGCATCACACGCAGCTTTAGTAACGCCCATTCCAACATGTGGACGCGCAACGCAAGCCGCATCCCCTACCAAACCAACATTGCCATACCCCATGATTGGCGAGTGGTGGTCGTAAATTGGCGTAAAAAAAGGCATTTCTGATTTTTCTAATATCTCAGCAAAATTTGCAGGTAGGATTTGATGAGCAGTTTCGGTGAAACGCTTCATCACATCATCTCGCACAAGAGGGGGTGGTATTGAAACAGAATAGTAATTTCCATTATTATCCGTCAGCATATCTCTCAACTCATCCGCTTTAACACCAATATACCAAACGAAATTATATCTCCGGCGCCCTTCTCTAAGGTCATTTCCAACGCCGGCTATTGGATAACCAATTATCTGGCTACCCGTAGGCACAAAAAAACCAAATGTTTTAAATACATCTAAGCGCACTTCCTCTGACAAATCAGACTCATTGGCCAATGCCCTCCATACAACATAACCAGATGAGATTGGCTTGACATCAGGTAACATCTGAGCACGAATTTTAGAACCAAAACCATCTGCGCCAATTACCAGATCAGCCTCTATTTCTGTTTTATCATCCAAAATCGCAATTGCTTTATTTTGCTCCTGCCGATAACCAATAGCCGCTCTGCCTAAATGATGATGCTGATCAGGATGAGAGGCACGTAAAAGACTATGAATTCTATCCCAAGACGTCACTATTTGGGGAAACGGTAATCTAAGCAACTCATTCCCATTTTTATCATATGCTGTTCTATCCTTCACATAAACACCCAAATCATGGGTAGTAATGTCAATTGCTCTAAGTGCTTCTATTAACACATCATGTGTTACTATCCCTGCGCCTCTGCCTGATAATTCGATTTCAGTACGCTCAAAAACGTCTACCTGCCACCCAGACTTACGAAGAACTGCTGCAGCAAATAAACCACCAATAGAACCACCACAAATAATAGCTTTTTTCATAATATTCCTTAAAGTAAGGTTATTCATTAAACTTGAACAAGCTCATTAAAGATATAGACTGATACAACAGATAATCTATCTTGTTCATAATTAAAATTCAAATCTGAATGTATCTCAAATCATAAAATTCCAATCGTTTTATAAAATAGAATTTTATTGAACTTTATTGACAGCAACGGCACCTTAGAGTAGCAGATTATATTCATAGGGCCCGGTGGCAGAGTGGTTATGCAGCGGTTTGCAAAACCGTGGACATCGGTTCAATTCCGGTCCGGGCCTCCAATTTCACTTCATAATTTAAATTGGTTAATAGATGGTTTAATGCACAAAACTAACAAACCAAATATTAGAGAACAATTTTTTAAAATATATTTAAGATATGCGTAATTATTCTTATATTATTTTTTACTTTTTTTTTATTTAAAAATTCTATCTTTCCGTCTATTTTTATACAATTATGCCATTACTAATGAGTAATTCTGAAATGGGATTTCGGCCTTCTGGATTTGAATTAATGGAACGTTTCGCTTTAATCTCGATAATAGTTAAACCCTTGTACAAATCAAAAACCAATGGATGAGAGGCATTAGATGCCAAGAATTTAATATTTTTTCTGTTAAAATAATGCAAAAACTCAGCTAATTCAGCTTGCTCTTCATCTCCAAAACCATCCTTATCATAACTCGTAAAATTTGAGCTGGCGTTTAATGGTGGATAGGGTGGATCAAGATAAACAAAATCTTCCCCCTCAACTTTTGATAATATATCCCTAAAATGTCTCTGCGTTATTTTAGCATTCTGCATTTGGTCATGACATGCCAAAAGCTTTTTCTCCATTACGATATCTGGATTTTTATATCTGCCGAAAGGTACGTTAAAATGACCTTGTGAATTTACCCTGTAGAGACCATTAAATCCTGATCTGTTCAAAAAAATAAATCTGGCAGCACGTTCTATTTCGTCTAAATTCGATAATCCCCCCTCTTGCCGGTCAAGTGCTCGCATTTGATAATAAAATTCTTTATCATAATAATATTTAGATAGTCTTTCGACCAGAAGGTCTATTTTATCTCTAACAACACAAAAACAATTTACGAGCTCTTCATTGATATCATTCAACCAACTATTCTTAGGCGCAACCCTAAAAAAAACAGCTGCTCCACCCATAAAGGGCTCTATATATCTGCCTTTAAAGCTTGGAATTCTAGGGCAAATCTCGTGCAACAATTGACGTTTACCACCTGCCCATTTCAGAAATGGGGTTATTGATTTCTTGCTAAGATCCATAACAAAACTATCTTAACATTTTAATTTGAGTGCAATAGTTAAATTTTCATTGGGCTGAAATAGGTGCTTTAATAACTTAATTAGTTACATTAGTATAAGCTGTATAAAATCCAAAATTGATACTTTTTTATCATTAAGCAACGCTACCTTCTTTCTTTTGTCAATTCTATGGGCCTTGTTTTCTTTGGTAAAAATGGATGCATTATATGACACGAAATCAAGCACATTTGTTATTATTGTTGGTTACTATTTTATGGGGATTTACTTTTGTAGCCCAGAAAACTGGCATGGAGACGCTTGGACCAATGAGTTTTACTGCAGCACGTTACCTAATTGGTTCAATAGGCATTTTACCAATTGCTTTATTTGAGCTAAAAAAAAATTCGATTTTTCCATTATTAAAATTAGATAACATGCTTTTTCTGAAAGCTTCGGGGCTGGGAGTTTTCATGTTTTGTGGTATCTCTCTTCAACAAATCGCTCTTCAATTTACAAATATTGCAAATGCTGCTTTTCTTACTGCTTTATATGTTCCAGCTGTGCCATTAATTAGTTGGCTACTGCACCGTCATCGAATAAAGGGAAAAATTTGGTTGGCATTAATAATATCGTTGTTTGGCTCTTGGATGCTATCAGGTTCTGGAACAATTCTCAGTCAACTTGGAGACCTTCTTATTATAATTAGTGTTTTTTTCTGGGCTGGACACATCATTCTTATAGCAAATGTTACCAGAAATATTAACATGCCATTTCAACTATCTTTAATTCAAAGTTTTATATGTTTTATCTTATCATCATGTTTTGCTTTGGTATTAGAAAAACCAGTTTTCTATGATTTTTTTCCAGCAATTCCAGAGTTAATTATCGCAGGATTTTTTTCAGTAACTCTAGGTTTTTCCTTTCAAATCGTCGGTCAACGTTATTCTGATCCTACCGCATCTGCCTTCATCTTATCTCTTGAGTCCGTGTTTGGTGCAATCGCAGGATGGTTAATTCTTTCACAAATATTAGGCTTTTCTGCTATATTAGGTTGTTTGCTAATTTTCTTAGCTGTAATTATTGCTGATGTTATTCCAGACCGTTGGATAGCTATTAAAATGAATAAGGCAAATAATAAATGAAAACGAATACGATACCTATACAAACCGAGCTTGTTTTAATCGGGGGCGGACATGCAAATATACAAGTTTTAAAATCTTTTGCTATGCGTCCAATTGATGGTTTGCGTGTTAGTCTTATAAGTGATGTTTTGAATTCGCCTTATTCTGGAATGCTTCCTGGGTTCATTTCAGGCGAATATAGTTATGAGGATATGCATATAAATTTACTCAATTTATCTAACTCCGCCAATGCGCGTTTTATTCATGCTAAAATAACCTCTTTAAACACCGAACATAGAATAATTCATTGCGAAGAACGGCCAGATATAAATTATGATTTGATATCTATAAATACAGGAATTGCACCAGATTTAGAACAAATCGAAGGTGCAAAAGAATATGCAGTAGCAGTAAAGCCCATTTCTCATTTTCTAAATAATTTACCCAAAATTGATATGAAAATTAGATCACCTCAACATTCGCTTATAATAGTGGGGTCTGGTGCAGCTGCTATTGAATTAGCATTTGCCTTCAGGACAAGGTTCAACAAGAAAAAAATTTCACCAAGAATTATTATTGTAGGAGGCGCAGAGAGGTTTTTCCCAGAACTCTCATTAAAATGTCATTTATCTATTTTAAATAAATGTAAAAGAGCGCGTATTGAATTTAAATTTGGTCAGCCTGCAACTAAAGTGTCAAGCAAGTCAGTAACACTTGCCTCAGGGATTAAAATAGCCTCCGATTTTACGCTACTTGTAACTGGGGGACTCCCTCAAAATTGGTTAAAAAATTCTTCTCTTAGTCTTACAGATGATTATTATATTGAGGTAAATAAAGCTTATCAGTCCATTTCAGATGAAAGGGTTTTTGCTGCAGGAGATGTCGCAAAAGTTAGGCTGCAACCTCGTCCTCGCTCTGGTGTTTTTGCTGTTCGAGCTGGCCCGGTTCTCTCAAAAAATTTACGTCTAAAATTAAATAATTCACCACTTCAGAATATTTCCCAGCAGTCCCGCCATTTGTCATTAATAATGATGGGAAACGATACAGTTATGGCAATTTGGGGTAAATTCTTTATGTCATCCAAGTGGCTTTGGTTCGTTAAAAAATGGATTGACAAAAGATTTATATCCAATTTCACAAATTTACCAAAAATGGCAGAAAATCAGCATCGCTCAATTCTACTCTCTAAAAATGAATTAATCCGAGAAAATGACCCATTGCTGGAAAAAATGTTTTGCGCAGGTTGTGGATCAAAAGCAGCTGCAAATTTACTAGACACCGTTTTACCAAAAGCAATTAATATAGCTTCAAAACTAGGTGGAGACAAACGTTATCTTTCTATGCTTAATACATACAGTGATGCAGGCGAATTCCCATTAGAACTGAATTTAGATGGAAAACAAACAATTGTGCAAACTGTCGATTCTATCTCTCAAATGATAAGTGACCCCTTTTTATTTGGAAGGATAGCTGCCTTACACGCATTAAGTGACTTAGCTGTAAGCAATGCTATTCCATTAACAGCCCTAAGTATGATAAATATTCAACGTGCTAAAAGAAATCTGCAGGAGTCAGACCTAACCAATATGCTTTCAGGTGCTTTGTTAGAATTTAGTAAAGCGAAAATAAAACTAATTGGCGGACACACATCACAATCATTCGAAAATAGTCTTGGGTTTGCCCTAACTGGAATTAAGAAGAACACTGGTCACTTTGAGAGCTCAAAACTTTTGGAAAAAGAGAGGCAAACAACTTTTTCGATTATTCTCACAAAACCACTAGGGATTGGAATAATACTGGCTGCTTCTATGAGAAATTTAGTGAGTGAACAAAATTATCAAGAATGTATAGATTGTATGCTAAAATCTAATCTAGAGCCAGCTCAGTTTTTGTGGAAAAATGGAGCTCTAGCAATGACTGACGTCACTGGTTTTGGGCTTGCTCGACATATCGAAAACATCACTATGGATTTACAAAATCATTTTGGTGTGGATATTGGCGCACAACTCATCCTTAGCAACATCCCGATAATAGATGGTGTACACCAAATTCTAGAAAAAACTTCAATACGTGCGACTTTAAATGAATCAAACAAAAAGGCCACACGACATTTAAATAGAAGTAAATGCAAAAACATACCTCTAAGTGATATATTATTTGATCCACAAACATCAGGGGGGATATTGGCGATTGTTCCAAAAACCAAGGCCACTGAATTATGTAAAGTTTTAAGCAATGATATTGCCCCTTCTTCAAAATTAATCGGAACTATCAAATTTAATAAATCAGGAATATTCATTAGCTAGGTATCTAAGGAAACAATGGGCGCACCTATAAACAAAATTAATAGTTGGGTAGAAACTACAGCGGACATGATAATTGATGTGCGTTCGCCAAGTGAATTTGAAAATGATCATATCCCAGGGGCCATCAATATGCCTGTTCTTACTGATGATGAGAGAGCAGAAGTTGGAACAATGTATAAAAACATCAGCGCGTTTCATGCAAGAAGATATGGAGGAGCTATTGTGGCAAAAAACATTTCACAGCACATTCTCAATTATCTTCAGGAAAAGCCTGCAGAATTTAGGCCTATGATTTATTGCTGGCGAGGGGGTCAACGCTCGAATTCTTTTGCCCGCGTCTGTTCAGATATAGGCTGGCAAACATATATTCTTGAAGGCGGATACAAATCATACAGAAAAGAGGTACTTATCGGGTTAGAGACAGTTGTACCTAAAATTAATCCTATTTTAATAAGTGGACCAACTGGAACCGGAAAAACTCGATTACTACATCAAATAGCTAAATCTGGCGGTCAGATCCTAGATTTAGAGGGTCTTGCTAATCATAGAGGTTCACTCCTAGGATTAAAACCAGGGGAAAAGCAACCAAGTCAGAGATATTTTGAGAGTTTATTATTGCTTCAAATCCGACAATTAAAATTAGAAGAACCAATATTTGTCGAAGCAGAGAGCTCAAAAATTGGAGAAATCCAGATTCCAAAATATTTATTCAAGTTAATGAAAACTGCGCCAATAATTGAAATTACTATGCCTCTAGAGAACCGCGCTAAATTTTTAATGAAAGAATATCAGTATTTACAAACTCATTCACAAGCTCTTTATAATCTTTTTGATGCAATGTTTTATCGACATGGAGAAGAAAAAACGAGCAATTGGCGTGAATTAGCCAAAAATCAAGACTGGTATGAATTAGCTCTAAATTTAATACAGTCTCACTATGACCCCGCTTATAAAACCTCTTCAATGAGGAAACAAAGAGACGTTAATCACACCATTATGATTGATAATGGTGTAAACGATGAATTCAAAAAAGCAGCACAAATCGTCTTAGAGAGATATAAAAGAGAATTTACTGGGTATGAATAAGAGAAACACTACTTATATGTCAGTGCCCTCGCCAGCGACATGTTTTTCAATATGCCTTGCTGCTTTTCTACCTCTCAAGTCCTTACCAGTTGGAAGCCAAGTACATACATTTGCATCTTTAGCCCAAATTGTTTTATAACTACCCGGCACAAAAAATTCTGCAAATACAAACTCATCGGCATCTTTGTTCTCAAAAGCATGAACTTCATTCTCAAAAAAATATAGTATATCACCTTTTTCTACAATGTGTTCAGAATTTTCGAAGGTAACTGTTCCAGTTCCTTCCATTATGTATTGAAAATGTTCTGCATTTTCATGATGGTGAAGAGGAGCAGTCCCGCCTTTTGGATAAATAATCATCTCCCCTTTTACACATGAAAGACCTTGCCACAAACCTGGACTAGCTAAATAAATTCTTTTACGAGAATCAAATTCAGATAATAAAACTGGCTCAACAGACCAATCAACAGAATGTGTTTTAAAGGGAATTGCCTCTCCCTCTTCCAGAAACCTGCTGACTTTTGGCACGGTGCAGAGCAATATTTCTGCGGTTGAAAAACCAGAATTTTGAATAACAGTTTTATTATTACCTTTGAGAACTAATAAAGACTGCTGGTCCAAAGTTACAGAGTCGATTTTTATACCTTCTGTCAACGCATGGAGCCAGCTTAAACTGTCGATTTCTAAATTCAGTTCAATCTCCGCTTCTGAGTCGACAATATATTTTTTAATTTCGAGCCGAGAGTCTCCAGTTTCATGTCTGTTTAGCAATAGCTTATGACTAACACCTTTGCCAACCACATGTTCAGCTATAGTACTACCTTTTATTAATAGTGTCATTTATTGCTCCCAATTAATATAAAATCAGTTTTTCACAAATTCAAAAAAAAAAGAAGAAAAAATCATATGATATTGAATTTACTTACAGTAATTAATTCATTTTTTTAAATATAATCAGCCCCAATATGAATTAATTGACCAATAATTTGTTGTTTAAGAATGAGCCCTGAGATTTAATAAAAGATTTGGTTTTGAAACTGTTTGACATTCAAGTGTGTCGGCATTATCAAATTCATTTAGAAATTTATGGATAATTGTAAACTTTTTCAATACACTTGTTGTGTTTTTGTTTTTGCCTTAAATGAATTCTACCAACGCAATAAATTGGTATTGTTCCCCGGTAGCTCAGCGGTAGAGCAGTTGACTGTTAATCAATTGGCCGGCGGTTCGAATCCGTCCCGGGGAGCCATTTTCAAATATCATGTGTTTTGCGAACTAAAATAAATTTATAGCAATATTTAGCTGTTCGGAACTTATTATCGAGAATCATGAGTAGGCGAGCAAAACGGTTTTTAAAACAAAATTTTTTTAACCAAATTTGCAAATGTATAATATAAAAATAAATTTGTTTGAAATAAAACTCATATTTTAAAAGTTTAATCTTAGTTCTGTCTTTTAATTAATTGTTTATATTATATAAAGTTTATGTTTTTGACATAAAAAATTTACTTAAGACACTTACCAACTGATTTTTAAATATTTTCAAACTTTAATTCTAAAAGAAAATATTATGCTATTATTTGAAACTAAACATCAAAATTTGTTGAATTTGATAGATAAAGATATTAATTAAACCTTCAACCGGTGCTTTAAAAATTGGTTCTGGAAAAAAATCAACAGGAGAAAAATAATGAAATATGTAACTTCGCTTGTAACAAGCGTTGCTCTTGCTGGAATTGCGTTTGCAACTTCAGTGAGCGCGTCTACTTTAGAAGAAGTTCAAAATCGTGGAGAACTAAGATGTGGCGTCAGTGGCGGTGTACCTGGATTTTCTGCACCTAATGATGCAGGCAAAATGGTTGGCATTGATGCTGCTGTATGCGATGCCGTTGCTGCTGCGGTATTAGGAGATGCGTCTAAAGTTACTTACATTCCCTTGAATGCCAAAGAGCGTTTTACAGCTCTATCATCAGGCGAAATAGATGTCCTTTCAAGAAATACAACACACACACTCACGAGAGAAGCTTCGTTAGGACTAAATTTCACCTATTACAATTATATTGATGGTCAAGGCTTTATGGTGATGAAAGACGCTGGAATTAGTTCTGCTTTAGAACTTGACGGTGCTAGTATTTGCGTTCAGGCGGGCACAACCACTGAACTTAATATGGCTGATTATTTTCGCAACAACAACATGGACTACACACCTGTTGGGTACGAAACATCTACTCAAACCAGAGAAGGTTTCGAGGGTGGAGCATGTGATGTGCTAACATCCGACAAGTCTCAGCTTGCCGCATTAAGTACAGAGATGGCAGACCCAAGCAGTATTCTTATCTTACCCGAAACCATTTCCAAAGAGCCTCTTGGACCAGTGGTAGCACAAGGTGATGACCAATGGATGGATATTGTTGCATTTACACTTTATGCTTTAATAAATGCTGAAGAACTCGGGGTTACCTCAGCAAATATTGATGATTTGGTAGCAAACCCAGGAAATCCTTCCGTTGGCAGATTAGTCGGCGCTGAAGGCGATACAGGAGAAAAACTTGGTCTTGCAGCCGACTGGTCTTATCAAGTTATTAAACAAGTGGGTAACTATGGCGAAATTTATGAAGCCACTGTTGAACCTATTGGGATTCCAAGAGCTGGGTCTGTAAATGATTTATGGACTCGAGGCGGCATTCTTTATGCTCCCCCAATTCGATAAGTAAAAAAATATATTGGTCGGAGGGTTTTACTCTCCGACTTTTTTAATTGAGAAAAAAACGTGAGCAAAACAAAAATACCATTTTACAGAAATCCAAAAATTAGGTCTCTTTTCGTACAATTTTTTGTTCTGTCTTTGGTTTCCTTTTTAATTTTGTCAATTTATCAAACGACCGTCTCAAATCTTATCGAGCGCGGGATACAAACTAGTACAAGTTTCTTCGACGATGTAGCTCCGTTTAAAATTGGCTTTAGCCCTTTCTTAGATTTTGATTTAGGCAAAACGACTTATATCGAAGTGTTTTACATTGGTATTTTAAATACTATTCTTATTGCTATTTTAGGAATTATTGCATCAACAATTTTAGGATTCATTGTTGGGATAGTAAGACTATCTCCAAATTGGCTGGCATCAAAATGTGCTCTAGTTTATATAGAAGTTTTTAGAAACGTTCCTTTACTTCTCCAAATTATGTTTTGGAATTTTGCTGTTTTTTTAGCTACACTTCCTCCACCAAAGAAATCAATAGAATTTGGATTTTTATATTTAAATAGTCGTGGACTCCACACACCTATTCCTTATGTTGAGGATGAATTACGGTTTAATTTTTGGATTTTTATTTTGTTAATGACTGTAGTGGGCTGCATTTTTCTGAGTAAATGGGCAAAGAAAAGTTTTGAGCACACTGGAGTCAAACGACCTGTTTTCTTCTATAATTTTTTAATTTTCACAATTCTCGCAACTCTGAGTTACCTTGCGTTAGGAGGGCCTCTTGAATTTGATATACCAGTATTAGGAAAATTTAATTTCAAAGGTGGAGGACAACTACCTTTACCTCTTTTTTCATTGTGGTTTGCTCTGACAATTTATACATCTGCGTTTATTGCAGAAAATGTTCGTGCAGGTATTTCGTCTGTTTCGACGGGACAATTAGAAGCAGCCAATTCGATTGGACTTAATCGCACTCAAACTATTAATATGATAGTCATTCCACAGGCAATGCGTGTAATAATCCCCCCCACAATAAGTCAGTTTTTGAATTTAACCAAAAATTCTTCTTTAGCAGTTGCTGTTGGTTATGAAGAGATAGTTGCGGTTTGGGCAGGTATATCTCTTAATCAAACTGGGCAAGCGGTAATAATTATTGCTATGACTATTATTGTCTATGAGTGTATGAGCCTCTTCACTTCATTCATATTGAACATGTATAATCGAAAAGTTCAAATTACGGAACGGTAAATATAATGAACAAAAATGAAGTTTTTATAAAATTACCAGATAGGCCCCCACCAAGTTCAACTGTTGGCATAATAGCATGGACTCAGAAGAATTTGTTCAGTTCCACAACAAATACGCTAACGACTATTTTATTTTTCTACTTAATTTATCTTTACATACCACCATTTTTTGATTGGGCAATTTTTAACGCAAATTTTTCTGGTTCTGACCGTTCTATCTGCGATGCCAACAAAGCTGGTGCTTGCTGGACTTTTATAAAAGTAAGGTTTGACCAATTATTATTTGGATTATATTTTGCATCAAACCCAGATCAAATTTGGCGTCCTGTGGTCGCACTAAGCGTTTTCGTCTTAATACTTATCCCTCTTGTTATTGAGAAAACTCCGCACAAAAAATGGCTTTTAATATTTTTGCTTACTATTTACCCAATCATTTTTATAATATTAGTTTATGGGGGTTATTTTGGCATTCCCATATCCAATACGACACAGTGGGGTGGTTTTCTCCTCACATTCGCTTTAGCTTTTGTTGGAATAGTTCTGGCTTTGCCAATAGGTATTATACTCGCATTAGGTAGACGATCTGAAATGCCTATAATTAGGGCATTATCGGTAACCTATATAGAATTTTGGCGTGGCACTCCTTTGATTACGATTCTGTTCATGGCCTCTGTTATGCTCCCCTTATTTTTTCCATCAGGGGTAGAATTTGATAAGGTTGTCAGAGCAATGATAGGAATTACATTATTTCAGTCAGCATATACTGCCGAGGCGGTAAGAGGAGGATTGCAAGCAATAGATAAAGGTCAAAGTGAGGCTTCGATGGCTTTAGGCATGGGTTACTGGCAAAGAAATGTTTTTATTATATTGCCCCAAGCATTAAAAATTTCTATACCCTCTATTGTAAACACTTTCATAGCTTTGTTTAAGGATACATCCCTTGTTTCCATAATAGGATTATTAGATTTATTAAATATGTCTCAGACGGCTTCTCGTTCTCTTGACTGGAACGGATATGACATAGAGGGTTATTTATTTGCTGGATTTATTTTCTGGGCCTGTTGTTACGGAATGTCCAGTTACAGTCAAAAGTTAGAACGAAAGCTCGACACTGAAGGGAGAACAGAATGACTAGTGCATCTGCATCTAAAAAATCTACTAAAAATGAAATTTCTCCAATCATTACAATTAATAAACTTAATAAATGGTATGGTAAGTTTCATGTATTAAAAGATATAGACCTTGAAGTTAATAAAACCGAAAAAATTGTGATTTGCGGTCCATCTGGCTCAGGCAAATCTACGCTAATTAGATGCATCAATCGTTTAGAGGTTCACCAAGAGGGTAGTATCATAGTCGATGGTACTGAATTAACGGATGATGTCAAACAAATCAATGAAATAAGAAGTGATGTTGGAATGGTATTTCAGCACTTCAACTTATTTCCCCACCTCACAGTTTTAGAAAATTGCACACTAGCCCCTATTTGGGTTCGCAAAAAATCAAAATTGGAAGCCGATGAAATGGCGATGGAGCTATTAACCAAAGTAAAAATTCCAGACCAAGCTAAGAAGTACCCAGGCCAACTTTCTGGAGGTCAGCAACAGCGAGTAGCAATTGCACGAGCACTTTGCATGCAACCAAGGGTAATGTTATTCGATGAACCAACGTCTGCACTTGACCCCGAAATGATTAAAGAAGTTTTAGAGACTATGATTGAGTTGGCTGAATCAGGAATGACAATGCTAGTAGTAACCCATGAAATGGGGTTTGCAAATAAAGTTGCAGATAGAGTGATTTTTATGGATGAAGGGCAAATTGTAGAGCAAAATGACCCTAAAAACTTTTTTAACAATCCTAAATCCGATAGAACAAAGTTATTTCTAAGCCAAATACTTAATCATTAATAATTTTTTGAGAAATTGTTAAATTGCCCAAAAATTGATGAGCTGGATAGAGCAATTACCTACTTTTTTTAGAAAGTACTTAACTGTTCAATCATAAATTCCTTATTTTCTTATCGTTCTTTAAAAAAAAGCGATTTACACTGTTGCCAAGCAATTCCCTATCTTGCTAGGTTGAAAGAGTTAAAATCGAAAAGTTCTAGGAGGAACAAATGAATAAAATTTTAAAAGGTGCTGTGATTTCAATCGCTAGCGTCTTTATAGCTGGTTCAGCATTCGCTGGTGGCCATGACTCCTGTGGTGATATCACCATCGCAGAAATGGATTGGGCTTCAGCAGAATTTATGGCCAATGTTGACAAAATTATATTGGAAGAAGGTTACGGTTGTAATGTCGAACTTGTACCGGGCGCAACAATGACTACTTTTGCTTCAATGGACACAAAAGGTGTTCCAGATGTAGCACCAGAGCTTTGGGCTAACGCAGTTCAAACACCATTAGCAAAAGCAGAGTCAGAGGGTCGTCTTTTCATGCTAAACGGTGCGCCAATCACAGGTGCCGGTGAAGGCTGGATGATAAGTACCACAGCTATGGAGGAAAATGGTTTAACAACCCTAGACGATGTATTAGCTAGGCCTGACTTATTTCCACACCCTGAAGACTCATCAAAAGGTGGTATTGTGACATGTCCTTCAGGATGGGGATGCCAAATTGCAACAAATCAATTATTCAAAGCTTTTGATATGGAAGCAAAAGGATGGATGTTAATTGATTCTGGTTCATCTGCTGGCTTAGATGGTTCTATTCAAAAAGCAATCACTCGAGGTGAGAACTGGTTTGGATATTATTGGGGACCAACTGTGTTAGCTGCACAGGGAGGTCTATCCTTGCTTGACATGGGGCCTTTTGGTGGCAACGATAACTGGGATAACTGCTTAATGGACCCAGAGTGTCAAGATCCACAGCCATCTGGTTGGGTTGTATCAGAGGTAACATCTGTTGTAGCTGCCAATTTTATCGAAAATGGTCCAAAAGCCGGTAAAGCATACATAGAGAAGAGAAGTTTTCCCTCAGATGTAATGATGGAAATGCTAGTTTGGATGGCAGAAAACCAGGCCAGTGGCGAAGATACTGCCTATGAGTTTTTGGAGAGACATCCAGATGTTTGGTCTCAATGGGTAACGCCTCAAGGTGCTGCGCTTGTAAAAAGAGCACTCTAGTTAAATATAAAACTAAAAATGGGCCATTATTATGGCCCATTTCTTTATTAGGGAGAAGAAATTGAGCTTTTTCGTCGAATTTCCCAAAATGGGTAGAGCTGATTTAAGAGACTTTAAAAAAGGTATTGATGAAAGCTTCAAAGATTTTACTCGGGAATACGGAGAAGCTATTGAACATTTTTTTGACCCACTTCTGTATTTTTTAGTTTGGCTGGAAAAGTTGTTTTTAAATACGCCTTGGCCAATAATTATGGTTGCAATCGCTGTATTAGTTTATTTTGGTTCAAGAAGTTTAAAACTTACGATTGGAGCGGTACTGGCTTTCTTAGTCATTGGATATTTAGATATGTGGGAAGATACCATGGCAACCCTGGCTATTATCTCGGTAGCTACTATAGTTTGCATAAGTGTTGGAATCCCAATTGGTATTTTGATGGCCCGTTCAAATAGGGCACAAACATTAATTACCCCGATATTGGATGTTATGCAGACAATACCAAGTTTTGTATACTTAATACCTGTAGTAATGCTTCTTGGTATTGGAAAAGTCCCCGGCTTATTGGCTGTTTGCATATATGCTATTCCTCCAATTGTGCGTCTTACAAATTTAGGAATTAGATTAGTTGATAAAGACGTAATGGAAGCATCTGAAGCATTTGGCGCGAGCTACAGTCAAAAATTATTAGGTGTTCAAATTCCATTGGCTTTACCCAATATATTTGCAGGTGTGAATCAAACAATAATGATGGCCCTGTCAATGGTAGTAATTGCATCAATGATTGGCGTTAAAGGTCTGGGGGTCCCCGTTTTAAGGGCGATATCTAACCAGTATTTAGCTTTAGGCGTTATGAATGGTCTTGCTATTGTTGTTTTGGCAATTTTGTTTGATAGAGTTTCTCAAAAATTTGGAAAACGTCTTCAAGCCCATACTGAGAGCATGAAATAATGTCAGATACGAAAGTAGCTATAAAAGATTTATATAAAATATTTGGTTCTAATCCTTCCTCCATGATTGATAAGGTTAAGGATGGCATATCAAAGTCTGATTTGTTAGAAAAATTTGGTCATGTTTTAGGCCTAGATAACGTGAATATTGAAGTCAAAAAAAGTCAATTACAGGTAATAATGGGGCTCTCTGGCTCTGGCAAATCTACTCTAATTAGGCACATTAATCGACTCATAGAGCCTACATCTGGTTCGATAGTTGTAGATGGCGAGGATATTTTGTCTATGAACCAGACCGAACTTCGAAATTTTAGAAGAAGTAAAGCTAGTATGGTGTTCCAGAAATTTGGATTATTACCGCATAGAAAGATCGTAGAAAATGTAAGTTATGGACTTACAATACAGGGTATAAATAAAAAAGAGGCTTACGAGAGATCTAACCAATGGATTGAAAGTGTGGGCTTAAATGGGTTTGAAAATCATTATCCAGCTCAACTTTCAGGGGGTATGCAACAACGTGTTGGCTTAGCACGTGCATTAGCAACAGATGCTGACATCTTGCTTATGGACGAGGCCTTTTCAGCTCTAGACCCGCTAATTAGGTCTGATATGCAAGACGTATTATTGTCACTTCAAGAAAAATTACATAAGACAATTATATTTATTACGCATGATTTAGATGAAGCTCTAAAACTCGGGGACAATATTGCTATTTTAAGAGACGGTGCTGTCATTCAATCTGGGACTGCCGAGGACATAATTTTACACCCTGCAGATGATTATGTGACGGATTTCATAAAGGATATTAATAAAGCAAGAGTTTTAAAGGTTAGTTCTGTAATGAACAATGAAAATTCAATCAAAGGGCCAGAAATACAGGATAACGTTATTATAGAAGATGCCTTGCAAACAGTATCTAAATCTGGTTCTAATGGTGCTATTGTTATTAAAGATGGAAAAAAAATTGGAACGGTCTCTCTTACGGACATGATAATGGCGATTGCCCGTTCTACTAAGAATACTGACAGCGATACTGTCTATAGGTAGTTGTTGTTTAATTTAAAAATCACAAAACCCAATATAACTGCAAAGATTTTTCCTTTTGCACTTTATGTCTGGATTCGTAAAAAGTGACTGGTCCAGCTGTAGTTATTCATCCTGAGGTAAGAAAATTACCCACAAGTCGTAGCTCAGAAGCCCTATTAATAGAGGCTTGTGGTCTAGCTGAAGCAATTCAGCTTGAAGTAATCTATTCAGAGGTTGTAAAATTATACGCTCCAAAAGCAAACACATATCTTGGGGCTGGCTTTATTGAATTATTGAAAAAAAAGCTAGTTGCAGAGAGTGTTGCCCCTATTATAATTGTTGATTGCACTTTGAGTCCAGTTCAGCAAAGAAATTTAGAGGAAATTCTGAACTGCAAGGTGATTGATAGAACAGCTTTGATTTTGGAGATTTTTGGAGCACGAGCTAATACACATGCTGGAAGGCTACAAGTGGAATTAGCATCCCTCACCTTTCAGCGCTCACGCTTGGTTAGAAGTTGGACACATCTTGAGAGACAAAGAGGTGGAAGCGGATTTCTAGGTGGGCCTGGTGAAAGACAAATCGAACTTGACCGAAGAATGCTATTAGAACGCGTATTGAAAATTAAAGAAGAGTTACGAGAAGTTGAGAGAACAAGAGACATTCAGCGTTCTAATCGAAGCCGCACTGAAACACCCACGATTGCACTAGTTGGGTATACAAATGCAGGAAAGTCTACCTTATTCAATTCACTAACCTTTGCAAAAGTTATGGCGAAAGATATGTTATTCGCAACACTTGACCCAACAATAAGAATTGCAGCAATCCCATCAGGTCAAAAGATTATTCTTGCAGATACTGTTGGCTTTATTAGTGAACTACCAACAGAGCTGATTGAGGCCTTCAAAAGTACACTTGAAGAAGTAACGCAAGCTAATTTTTTGTTGCATGTTCATGACGCCTCCTCACAATTTCTTGAAGAAGAAGAAGAGGATGTAAATAAAATACTGTCTGAACTTGGTATATGTAGCGATATCTTATCAAAAAAAGTTATTCATGTTTTAAATAAATCTGATTTAATTTCTGCAGATAGAAGAGAAGAATTAGAACATATGTATCCAAATTCTGCTTTTATTTCTGCAATTTCACATAAAAATTTTGAAAACTTATTTGAATTAATTGAAAATAAAATTAACCATGATACAGCAATTTATACCTTCAAATTATCTTCTGTTTTTGGTGATGCACGGGCTTATCTTTATGAAAATGGCATTGTACAGGAATCTTCCTTTGATGAAACCGGTTTTGAAAGTTTAACGGTAAGACTATCTTCTTCAAATTACAAACGCTTCAATTCTCGCTGGCCAAGGTTAGCCAAAAAAAATCATTAAAACAGGTCCAGAAGCTTTTTTTTAGCGAATAAATGTAGGATGTTTTATTATTTCAGATAAATTAATATAGGGTATTTCGTGTATGAAAACGATAATGTGGTTTCGTCAAGATTTAAGGATATCTGATAATCCCGCACTTTTAGAGGCTGTCAGTAGTGGTGAAATTATACCAATTTATATATTAGATGACATAAACTCCCAGTCAGAGAAAATTGGGGATGCAAGCCGTGTTTGGTTACACTATTCATTACTTGAGTTGAATAAGTCGTTAAATGGCAATGTAAGATTTTTCAAAGGTGCAGCAAAAGAGATTATATCTGAATTAATTCGAGTAACAGATTCTAAAAAGATAGTTTGGAATAGGTGCTATGAGCCTTGGCGCATCAAACGTGATACATGTATTAAGAAAGACCTTAAAAAATCGGGGATAGAGGCTAAAAGCTGTAACGGTTCTCTTTTATGGGAGCCACAGGAGATTTGCAAAACAGACGGCACGCATTATCGTGTATTTACACCCTTTTATCGAAGAGGGTGCCTTAACGCTGTACCTCCGCGTATACCGCAAAATACACCTTTAAATATAAAGTTTGCAGAAATCTTAAATTTAAAAAGAGATTGTTCTTTAGAAGAATTAGAATTATTGCCCAAACATGATTGGTATATTTCAATGGTCAAGAACTGGAGAATTGGAGAACAAGGCGGATTGGATGATCTTGATAACTTTCTAAAGAATGGCATTGTTAATTATAAAATGGGTAGAAACATTCCATCCAAAAAATCAGTTTCACGATTGTCTCCTAGACTACATTTTGGAGAATTATCTCCAAACCAGGTATGGTATGCAGCACAACAGATTATCGAGCCTGGTAATCCTAATTTAGATAGCTTTTTGTCTGAGCTTGGTTGGCGCGAATTCGCCTATCATTTACACTTTCACTACCCTTCACTGGCAAATGAAAACTTAAACCCAAAATTTAATTCTTTCGGATGGAAAACAGAAACCAATAACATTAAGGCATGGCAAACAGGAATGACTGGCTATCCAATTGTTGATGCTGGTATGAGAGAACTATACCAGACAGGCTATATGCATAACAGATTGAGGATGATTGTTGGCTCGTTTCTGGTTAAGAACCTACTGCAACATTGGCATCATGGAAGAGACTGGTTTCACAATTGTTTAGTAGATGCTGACTTATGTGTTAATTCAGCAAGCTGGCAGTGGATTGCAGGATGCGGGGCAGACGCCGCACCTTATTTTAGAATCTTTAATCCAATTACACAGGGCGAGAAGTTCGACCCTGAAGGTGAGTATACAAAAAAATGGGTTCCGGAGTTAATAAATCTACCCAAAAAATTTCTGTTCTGTCCCTGGCAGGCTCCCGCTGAGATACTTGAAGAAAGTGGGATACAACTTGGCACAACTTACCCATTGCCCATTGTTGATTTAAAAGTTTCAAGAAATTTAGCACTTGAAGCGTTTTCAAAATTGCCGAAAACTGCCTGATGAAAACCATTAGATTAATTCTAGGAGACCAATTAAATTTTGGGATCTCTTCTTTATCAGACATTAATCCTAACAAGGATTTAATTTTAATGGCTGAACTTAATGAAGAGGCAACTTACGTAAAACATCATAAAAAGAAAATTGCATTTATCTTTTCTGCAATGCGCCATTTTGCTGAACAATGTAGACAAAAAGGATGGAATGTCTGCTACATAAAATATGATAGTCCTGATAATAAAGGTAATTTTTTAAAACAAATACAATATGCTATCAGTAATTTTTCATGCGATAAATTATGTATGACTGAGGCTGGAGAATATAGGTTACGTCAGGAATTTGAGCAACTAAATAAAAAAATTCTAATCCAATTCGAGATACGAAAGGATACAAGATTTTTCGCAACAGAAGAAAAATTCAGAGAATGGGCTAATGGTAAAAAACAATTACGAATGGAATATTTTTACCGTGAATTAAGGCGTGAATACAATATTCTTATGAATGAAGATGGGACCCCTGTTGGAGGAAAATGGAATTATGATGCAGAAAACCGTGTATCACCCGACCCCACTATAAACATACCTAACTTTACCCAAATTGAGCCCGACTTAGTAACAAAAGATGTTATCGAATTGGTAAATAAATCATTTTCTGATCATTTTGGTAGTTTAGAAACATTTCACTTTGCTGTTACCCGAGAAGAGGCATTAATTATTCTTGAGAAATTTATTAATGAACGTTTGCAGGATTTTGGCCCTTTCCAAGATGCCATGCTAACAGATGAGCCTTGGATGTATCACTCTCACATCGGGTTATATTTAAATATAGGCTTATTAAACCCAAAAGAGGTTGTTTCACTTGCAGAGCAGGCATTTATTGAAAAGAATCTTCCTTTAAATTCAGTTGAAGGTTTTATCCGACAGATATTAGGATGGCGAGAATATGTGCGTGGTTTATATTGGTACAAGATGCCTGAATATTCGCAAATGAATTATTTAAATTTTAACAGAACTCTTCCTGAATTTTACTGGAGTGCGGATACCAAATTATTTTGTTTATCTCAATCAGTCGCTCAAACATTTGAACATGCTTATGCGCATCATATACAGCGGTTAATGGTATTAGGAAACTATGCTCTGCTTACCGGCGTGTCCCCAACTGAATTAAATTACTGGTTTTTGAGTGTTTACGCTGATGCTTACGAATGGGTTGAACTTCCTAATGTTAGCGGAATGGCGTTATTTGCTGATGGTGGTATTTTAGCAAGCAAACCATACGTTTCTGGTGGTGCTTATATAGATAGAATGTCAAATTATTGTAGCTCTTGCCAATTTAATGTAAAGAAAAGAGCAGGTGAAGATGCATGTCCTTTTAATTATTTATACTGGAATTTTTTAATTACACATGAGGATAGATTTAAGAAGAATCCTCGGATGAGCATGATGTATAGGACCTTATCAAAAATGACAGATGAAAATAAAAAGCAAATTAAGAAGGATGCACAGATTTGGATAAATTCTGAATGTTAATTCTTGATATTTAAAAAAAATACACAAAACAAATATTTAAAATACTATATCTTGGCCATTTTTTTTCCAAATTGGCATTTTTTTCATAGTCTGCATAAATAGTTTAGATTCCAAAAATTCAGATAACCTTTTATGTAGATTAGGAAGGTTACAGCTATCAAACCATTCAGGGTCTGCAATTCTAAACTGGCGAACAAAAGGTAGCGAGATATAGTCGAAAATACCTATATCACTTCCTGACAAATGCGCTGATTTTGAAAGCTTATTTTCAAGTTTTTCTATCCATAACATGGCCAAGTTTCGATGCATAATCTTATCCTGTGGCTCATAACGAGAAGAATATTTATACCTATCTAAATGGTTCTTAAATTCATTATCCAAACTATTCAAGAAATGCTGGCTTGCAGCCTTATCCTCCAACCATGCCTTCTTCATATTGTAAGGATCATTGCAAGATAATGCCCATAAAATAATATCCATTGATTGCTCGATAACCTGATTTGGTAATACAAGAACAGGTACGGTAGCTTTAGGAGAAATATCAATCAAACAATCAGGCTTATCGCGTAACTCAACCTCACGTAAAAGCACATTAATATTACATTTTTTTATAATAAGACGCGCTCGCATTGCAAAGGGACATCGTCTAAAAGAATATAAAATAGGTTTTTTTTGTTCCAATTTACTCATTTGATAACGGTTTTTTAGAGAGTTTTAAATCAACTCCCGATACATCATAAGCTGACCCAAATCCTGTAACAATTACCCCAACCAAGGGTTTTATAGCAAACAAGTGAAAATCTGAAAACTCTCTAATTACATTCATTACATTGCCATGACGTTCTGCAATTCCTTTACATATAATTTCAAATTCCCTTTCATCTCTGTGTATCTCCATTGTTTCTGCTGTAAACTTAAGGCGAGTGCGGGCCCAAATATTTTGCGCGAATACTTCATCTTCAACTACACTATATAAAATTGGGTTTTTACTTAAAATTGATCGAACATGTCCACCAAGTTCGCTCACGTAAATATAAAATATACCCTTTTCTCTTATAAAGGGCGCCACACCCCAATCAATGTCTGCTGATTTGGAGTTACCAGTGGAAATATGAAGTGTTTTTGCTTGTTCGAGCAATTTATCCCTTTTGGAAACTGCCAGATGATATGCTTTTTCTTGATTTTCTAGAGTCAAATCTCAAATACCTTCATAAATACAAATGGGCTTAGTCATTAAAAATGTATAATTGTTTTAGCATTAAAACTAACATAGTCTAAAAAGTATATAATATAACTGTAGGAAACTTTATGAAACGCAAAAAACTTAGAATTCAAATTTTCGCGGATATAATTTGCCCATGGTGTTATATTGGAAAAAAGCGCTTAGAAAAAGCGCTTCAAGATCGTCCACAAATTGAGGTCGAATTAACATGGAGAGGATTTTTATTAAATCCTTCAATACCTCAATCTGGAATTGATAGAAAGCAATACCTCTTATCAAAATTTGGACATGCCGCCTCCTCTGTATATAGTAGAATAGAGCAAGCTGGAAAACAGACTGGCATTAATTTCAATTTTGATGCAATCAAAAGAACACCAGATTCTCGGTCTATTCATGAGCTTATAATTGCAACCGATTTTGACGGCTACCAGCTTAGCGAATTATTTTATAAAGCTTATTTTATTGATGGGAAAGACATTAGTGACAAAAACATACAAAATGATATCCTTACGGCATTTGACGCTAAATTGCACCCAACACAAGAAAAAATTATGGATGCCAAAGAAACACTCAAATCTGATTTAATTGAAGCAAAGGAAATAGGAATTGATGGCGTTCCATTTTTTATTTTTAATAGTCAATTATCTCTTGCTGGCGCTCACCCTGAGCACATATTACTTACAACGATAGATGCTGCATTATCAGGCTAATCTAACAACTCTTTTATCTCTAATAATTTTACTTTTAAATGATATGCACGCTTTGAAATATTAGATAGATCTTGTTTGATTACCAACTTATGATCCGGACGTAATTGAATATTATTTTTTTCTAATCCTATCCAAGTTATTAGTCTCTCCGGTTTAGGAAATTGATTATTCCGGAATTGAATCGAAAACCCTTTATTTCCAGCATCAATTTTTTCTATGTTAATGAATTTAGATATTTGTTTAAGTTCAACAATTTGTAATAGGTTTTTAACCTTTTCTGGTATTGGACCAAATCTATCGATAAGTTCCACTTTAATATCTTGAAGAGTTTCTTGGTCATATATGGATGCTATTTTTCGATATAATGACAATCTAACTGTTAAGTCTTCTATATAACTCTCAGGTATCAAGACATCTGTTCCAATACTTATTAAAGGGGACCAACTTTCTTCCTGTTGTTCTTCCAACGCATTCAAATTATCAGAACTCGATTTTGATAATGCAACCGCCTGTCTGAGCATATCCTGATATAATTCAATGCCTACCTCTTTAACATGTCCTGACTGCTCATCACCAAGGAGATTTCCAGCACCCCGTATATCCATATCATAGGAAGCCAATGAAAATCCTGCGCCAAGTTTATCGAGTGTTTGCATAACTTCTAATCTACGTTTTGCCTGATTGGTAAGTTTAATTGTTGGGTCTGTAGTTAAATAGGCGTAGGCCCTTTGTTTCCCTCGCCCTACTCTTCCGCGTAATTGATATAATTGCGAAAGTCCAAACATATCAGCTCTGTGAATAATCATTGTATTAGCCGTCGATATATCTATTCCAGACTCTACTATGTGGGTTGACAATAAAATATCAGCCTTTGAATCTGCAAAGTCGGTCATCACTTTATCTAATTCAAGTGGATTCATTTTTCCATGCGCTGATAAAATAGAGGCTTCAGGCACCAGATTTGTAATCCGATCATAAAGCTTTTGCATATCCTTAATTCGAGCGCATACAAAAAAAACCTTACCACCTCTAGTTTTCTCACGCATTATCGCTTCCCTAAGGATAATGGAATCCCATGGGCCAACAAACGTTCTTATAGCAAGCCTATCTACTGGTGGTGTAGCGATTAGAGACATTTCTCTTACACCAGATAACGCCATTTGTAATGTGCGAGGGATGGGAGTTGCAGAAAGCGCCAGAACATGGATATTACCTCGCATTTTTTTAAGTTGCTCTTTTTGCGCAACACCAAAATGCTGTTCTTCATCTATAATAAGAAGACCCAGATTATTAAAACTCATTGTTTTTGATAACAATGAATGAGTTCCTATAATCAATTGGCAAGTGCCATCAGCTACATTTTCTTTTATCTCTGCCGCTTTTTTTCCTGGAGTCATTCTTGAAAGTACGTCTATTTGGATAGGAAACTCCTTAAAACGCTCTCTAAATAATTTATCATGCTGCCTTGCTAACAGTGTGGTAGGTGTAATAATTGCTACCTGATAGCCACACATACAGGCGACAAATGCTGCCCTTAAAGCTACTTCAGTCTTGCCGAACCCAACATCTCCGCAAATTAGCCTATCAGTAGGCTTTCCTGAAGCAAGGTCATCAATTACATCATTAATAGCATCAAGTTGATCATCCGTTTCAGCAAATTGAAAACGAGCGCAAAATTCATCAAATATACCAGCAGGTGCTTCCAATTTCTCTGCTTTACTAATTTGTCTTTTTGCAGCAATCTTAATCAATTCATCAGCCATTTCCTTAATTCTGCCTTTAATTCTAGCTTTTTTTGCTTGCCACGCAGCACCCCCCAACCTATCAAGAGCAGCATCACTTGCCTGTTGTCCATATTTTGAGAGTAAGTCAATATTCTCAACTGGTATGTATAATCTATCTCCTCCAGCATAAATTAAGCGCAAACAATCGTGTTCTCCTCCTCCACTTTCTACGGTCTCAAGCCCATCATATCGACCAATCCCATGTTCTATATGAACAACCAAGTCATCTGTCTGTAAGGAAGAAACTTCACGTAAAAATTCATCAGAGCGCTTTCTTCTACCTGCGGGTCTATTTTGACGGCTTCCAAATATATCCTGTTCCGTCAATACCCAGATTTTAGGTAACATAAATCCATTTGAAATTGGCCATACAGCAGAATAAACCTGCCCTACAACTGGAACGACACCTGCACCCATTGGGATAATTGAAATCGACAAATTTAAGGATATGAGTTCTATCATTTTTGAGACAGCCCCTTTACTTGCAGCAACCAAAATTACATACCGATTTTTAATTTCCTTCTTTATCATTTGTGCTGCTGATTGAGAGGGGCTAAAATAGTTGTCTTGTGTAGCACTAAATACAGGACTTATTTCTCCACTTAACGTGAAATTATTATCATTTTCACTTATTTTTTTAGGTGAGGAAAAAGGTGATAATATTATAGAGGATTTTTTTTCAAACAGGGCTTTAAGTTCTTTATGAGTAAGATACATTTGTTCTGGTGGAACAGGCCTATATTCAATTGAATCTTTATACATTGCAGAAAGCCTAGATTGATAAAAATCTTCAATTAAATCGCATCTTTTCAATGCATTAATTTCAAAATCAAAGGGTACAACTATAACTCCATCTGGGATCCATTCTGTTATTACTTTAAGTTCGGAATGGAGCAAACTCATCCAATGCTCTATCCCTACAGGCGTTTTTCCGGCTGATACTTCTTCATATATCTGGTCTCTCGCAGCATGGGCGCCGAATAATTTAATATAATTTTTTCTAAAATTTGTTATACATTCACGTGAGAGACGGTATTCTGCAACAGGATTTACCTGAATCTGTTCAACCTCACTCAAACCTAATTGTGATGATTGGTCAAAATAACGTATTTTTTCAATCTCTTCGCCAAAAAAATCTAGCCTAAAGGGCCAAGATGAAGGATTAGTAAAAATATCAACAATGTCCCCTCTGATTGCGTATTCACCATATTCTCGAACGGTGTTAGTTCTATTAAATCCAGAATCTTCTAAAAAGGAAGTAATTTGACCCAAATTATATTCATGTCCTTTCTTTAGCAAAAGACTAGCATTTAAAAAGAATGATTTTGGTGGTATTTTTTGTAAAAAACTATTAATAGTCAACAAGATAATAACTTTTTTATCACTTAAATCCCTGGATGCGAGTTTGCTAAGGGTTGAAATCCGCTCACCTGTTATATCACCATGTGGAGAAAGCCTATCATAAGGAACACAGTCCCAAGCGGGCAAACTATATACCTCTGCATTGGGTTCAAATAAAAGTAATCCGCTGGCTACATGCTTTAATTCAACATCATTACGCGACAGATAAATAATAGGTTTTCCGATTACAGAGTATTTTGCCAGGTAGTAACTTTGTGCGCCTTCGACACACCCAAAAATATTCTGCTGCATTTGAATTTATAATTTCTATTATAGTTTTGTGCTAAAATTTTTAATAAGTGAGAATACCCTTCCATTTAAATTAGCAGGAATTTGTAAATCCCCTCTAACCCATGCAAGAATATTCTGGTCTCCTTGTGCTAATAGTTCCTCGTAATCGTCTAGTTGCTCGTCTTTCAATTTCATCAAATATCTATTAGCGAATTGTCCTAACAACAAATCAGTTTCCCGCGTGCCAGTATAGCTTGACTGATAAATTAATCTCCGAACTCGTTTCTCTCTCGTTTCCATTATTTTAAACTTATCATCATATTAGATTAACTGCACCCTTATTGTATCATAGTGCTTATTGGACATGTTACAATTTTTGTGGGATCATTATTTTAAATTTACAAATTTGAATAGGCAAATGACAATACTTAAATTTTATCGACCCGAAATTTTATTTCCCTGTTTTGCACAATTAATAAGCTTATCTGGTATAGGCCCTAGAACCGCCGCTATTATGGAAAAACGAATAGGGAAATATGTTATAGATTTGGCATTTTATTTTCCTATATCTATAATAAATCGTTGTGCATCTCCAGACATAAGTAAGGTAGTAGAGGGACAAATTGCTACCCTTTCTCTGAATGTTCTATCAGTAAATATTCCACCTGGGCGCCAAACTCGCCCTGCTAGAATAATTGCTGAAAATGAAACTGGGAAAATTGAAATTGTTTATTTTAAAGCAAATTCTGAATATTTGAAATCCCTTTATAAAGTCGGTGACCGCATTACTATTAGTGGAAAAGTTGACATTTTTAACCAAAAAAAACAAATCACACACCCAGATTATGTAGTTTCTTTTGACAAAAAAGAGACAATCCCAGAAATAGAACCCATCTATCCCCTATCCGCTGGCCTTAAACAGAATATACTAAGGAAATCATCTTTAAGTATACTCTCAAAAATACCTCAGCTTCCAGAATGGATTGACGAAGGTCTAATAAACTCAAAAAATTGGCCAGATTTCAAAACTGCCTTGACTAAAAGTCATACACCAAAGTCTGAAGCGGATTTAGATTTAAATAGCAAACACAGAACTAGACTAGCATTTGATGAATTACTTGCAAATCAACTTGCTCTTTGTCTAATAAGGAAACAGCAATCAAATACTGAGCTAATAAATTCCATCGTTGGAGATGAAAATGTTATTAATAGATTTATATCCTCACTACCCTTTCAAATTACAACAGCACAAAAACATGTGATTGAAGAAATATCAGAGGATCAGAAAAGTCCCAGTCGAATGCTAAGGCTACTTCAAGGTGATGTTGGCTCTGGTAAAACAATTGTAGCATTAATTTCGCTCTTGCGTGCTGTTACATCAGGAAAACAGGCAGCATTGCTCGCACCTACTGAACTATTAAGCAAACAGCATTTTCAAAATATATCCCAGCTATTGAAATGTCTTGATATTCAACCTGCTCTGCTAATTGGTAGCATGTCTCAAAAACAAAAAAAAGAAGTTCACGAAGGTCTTAAATCAGGTAAAATATTACTTGTAATTGGAACACATGCTTTGCTTACCCAAGAAATAGAATTTATTAATTTAGGGCTAGCTGTGGTTGATGAGCAGCATCGTTTTGGGGTAAAACAACGTCTTGTACTTGGTGAGAAAAATGGTGGCTGCGACGTGTTAATTATGACAGCCACACCGATTCCGCGTACGTTAGCAATGACAGCCTATGGGGACCTTAAAATATCTCAACTTAATGAGAAACCAGCTGGCAGAAGAGATATAAAGACAGCTTCCCTGCAATTAGACAAGATTGATGACGTCGTAAACAGACTATCGAAAGCAATCCAAAATGGGAATCGAGCTTACTGGATATGCCCATTGGTTGAAGAAAGCGATAAAATAGATATATCAGCGGCTGAAGAAAGAAATAAATTTTTGGAAAAAGCACTACCCGATGCAAATCCTGTATTAGCCCATGGTAAAATGAAAGCAAAAGAACGCGATGCGGCAATGCAGAAGTTTGAAACTGGTGAAAGCCAGTTATTAGTTGCTACAACGGTTGTCGAGGTAGGTGTTGATATTCCAGAGGCATCAATAATTATAATTGAACATGCGGAAAGGTTTGGATTAGCTCAGCTTCATCAATTGAGAGGACGTGTTGGGAGGAGTAATATTCAATCTTCATGTTTATTACTTTATCAGTCTCCTCTTTCTATTACCGCTAAATCACGTCTAGATATTATGAAAAAAACAAATGATGGTTTCTTAATCGCAGATGAAGATTTACGACTTCGAGGACCTGGAGAGATATTAGGGCAAAGACAATCTGGCACACCTGAATTTAAGCTTGCAAATCTTTCCGTTCATTCAGACTTACTTGAAATCGCTAGAAAGCAAGCTTTGTCGTTAATCAATGAGGATCCAATGCTTAAATCCAAAAGAGGCATTGCTTGCCGTAATCTGATCGGACTATTTGAACAAGACAGGGCTATTCGTTATCTATATTCTGGCTAAAAAAATAGAAAATTACTCTTACTTATTTTTTATTTACCTTTATTTCCTATCTGTTTTTTCTGATTTTTCTTTTTGCTGATAGAGGGTGTCACAATACCGGCAGAAACTACCAATTTTATAGCATCCTCCACCGCCATATCCAAATATACTAATTCATCTTTAGGACACAATAATAGAAAACCAGAAGTAGGATTTGGTGTCGTTGGCACAAATACATTTACTATTTCTTTTTCAATTTTTTCTTTAATTTCTCCTCTTGCAAACCCAGTGACAAAACCAATTACATAAGTTCCTTTCCTTGGGTATTCGAGAACAACTGCTTCTCTAAATGCGTCTGATTGACTAGCTACAACAGTCTCCAAAATTTGTTTTGAACTTCCATAAATAGTGCGCACAACTGGCATACTATTCATCACACGTTCACCTAGGTGAACAATCCATCTACCTAAAAACCCTGTTGTTAATGCGCCTATAAATGTAATAAATACAAACCCAATGATTATTCCATATCCTGGAACAATTCCAAAGCCTGGAACCCAACTTGTTATAAAAACCACAAGTTCTTTCGGCAGCAGATTTACAACCTGAGTATCAATTAAATCTATTGCTATCCAGGTAATATAGGTTGTCAAAAATACAGGAGCAGAGAGTAAAATTCCTGCTAGAAACCACCTTCTTATATTTCCCAGAAATGTTTTATTATGAATCGTATTATCAGTTTGAATTTCAGAAGGGCTATCTGCCATAAAATGACTCCAGTAACTATATTTTTTTTCATTATAAGAATTTTTACATTTAAAAAAATAGATTATTTTATCTTTTTATTTAAGCTAAAAAACATCCACTTAAAATTTAGAGCAAAAAAATGAATGAGTATACTGATAGCCCTGAAAATCTAGATAAGATAAGTAAAAATATATGCGAACTTGTTTTGATTATGAGAAAGCTTCGCAACAAAGAAAATGGGTGTGAATGGGACCTTAAGCAAACCTATAATACTATTGTGCCATATACCATAGAAGAAGCATACGAAGTCGCAGAGGCTATCTATGAAAATGACATGGAAAAATTGTGTGATGAGCTTGGTGATTTATTATTGCAGGTTGTATTTCATTCACAAATTGCTTACGAGCTTGGAGACTTCAAGTTAGAAGATGTAATAGCTGCCGTTTGCGACAAGATGATAAGAAGACATCCACATATTTTTGGAAATAAGAAGGAAAAAGATATAACATCTATCAGAAAAACATGGGAAGAAATTAAACAGCAAGAGAGAGAGGAAAAGTTTCAAGACGGTGATTTCATAAGTATGCTAGATGGAGTCAGCAACAATCTCCCAGCCTTAATGAGAGCACTAAAATTACAACAACGCGTTTCAAAAGTTGGGTTTGACTGGCCTAATTTATACCCTGCAATAGATAAAATGTATGAGGAAATAAACGAATTAAAAGAAGAGATAGAGAAAGAAGCACCTGACCAAAGCAGAATTCAGGATGAAATAGGTGATATTTTCTTCGTAGCCACTAACATAGCTCGTCTTGCTGGATGTGAGCCTGAGACATCATTAATTCTTTCAAATAGAAAGTTTGAGAAACGATTTAGACAAATGGAAAAAGAAATCAGGAAAAATAACCAATCTATAGAAGCTCTTAATTTAGATGAATTAGAAACTCTTTGGGAAAAGGCTAAAAAAGTGGTTGGATAGAAAGATTAAACCAAAAGTATAGTCAGTTATTTAGGAAAAAACTAGCTATTTTATCCCAGTCATCAATATCACGAGAAAATAGGATGGGTAATTTATTGTTATAATTCAATTCAATAAAAGAGTTATCAAAAAAATTTATTTGTGCGGTTTTTCCTCCTAATGCTCGGTTAAACATATCAACAGGGGCGTGGTCCCAGGGAGAAGTAATAGAATGAAATATAAAATCAA
>CABYPW010000021.1 GCA_902520885.1 uncultured SAR116 cluster alpha proteobacterium
ACCAATAATCGAATTTTTTGGTTATAGTTTTTATTTTAAACGTTTTACAAATCAATTATAAAGCACCTACTACTTATTTATTATATGTACTATTAGTAAATAAACACAACCAGATTTATTATACTACTTATAGTAAAAAGAGTGTGGTATGCTAGAAAAAATATTAAAACTTCTGGGGAAAATTTAGATGTCTAAAAATAATCCTGAAATCAAAGGTTACTGTGACCCTAGCTTTGAAATTGTTAAAAATACATTTATTGATAATTTTATTCATCACAATGAGCTTGGTGCTAGTGTATGTGTTTTTAAAGATGGTGAAAAAGTTGTAGATTTATGGGGAGGATATAAAGACTTTGACAAAATAAATTTATGGGAAGAAGATACAATCGTTCTTATGAATTCAGTAGCTAAGTCTATCTGTTCAATATCGGTGCATATTTTGTCAGATAGAGGACTAATCAATTTAGATTCGCCGGTGTGTGATTACTGGAAAGAATTTGGTCAAGCTGGCAAGGAAAATATTACTGTTGCAAATGTACTAGGCCATGAATGCGGCGCTATTTTTTCGGATACAGCAAAACCCTCAGACTGGTATAGTTACGAGAGCCAGTGCAATGCCATAGCTGCACAAGAACCGGCCTTCAAGGCTGGAACAAATGGTGCATATAACACAGTTAATATTGGCTTTATTCTTGGTGAAATTGTTCGACACGTAACTGGAAAGAATGTTGGTGAATTTATAAGAGAAGAAATTTCTACTCCTCTAAACGCCGAATACCAAATCGGTTTAACAGATGAAGAAGTCAGCAGACTTTCTAATATGCATCTAAATAAAGAAAATGCTTTTTGGGCTATGGGTGCAGACCCAGAATCTAACCTGAATAGAGCTTGGTCAGGAAAGCCCATTTCTGGGGATTTTCTTAATTCCGAACACATCAGAAAAGGAATTTTTCCGGCATTTGGTGGGCATGGAAACGCACGTGGTGTAGCCACAATTTACGCAACATTAGCTGGGAATGGTCAAGTAAATGGGAAGCGGATATTAAGTGAAAGTGCAGTTAAGCGTGCAGCAGAATTAGTCTGGGAAGGAAAATGTTATATGACAGGTTGGAACCTCAGAATGGGCCGTGGTTTTGAACAAAATAGTCCTTACTTTATACCAATGGGTGATAACCCTAAAGCATTTGGTAAATTTGGCTCTGGAGGCGCAATAGGGTTTTGTGATAGAGAAAAAAATCTATCATTTAGTTATGCTACTAATTTTCAATGTGAAGGCGCCGGTATTGGCATTCGAAGCCGCCTATTAACGGAAGCTGCTGCTGGAAAAGCAAACTTCTAAATAACCAAGTTTGAAACAAAAAATCTGATTTGGGGGGGGAAGGAGCAAGAGTTGTCTGAAATTTTGCGAGTAGAATGGTTTGATATTCATCGTGAAAATAAGGATAAGCTATGGCGGTGGCTACATGAATTTTTTCTTAGTTCAATTCAGTCTCACGCTGGCATAAATTGGGTCGCCCATTATAAAATTGTTCCGCATCCGACAACTCCGTATATCGAGGGTGCACCGATAAAGAAAGAAACAAAAGATCCTAAAATACCCACTGGTCAAGGAAATATTATAATAACTTCGGCAAGCTCTGCATCGGTTTTTTTTGGAAATCGCAATACATTAAAAAATATGGAAGAAAAAAATTTTCTTCATTTATCTATGCGTGAAAATTATAGAATGGCTGTTTTTATTGAAGAAGAAATTATTAATGGCCCCGAACAAGACAAAAACCCTTTAGGAATGGGTGGCCCTCCAGCTATGCAATTTGGCAGTTATAATGTAAATGAAATATCCGATGAGATCGAACTTGCAAATTGGTATCGAAGCGAACGTTTTCCTAGACTGCCGGTTACGCGTGGAATGATTAGAGGGCGAAAATTATTGTCTATAGCAGGATGGGCTAAGCATGGTGTGCTATGGGAATTTCTAGAAATGGATGATAACGAATATAGTTTTGAACATCGCTTTATTGAAGCAGATAGAGGAGAAGATTGGTGCGGTAGACACGTTCTTGAATATGTCACACATTCACCAGGCAGTCCTCATGCAGGAAGACGTGTTTGGCCTAAATGAATTATTAACAACCTTTCAAAAAATAAAGTTAAGGTTTTCAATCTTTTATTTTATAAAAATAAAAATCAGAATTTCCTATAAACTTTTTCTTATAAACTTATTCAGACATTATTTTTATCTTTTCAAAAAAATTAAAGTAAAAATAGCATAAAAAATTATATCAGCATTCCGAATAGACACTTTTCTCTATTTGTGCCACGATTATGAGATGTCGCTAAAAATGATATCTAACTTAATAATTCTTTTGCTATCTCTATGGGCCATTTGGGTAATAATTGCCGCAATATTTAATATAAGTATTATTTTTCCATTAGAAAGTGTGGAAGATAAACAAATACCCCAAGAACGATTAGTTTCTATTCGACTTGCCTTGTTTGCGACTTTTGCATATTACGGTATTTCGCATTTATTGAATAGAAATAAGATGTTTTATCCCATCCATTTCTTGCGTACTTTCTTATATTCTTTGTCATTTATGGGCGCTATAACGTATTTACACATGAAATTATCTGGTGATTTTGTCTCTATAGCAAACTGGTTACATACATTTTTTTGGTTCGTAATCGCCACAATATTACACCTTGGTTCTACACCTCAATATAAACGAATATTTAAAAAAAAATGACTTAATATCATAAGAATAAATCCATTATAAAAAAATTAGTGTATTTAGTTCTAAATTAATAAACAGGAGATTTCTTGTGCCAATATTGAATAATTGATGTTTATCTGCCATTAGTGTGGAGTTTCGTTATTAAATATTTCTGAATTTAAAATAATACAATGCTTAAACTTGAGACTATATTAGAAAAAATAAAGGATGACGATTTTCGGGAAATCTTCATCGAGGCTGATGAAGACTTTGATTTTAACTCCCGAAACGAATGTTATCTTCTTAATGAAGGAGATATGTTAGCTTATGGAGAAAAGAATTTTACTCATAAATTACGTATTAGCGATCCTATCAGAGTAGCAGAGAGCATCTATGGAAAAACAAATATTTTAGGATATAGAAGAATAAGCGATGTTTCGTTATTTGCCTTTGATGGGAAAAAAATGAGACAAGAGGTAAATTCAGCTAGAGCAATAACGAAATCCATTATTAAATATAGTCTTAATAGAATTTTTAATATTGGAAGCACAAAAGCTCCATACTATTTTGAAGATGACTTTCTTTATAAATTTAGTCATAAAATGAGGACAATTGAAATAGATGCTGGGTCTATTTTATTTGGACATGGAGCCTCAGCAACAAAAATGTATTTTATTGAAAAAGGAACAGTTAAGCTGTCCCAAGAAAGTGGAAATGAGATTGCCTTGATTGGGAAAACAGAATGTTTTGGCGAAAGCGCTGTCTTACAAGGCTCAAGCAGAAGTTTGACCGCAGAGGTTATTGAGGATGCAAAGCTTAGGGTTATAGATGCAGAGTTAATTGAGTCGGAGTTGCAAGAAGAGACAGGTTTAGTGCAGGTAGCTATATTTGGAGTACTTCGTAGGCTCGAGTTTATGAATATTCTTCGTAATCCATCTTTTCAAAACTCCTAATTCAAAATTTAATGCAAATAAATCAAAAAACTTTAGTATCACGCTCATATTCTTATATTCACTTTTATACTTCCAATTTAGTATACTAACTTTTTTTGGTTTTCATCTGAATTTAAGGTTTTTAGAATAACCTATCCAGCATCTTAATAATCAGTTGCTCGTTGACACCCTCATCTCTCTTTGCTCAGATTAATTAAATATCAAATGATCAATTTGCAAAATAAAGTATCAATTAAACTATGAAATAGTCTTTCGAAATAAATTTTATAATTATAAAGCTCATTTGAGAGCTAAGTCGGTAAGCGGAGGAAAAAATATGCCTATAATTAAAACCTCAAACCACGATATTTTTTATGTGGATGAAGGAGACGGTTTTCCAATATTTCTAATCCATGGATTAGCTGGTGACCATAAAGCTTGGCTTAATCAAATAGAATATTTCAAAAATAATTATAGAGTAATAGCTGTTGACAACCCTGGTTCAGGAAAAAGTTCCTCAGTTTCCCAGCCATGTACCACTAAGGACTTAGCTAATACAATGCTAGAAGTTATGGAAAGTCTCTCCATTGATAAAGCTCACATCGTAGGTCGTTCTCTGGGCGGCTTCATCGGGCAACAAATGGTGAATATTAAACCAGAATTTGTGAAGTCCCTTGTCATCTCTGCATCGGCGGCAAAAGTTGACCCAATAGGAACTCAAATTCTTAAAAATATGAAGGAAATATTAGAATGGAGAGATAACTGGACCGATTGGGCAAGACATTCTAACCACCTATTTTTTTCCCCTGACTTCTTTAATAATAATCCTGATATCATAAAAACCGTTGAAGCTATTGTGGGGGATGAAAATAGAAGTAAAGAGTCTTATTTGAATTTAAATGATACGGCCCTTGCACATGATTTTAGGGATAGTTTAGGAACAATTACTTGTCCTACTCTCATAATGGCGGGATTGCTTGACCCTATTTGCTCTATTCAATGTGCCTATGAAATGAAAGATAACATACCAGGATCTGAACTAGTGGTTTTCGATAAGTCTAGCCATTTTCTTTTAGTCGAAGAATACGAAAAGGCTATCAAAACGTTAGATGATTGGTTCAATAAAAATTAGACCATTAAAAAATTAGACAATTAAACAGTAAAAAGTTTCTTAAATAAGCATAATAAATAAATTTTGCTTGCAACAAATACTCTTATACAATTAGAAATTTACAAAAGAGCTATGAGCCTAACCTTATGACTATATTAAAATTTAATACCCAGACTAACCCAATAAAAACAGCATAAGTGATCCAGCTATCTCGCCATTTGGTAGTGGCTTTTTTTTGCTTTTGCTTAAAATTGTCACTACTTATAAACATTTTGCTATCTTAATATTGAAAATTTTTCCCATAATTACGGAAACGACTTATTTTTAAATAATATTAATCAATGTATCAAGAAAACTACAATTGCTCTTAATATATAATTGTAATTTTTCCAACTACTCTGCTTCCTGAGTTAAAAAACTGTTGGAAATGACACGAGCTCAAAAAATAAACTAAAGTACTAACAAGAAAATTAAATCGGAAGTTATTTATTCTGGTGACAGTGGTGTCGAACCTGTTTCAGTTCTCCAAGCCAATCCATCTTTTTTTAAGATTACCATCATCACAGCATCCCGACTTCCATTTGGAAATTCTCCAATCATGTGAGTAACCAAGATGTCTTCGTTTTCATATAAACAACGTTGATTGGTTTGCTTAACCGATTTCATCATTTCTTTTCTTTCCTCAATACTCATATCACCTTTCTTCATGATTCGACCATTGGAATGAAATTTAAATTCCCAATCTTGATGGTAAAGGTCAAATTCTGCCTCAGCATCATTTTCTTCCCAGGCTTTTTTAAATTTTTCGTATAACATCTTTAAATTCCTTTGTGTGAGTATTTTCACGTTTAAATTACTTTAGATTAGATATGAAAATTAACATATCAACAAATTTATTGACAAAGATACCTCTGTGATTTTGATAAAAATAAAAAAATATTTTCTTTTTCAACATAATAAGAGTTGAAAAATTTTCTGCAACTTCCATTTACTTACAACTTTAATACTTTAAATAGAGCTGTTAAGCTTAATTAGCATTTTTTAGTTTTCTTGGGGTGACTAAAAATAATGCAATTAAAATTGTCATAAGTGAAGACCATACCCAACCTGAATGGCTTTCATTAAATAACAAAATTCCCCAAATTACGCCTCCGATTGTAACAAGATAACCTGTTTGACTAGCAAACACTGGGCCAGCTAGGTTAATAACTTTTATAAAAATAGTATATGCTATCGCACTAATTACACTTAAAAGCAAAATAGTCCATTCTAACACCCCAAATGGAAAAGATAGAAAAAACATTTGATTATAAAAAAATGCTATCGGAAACATCATAAGAGCAGCCAGAAAATTCATGCCTACAGCAATTCTTAGGGGACCCATTTTTGTTAAGGCAAAATTTGAAAGATATATATTTTCCATTGCCCAGCATATTGCACTTAAACATGCCAATAAAATCCAGGGTACAGCTTTTACATCCGGTAAACTGCTGCTCGGAAGAACTAGAAGCCCTATTGATATACATCCTAAAAGTACGCCAAAAATTCTCAAAAATAACACCTTTTCCATTCTAAGAAAGGCCGCAAAGCTATAGGTAATAATTGGAATGAGGGCAACAGTGATTGATAAAACCCCTGCTTGGACATGTTTCGCAGCAAAATATAATATGCTGGTAGGTATCGAAGCACCAAGAAGAGCAACTACAAAATATACTTTAACATTTACAATACTAAAAGAAGGAGGCCTTCCCCTTATTAATGAGAGAATTAATAAGAGGAAGCCACCTATTAAGCATTGCCAAAATGTCATACCTAGTGGCATGCCACCTGCATTCACAGAAATTCTTGCTAATGAAAACGTAAGGCCCCATATGCATCCAAGAAAAATCAATAACAACCATGGTAATGATCTGGAAAATAACGATTTCATCACATTAAACCGTCAAAAATAATGTATTTTAATATACTCATATTAGTACCATCGGTGGGAGAATGTTGATTTGTTATACGTTGAAAGCTAAATACAAAAATAAATAATAATGTAATAAAATAGCGTATATTTTAATTTTCCAATAATTATTTCTTTTCATAAGAGTGCTATCCAAAAAAACTATTGGATTAGAGTTTTAATACAGTATTTAATTTAAAAAAAATCTTTTATTCGATTTTCTACTTTGCCTGTGATAATTATCCTTAAAATTGCGAATTAAATTAACATAAATTTTTAGGAAATCATAAATGAGATTCCCCATATCGTACATTTGGGCAGCTACTATTGCTACCTTAGTAATAGTTTGGATGTTTTCTGACAATATTATTAACATTTTTGTTGGCGATCAAAATTCAATAATTCAAAATAACGAGTTCGATAAGAAAAATAATAATTCTGATAACAGCTCTTTTGTAGTATCAGCTATTGAGGTAAAAAACGAAAGTGTACCAGTTTATTTTCGTGCGAACGGGATAACAAAAAGTATCTTTGATATTCAAATAACTGCAAGAAGAGGAGGTTTAGTTAAAAATATTTATTTTAAAGATGGCTCTTCAGTGAATGAAGGGGATGTAATAATGTCTCTAGATCAACAAACTCTCCAACAAGAGTTAAATGCAGCAAAAGCTTTACTTAAAGCTGAAGAAAATAGACTTAAATTTCTTAAGGTTAGATTTCAACAGGACGGCTCTCATTCTAAAAGAATAGATTCAGCGAAAGCAGAGCTCTCACAAAGTAAAAAAGATTTCGAAAGTTCAAAAAAACTAAAAGATAAAGGATTTAGAACAGAATTGGAGTTCGCAAAAAAATATGCTAGATATAAATCGGCAGAAGCATCTCTAGCAGAACTTCTAGAGACATCAAAAGACCTCGAAATATCAAATTCTACTGCTAACATTCAAAAAATTTATTCAGATATAGCTAAGATAAAGCAGGAAATCAAATTCACTGAAATAACAGCTCCAAGGTCGGGAAGGATTGAAAATATCTATGTGGACGTTGGCGAATATATTGATAATGGTGAGAATGTTGTACACTTAATTGGACTTGATAAATTGATTGTAGAGATGCAAATTCCACAATCTAGTATAAGCGCTATAAAAATAGGTGACCTAGTTGAAATAAAGTTTGGAGATAAAAAATATTATTCTGGAAGAGTGCAAAAAATAGGGGCAGTTGCAAATGATGCGACGCGTACCTTTAACATTGAGGTGCAGATTAAAAACTCAGATTTAAAGCTGCGAGCTGGTATGACTGCAGAGGCACAAATACAGATTAATCAAGTTGAAGCATTCAAAATATCACCTGCGCATCTGACAACAGATAATAATGGTAACCTTTATGTTAAGGTAATAGGGGCTAATAAAGAGGTCGAGAATAAAGTAATAAAAATTGTGAAAACCAATGATAATTTTGCTTATATCTCTGGTCTTGTTGATAAAACTATTGTGCTAACAACTGGTCAAGCTTTCCTCAAAGAAGGAGACAAACCAACATATAAAACACCAAAGGATGAAAGCAGATGAATGCTTTTATTTCCTCAGCATTTGCAAGACCGAGTGCTATTGTTTTCTGTCTTCTAATAATATTTTTTGTTGGGATAAACTCAACCATAAATATCCCAAAGGAATCTAGTCCTGATATTGATATACCAGTGGCATATGTGTCTGTTGGTTATTCAGGAATTTCTTCCGAAGATTCTGAAAAATTATTAGTCAAACCTCTCGAAAAACATCTGAGGTCTATCGCTGGTCTGGAAAAGATGACTAGTGTTGCCGCAGAGGGGTATGCTTCAATAACGCTTGAATTCTTAGCCGGCGAGAATATGGACTTAGCCTTGGACGATGTTAGAGAAGCAATTGACAAGGCAAAATCTGACTTGCCTGAGAAGGCTGATGAGCCAGTTATTTATGAAATATCATTATCTTTATTTCCAGTTCTAACAGCTGCAATTTATGGCGATGTTCCAGAAAAATTGTTAATATCAAGAGCTAGAGAGCTTAAGGAAAAAATTGAATCGATAAGTGGTGTTTTAGAGGTTGAAATTGGAGGAGACCGTACTGAAATTATCGAGATACTAATCGATTCAAGTACTCTGGAAAACTATGGCATAAGCCCCACAACTGTCATTGGATTGGTCTCAGCCAATAATCAGCTTGTGAATGCCGGAGCCATTGATACAGGTTCTGGGCGTCTTCTTGTCAAAGTCCCTGGAGTTATAGAGACACTTCAACAACTTACTGAGTTACCTATCAAAATTGGAGAAAAGACTAATTTAAAGTTTGGTGATATAGCAACTATTCGTAAAGCGTATTCTGACACAGAGAGTTGGTCACGCGTTAATGGCAGTAGTGCAATCGTATTAGATGTTAAAAAACGTGTAGGTGCAAATGTTATCGAGGTTGTGGAGGCCACTAAAAAACTAATTGATGAAGATATTGGGAGCATTCAGGGCAATACTGAGGTGAGTTATCTCTATGATGACTCTCAGAGTGTCTTAAATTTATTAAACGACCTTGGCAATAACGTTATTGCAGCAGTATTAATCGTAACCATATTAATAGTAGCAAGCCTTGGTCTCAGAAATGCATTGATTGTAAGTTTATCAATCCCTGGGAGTTTTCTAATTGGTATATCTTTAATTTACTATTCTGGCATCACTATGAATATCGTAGTTTTATTCTCCCTAATTCTGGTAGCCGGAATGCTGGTTGATGCTGTTATTGTAACCACAGAATATGCAGACCGAAAAATAAATCAGTCGGTGAATAAAATCGATGCCTACAAACAGGCAGCAATTAGAATGTCGTGGCCAATAATCGCCTCCACGGTAACCACTTTGATGGTTTTTCTTCCTCTACTTTTCTGGCCTGGGATAATAGGAGGGTTTATGAAATATCTTCCTATTACAGTTATCTTTGTACTATCTGCTTCACTCTTAATGGCACTTATATTCGTGCCTATTTTGGGATCAATTTTTGGTAAATCAAAAACAGAAGGAGCTGGAAAGGTATATAAAACAGCTCCCAAGATATATCGATGGCTTCTAAAGAGAGCTGTTAACTTTCCATTAACCGTAGTTGTAATTGTTATTGGTTTTATGTTTGCATCCTTTGCTAGTTATTTTTCTGCAGGACTTGGAATATCATTTTTCCCAGAAATAGAACCAGAACAAGCTGTTGTTCAGGTTAAATCAAGGGGTGATTTATCTGCTACTGAGAAAGATAAATTATTGCAAAGAGCAGAACAACAAATTAGTGGACTTGAAGGAATATCAGCGGCATACGCAAAATCAGGCCCAGGAGATGGGCAAGAAGCGAAAGATGCTATAGGAAGGATAAGAACAGTTTTTGATAATTGGCAAGAAAGAGAACAGGCATCCATCATAATAGATAGGATGCGTCAAAAATTGAATAAACTAGCAGGAGTTAAAATAAACGTAAAAGCCCAACAAGATGGCCCTGGTAGTGAGTCTCCCATAAACATTGAGGTTTTTGACGAAAATTTAGATAGTGGAGCAAAAGCTGTAGACCAGATAATTAAATTAATGGAAGAAATGGGTGGATTTGTAGATATAGTGGATAGCAGACCATTACCTGGTATTGAGTGGACTATTGTTTTTAATAGGGATATAGCAAGCCGTTACGGTGTCTCAATAAGTTCGCTAGGAGACATTCTAAAACTGTTGACTAGTGGTATTGAAATAACTGATTATAGACCCCAAGAGAGTGACGAAGAATTAGATGTCAAATTAAGATTTCAAGAAAATCAAAGAAATTTAAATAGACTTCAAGAAATTAAAATTCCTACAGTTTCCGGGGAATATGTTCCGTTATCTGTATTTGCAAATTTAATTCCTCAAAAAATGGGGGGGGAGATCCAACGCAAAAATGGTCGCAGATTTTATTCTATAAAATCAGATGTTGAGCCAAACGTCCTTCCTGCTGAACGAATTGAAAAATTACAAGGGCTAATACAAGAACATTCATTAACTGCTGGTCGTGAAATTATATTTGGTGGTGAAAGTGAGGACATTGAAGAAACACAAACATTTCTTGGACAATCATTCCTACTTTCTCTTTGTCTTATGGTTTTGACTTTAATGATTTTGTTTAACTCTACTTGGCAAACTTTTGTAACGATGTCCGCAATTGTTTTATCAACTGGAGGAGTTTTTCTTGGGTTGTGGCTAGTAGGACGACCTTTCGGCATCGTGATGTCGGGACTTGGGATTATTGCTTTGGCCGGAATTGTAGTAAATAATAATATTATTTTGATAGATACATACAATGAGTATCGAAAAAAGGGCTACGATGCAAAAAATGCTGCTTATCACGCTGGAATTTTAAGATTTAGACCAGTAATACTCACGGCTGTAACAACCATACTTGGTTTAGTACCAATGGTTTTTGAAATTACCATTCTATTTGCAAAAAGAACGGTTCTATTTGGTGCTCCTTCTTCTCAATGGTGGACTGACTTATCTAGTACTATTGCCGGGGGACTAACATTCACCACAGCACTAACTTTATTAGCCACCCCAGCCCTGTTGGTAATTGGTGCAAATTTCAATGTGAGTTCTTCCAAAATAATACACAGTATATTTAAAAAAATTAACACTCAAAAAGTATAAATTAATTGCTTCCCTAAATTAAATTTGTTTCAACTCTTTTCTCAATATATAAATACGAGAAACTGTGTTTAAAATTTTTCTAAATCATTAAATATTTCTTAAGAATTTACCATTCTAAAGAATAAAGTAACTGCTGGATACGAGATATTCTTTCACTCAATTTTTCACTTTTTTCTGAAAAATAAACAAAAATTAAGAAATCAATGATTTAAATATGCTCTGACAAAATATTACTTTAGAATTAATTCTTGTTAATTGTTAACAATATTTGCTATTATGAGATTATCGATATTTATCAACGGCTAATTTTTATGTTTGATAGATTAACAAATGGAATGTCCTCGCCACAGCGAATAAGATCCTCCTATTTATGGCTTAAAATATACGCTGTGGTTATTACAGCTTGGGTTGTTGTTGATATGCTTCTCCTACATTAAACGACTACCCAAGCAAACTTGTTGTAACAAATATGTTATTTAAATTAAAATTCTGAGATTATTAAAAAGGAACAGAAACTCAACTACATGAGCAATGTATGCGGACTGGCACATTTTAATATGAGAAGTGAGACTACTACCATTAGGATAAAAAATCTTTTCTCCTTTAGCGTTTTGCAATAGAAATCTTAATTTTGGTGGAATTCCAAATTTGAACTTAGCCGTTTGCACCAAAAAGAGACCACCTGATGGGTGGTCTAAAGTCAATGGAGGAATGAACGCAACGTCAACATTACGCCACCGGTGAAAAATATTTTTTAAAGATGCTAGACTTATGCCAAAACTTAAACCCCAACCAATAGGAGGATAAATAACTATTAATTTATCAAAAAAAATAAATCATTCTCTCCTTTTAAAATAATTTTCAAACTTCTAAGTTTGGTCATTTTTACACGAAAATTAAGAAATAACTTCTTCTCAAATTGAAAAAAATTATCTTATAAAATATTGTTGTCTCTTTCTAATTTTTTGATAATCTAATGTTATTGTTCTGACTTTTACTCCCCCGCTACCCTCCAAAGATAATTATGAATGTCCCAGTTGTCTTGCGGCCTGGAAAATAATATTAGTTCATGGTCGTGAATAAAGCGCCTATTGTAAGTCTAATATTTTAGAATGTTGTTCAGGAGAAGTGTGTGAAACGAAACATATTTCATTTCCTCTTCTAAATGAGAAAAAATTAAGGCAAAGCTTCACAAATTTAAAAGGGCTGTTCCTTATATATCAATTTCTATAATTGTTATATCAGCAGCCATAATTATATACGACATTCAAGTATTGATAAATAGCTATAGGTTTAACTCATATAAAGTCCTATTCACTCTCCTTTAGTAAAAAACAAAATAGTTTGATTTTTTTCTTAACAATCTCAACAAGGTATAATTTACTTTGATTAACTTTTATCCTCCATTCATGATAGAAAGAAGTTGCTGATTGCGTTCATTAAACCCGTATGTTCGCAAAATAAAAATAACGATGAATAAAAAAAATATCGCAAGCAAAAATCGCTTAGATAACATGACAAATTCCTATTTTTTTTAGATAGTTAAAAAAACCCCCAATATTATTGGCTTATCAGATCAAGATAGCTTTTTTAAGCTATAAACTCTTTTGTATAATTTTTTAAATACCATTAGAAATATTCTTCAACAAGTTTAATAGAAATGTTCCTCTTAAGTTCCGAGACTTCAATATTTGTGTTAACAGAAGATAATGGTAATATAACACCTGCCTTGGCAGTTCAAATTGAAGCCTCAAACACGCAATTATAAAAGATATTCCCTTAACGGATTAGTCTGGTCATGCTTTTTCAAAAATCAATAGGTATTTAACCTAGCACAAATCTGCATAAGACATTATATATTCAAAATATTTATGAAACAAAAATTTGCTAAAAAACTTAAAATATAAAAAAATTACTAAAACTATATTATCTAAAATGGCAAATATTCTCTAAATGCGAATGCACCCCATAACACAAGCGCAGTCCATAACAGTAATCTACGAAATCTCGGGTTCATTATTTATCCCAATTAATTATGGTTCAAATTTAAGCCAACCACATAATATAAAGTTCCGCTAGCGCGGTGAGAGCAAACCATCCAATCAGCAAGCCCTTAAATCCACCCCATTGAGTTTCATTAAAGCGTTTCCATGCTTTTGTCTGTTTTTCCTGATCATCTGCATCATCTGCTTGAACAGCAATATCATCCATAGCATCTAAGCTACCCATTATTCCCATGATAGTCATAAAAACGAGGTAAACGCTTGCTGGAATATATGCATTTGTTAACTCAAATCCTATTATTGTAATAAGAACTAAATGAGATAAAATTACCGTAGTCATAATCCAGAGAAGGTCTCTACTTCTAGCAGACCATGATCTTATTCTGTTTGCTCTATCCTGTGCTGTATTCATTTTTAACCTCAAAATAAATTAATTTTTTGTTTCTTAGGAATACATATATGCTTCCTTAATAGTAAGCAACAATTCATAGGTGTCAAAACAACAAGTATAAAATTTTACCTCTTAAGAAAGGACTTTTGTTTATCAACTTGGACAATGAATATTTTAAAGAAATTAATAATATACTCAAAAGTTAATATTTTTTCTAATCAAGTAAAGTCGCTCCTGTTTCCATTTTTATTATCTTGCCATCTCTAATCATGGCAACTAACATCACTGCTTCTCTTGAATTATCTGGATAGGACATAAAGCTGTGGTCAACTAGTATTTCATCATTCTCATATACAAGTCGAGAAGATTCCTGAACAAATTTATCATTCCCCATCATTTCTGTTACCATAGATGACCATTCTTTTTTATTAAAGGAGTTACCTGATTTATGAAACACAACTGTAAAATCATTATGTAACAAATCTAAATAGCTTTTAACGTCTCTGTCAGACAGGCACTTATTTAATTTTTCATGCAAACCCATTTGAATTTTTTCCTCAATAATGTAACTGTTTATCCAAATATTAGTTAAGTATAATATCAAGTTCACACGCATTAAATTTTGGGTCAATGTTAATTGCCTAATAAGGCATTTTGCTAATTATTTAGGCTAAAAAAGCTTAAATATAATCGTTCATGATAACAACGTAATAATACAATTCTTCGCAGGCGCGTTTAGTCAATATTTATTATCGGTTCTTTAGCGTTGAAAACAAAAAATACCCCTACTATATCGAGCAGAATGAGTAGGATACATCTATAATTTTTATTATAATATTCATATTTTACTATTCTTTAATTGCTTTTATTTTTGCAATAGTGATATCCTTTGGTGGGGGATGTTATAAATCTAAGTTAAGGACCGGCTGAAAATGTTCCCCTATAAATCCAACGCGTTTCATGAAGTTTATTCAACAACAAATGTCATTAAAATGAGGACTTTGGTTCCATGCATTATAACTGTTTTATTGGCAGCTTTATTTGCTTTTACTTTGATAAAGTAAATCTAAGGTTAATTTCCTTGAAGCTAAAAACTACATAGACTCATAAGGGAAAGAAACCTTTTATCAAAGGAATAAATGATAGTAATTTTTGGATAAGTCCTCCCACATTTATTCCTAATCTGGATATGAAAAATAAGGCTACAGCAGTCAACGCGATACCAACCACAATAAACGGTAACATTTGTATGAATGATTTAGATGGGTTTTGAAAATCCTTCATATTTACAACATTGTCCTCGTTTCTTTTAGTAAAAAAGAAGGCCAAAATAGTTAAGAAAGAAAATACAGCAATAATAATGGCAAGTAATTTTATCATTTTCAGGGTCGTTTCATAATACCAAATAATTTAATCAGTCTAATAATTAGTTTTGTTACTTTACTTTCTATCGCATAACTGAAGCCGTGCAAATAAATTCATCTAGAAACACTAATGTATCGTATATCTGTAAATAACAAGGGAAAATTCAGATATGAAAATAAAAATACATCGTCTTAAAAGTGACAAAAGAATGCTATATCAATTTAGATATTACTTTTTTGTTTATATTTTTTTGATTATTGCCTCACTTTACTTCTACCAAACAACGTAAACTTTATGTTCTTTGCATATTTCGCTGTAAAAAAATGCTTTTCCAAGCATTACCGTTAAATACCACAAGAGCCATTATGTTATCGCCTTGTGCACCCCAACTACTGAAATTACGTTGTACGTCCGCAGTAAGATAAAGTTAGCGCCTATATGCAGGTTTAATGAGTAGAAATAATGGCAGTGCAAATAAAGCATCTCCTATCTGTTATCTTAACGGTATAATGTAGCAAGACAATTTCGTAATAGAGGGGCGTTGTAAAGTTTTACTCTCCAAAAGTGACGCAAAAAGTGGGTAATAGGGTAGCCTGTTGGCATGCTCCCCCTCACTTTTATAAAAATATAATAACCCCTAACAAGACTCAAAAGCACCTCTTAAGACCCTCTTAAGCACTCCAACATATCTACACCCTCTAACACCCTATAAATATATCCCCAACTCCGTTTGTATTACCCCAGCAATTTTGTTGGAAAGCAACAATAAATTTATCTGTATTATTTGGAGCACATGGGACATCAAAGGTAGCAGAAGCAAGTGCTTGTAATATTGCAGTGGAATAAGCCCTTTGGGGTAACCTGTATGGTAAATAATATTCATTTAATTCCTAATATACTCTTAATGGAAGATGGAGTTTTATGGTATTATTGTTTAGGTTATTGTTAAATATTCATCAAAATCTGTTTTTATATAATTATAAGCTTCGCAATGGGTCATTTCTGTTGCGGCCATCTCATCATGTAAAAATAAAATGTTACAGTGAAAAGTATTTACATTTCTTTGTTAGCCAATGCATTGTAAATGCAGCCAACACCAAAGCCCAAATAACCATCAGTTTTGAGAGACCTTGCTTGAGGAGACATTTGTTCTTTAATGAATTTTGCGGTGGGATGGTATGGATATCTATATTGAAATACGTGAAACCATATTCCGTTAAAGCTTATTGAGTCCAACCGACTATATTTTTGATAGTCTGGATTATTTGGGTCGAATTGCGCATTATGGCCTTTCTTTGCCCAGACAGTAATTGCCGAATTGTCCAGCATCGCTTTATGCCAAAGTTCAACAGCTTTGAGTAATTCTGGCTCAAAGTTCTTTGGAAGTTTCAACTTTGATGCATAAGCTAATTCTAAAATCATAAAAGCTTCGCCTAAGCCACTAGAATGATACCATAACGCTCTGTTGCCTCTGGTTGTTCTGTCTTTGAGGCTACCATCTCTCAGTATCCATTCGTCTGCACCTTTTATAATTTTTTTTATCAAACTTTGATAATTTTCTCCTGTTTGATGTTTTACAAAGATGTTTGGGAAAGACCAACCAACAGAATTTCCCCAGTAAAAATCATTATAATCTGGGAACCTTTTATGCCATTTTTTTAGCCATTCATAAATTTTTCTATGTCTTGAATCATCGACCTTATATTCCTTAAAAAAAGCACCATAGATATAGTTTAGCCCTAAAGCTATCTCAATCGAAACAGTAGCATCTTTGACCGGCGCTAAGTCTTTTCCATCTTTGTCCGACCACTCTCCTTCACATTTAGGTAATAATCTCTGACTAGGGTTCCGGGAATAGCAAATTGTTGTAGCTGTCAGAGCGTCTGATTTCGCCCATTGATAAAGTTTATCAAACAACCTTTCTTTCAAATCTTCATCTTCAGATACCATTGAATAAGTAATAGCGCTGGAATACTCTTGGAATACTTTTCTGCTGTATTCACCTTCTACAACTCTCCAATTGTCCATTCTAGAGTTATAGCCATTGATTTTTTGAGCTAAATCCCTATCAATCTCATCCCATTTAGGCGTGTAATTTTGAAAGCCACAAGCCTGCATTTTGTGCTGTTTGGACAACTCTTTGAATTGGAGATTTATTTCATCTGGGATAAATGGAAACTTCACAGAGGGATTGCCAATGTTTGTACTAGGGTGATTCCACTTAACAACTGCAAGAGTCTGTGTGCTGACAGTAAGTGACATTAAAATTGCAAGAATTAATCTAAATATAACCAACATGATTTAATTTTTCTGTTTTCTAAAAATTTTTGGTGATTTCCAAAATTCTTTTTTTCAGCTGATGCTGACGAATACTTATATCGTATGGTTTCATTTTTTTCCACTTCTGACATTCCGAACGAGTTCAGCAGCAACCCAAAGACCAACCTTTTGGACCGGAAAAATCGCAGATATCAATGCAAATTTTTTGCTGACTTCATATACTTTTTTAAAAACTTAATACTTATCTATTGGCAAGAACTTATAAAATTACTGTCGAAGCTTACATAGGTTCTTCAGGAATAATGTGATTAAACCAATTGTTCATCTGTAATCATATTAGCAAGGGATTTTATGTTTCCTGTATCTGAACAGATGCGAAATACACCAACAAACTTCCCGATGAAATATATATAGTATCAATGTCTAGTTTTTTTATTTACTAAAATAAGACCAGTGCGCAACCGATAAGCTTAAATATTACAGATAGATTTTATCTGACAAGCCGTAAATCAATACTGCATTTAGTATAGCAAGTGTTAAAGGAACCACATAAGCCTCCGCTGTATATTTTACATCATCTAATTCTTTTATTTCTTGGTCATTTACAGATAAATAACCAAATATAGAAAAAATCAATGCTTGAAGAAAATTTATTGCGAAAAAAGGCCATGTTCCCTCTGGTCCATTCTCTCTAAATAAGATATACACGCCAACTATGGTAATTGAAGCTATTAATGAACCAGCCAAACGCGCAGGCAACAGTGCCGTAACATGAATACCATATTGATTCATAAAAGATTTTGTATCAAGAAGAGAGCGGTAAGCGTAATAGGCGCCCATTAGCAAAGTAACAATAAATATTCCAAAAAAGATGTAACCATTAAATAAACTTATCATAATATAATCTCCAATTTATTAAATTATTTTTGTAAGTAAAGATTCTGACGCACAAAGTTTTGATATATAATAGTTAGTTAAACCCCCATATCTGTTCTCCACGATAGCCAGAGGCTTTTCCAATAAAATCACCTCCTATTTTGGCCCACTGACCATGGAATTTCTGACAGGCCTCATAGGCATCTTTGTCCTTATATGTCCAAATAAGAGAAACCCGAATTAAATCGTTATCATCATTTACTAGGTTAGCCGACTGACTTAACTGGCCATTTTTTTTTAAAAATTCTACTGCTTTAGAGTTATAAAAAGTTATATATTTCTCGTACCATAACTCATATTGTGCTGGAGAAGGAAAACTTAACAAAACCACACTTACAAAGATTTTAGATTGAGCTTTATTCATTTTATTTTACACCATTTATGCAAACTATATAAACGCCTACATGTCAATGAGTAACACATAATTTGTTACATGAGATGATGCGACTGAGCCGCTATTCATTTCCTAAGTCCTGTGCCAACTCAAGTTCCCCTTAAAGTAGTATCAATAGGTTAGCTTATCACTTGTCAGTGTCAACAGGTACATTTGTTATACTGTGTGTGATACCTATTGCATAGGCAAGCTAAGCAAACACGGTTGCTGCTTCGAGTTACCAAACCCTTGATTTAACAACTGTTGACAATACCTCTGAGCTCTCGAGAATTACTCCTGCTTCAGTGCGTAGTTTAATGACCTCCTCGTCCATCAGAAAAGCTTCAACACGACTTGGATCTTCGATTTCAAACATATCATAGACACGAGTCTCATCTTCATTTGCACAAGCAAAATGCACTTTCACACCGTACTCTTCTAGCTTTGATTTCAACTCGATATCTACAAGTTGAAGCCATCTATCAAAGCCTTTTGTAATTTCAAATGTACTTACCATTTTCATTTTTTTGTCTCTCGTTGTTCAATATGTTTTCGTGATTTAAGATTAACTAATAATAATACAATTTTAATGTTGAAAAAAGGGGTAAGAATGCACTTTAAGAAAACAAAAATTTCAGTCCATCGGAGTATGAATAAAGTGCTGGGGAGGATAACGTGGCTTTTTGTCACATTGCTTTAACAAGTTGTTTGGAATAGTTCTAAATGAGGGCAAGGTCATTACGCATGAAATTGTCCCTGATAGCTATCAAAAACCCCACTAGATTTTATCATTGACGTTTATTTTACTTCTTAAATAAACGATTTCCCCTCTGGTGGGGTCTTAAACTGCTCCGCTAAAGGTTCGGTAATCCTCCTTCCTTTAGTGGAGCTTTTTGCTTCCGTTGAAGGACCACGTGCTTTGTCTCTTGTGTGCGTTTTAAGGCAAATGACTACACTAAAAGACAAATAATGCTCTAGAATGTTTTTTGGGAATACCTCTGACAAAATAGTAAATTCTACCCTTTTGCCAGTGATACTGTACCTCCTCTAGTATACTATATTTTGTTTAAATTTTTGGAATTTTTCCTCTCCAAGTATCAATAAGACTAAAAATATATAAAATGTATCTAGTAGCGAAAAATATCGAAAATAGCATTACCGCGTCTATAATAATCCACACAAAAAGATTGAAATTACCATTATCGGTTGCTTGGAATATAAACGGAAGGATAAAACTATCACCTATAAGCGTCATAAACAGAAATGCCACTAAAATAGGTACTCCATTTCGAAGAATATTATCTTTATAAAGAAATTTTCTCATTAAACTATTCTTTGCATTGCTTAGCGATTATGGCACGCATGGTGGTTCTTATTATTTTTTATTCGCATTTAATCTATTGGCAATAATGATGCGTTAAAGTTAATATCAACTTCTTCAATGGTGTTTCCAGTTCTTATTTCATCGTAAAAAACAACTTGTGTTGGCATCTCATCTGTTTTTCTTCTTTTTTTAAACTTGCTTAAAAAGCTTCTATAAATTCCGTATTTAAAATAGATTTCTTCAGGTTCAAAAAATATAGGGTTTTCATCTATTTGAAATTTCTTTTCCCCATTAAGCCAACCAATCATTTTATGATTTTCAAAATCTAAACAAAAAGAAACATCTGTCCATTTAGACTTTAACTCTTTTAACTTTGCAAAAGTTCGTTCAACTGTTTTATCACGTACATTTTTGGGGTTGCCAGATAACTTATGCCACTTAAAGACTAATTTTCCTTTCTTTGCTCCAATCTGGATTAAAGGGGGGAAAGATTTTAAGCCACCAGCTTTTCCCTCTGGACCACCAATCTGGTGAACCTGGCCTAAATCTGTATTGGTTGGGTGAACATCAAAAAAGTTAGGCGTGATTTTCAAACTATAAAAATAGCATTTTTGTCCTACCGGTTTCTGCCTAGGTCTACTAGAAAATTCGAACCTCTCTCTATCATTTTCACAATCATTCCAACCATCCATTGGAAAACAATCCCCGTCTCTTAATTCAAAACGCTGATATTTGCTTCCCATTCTCGCTTCAGAACCACCTGTTAATAATGAAAAATTATAGTCTTTTTGTCCTTCACCATATGTGAAATGATTAGCGTACCCTGAGTGAATAGGAGCCGTTAAAGCTATTTTACCATTATCAAAAAATACGCTAGTTCCCTCAGCCTTTGAAATACTAACCATTCCCACGATAGTAAACTGGGCGAGAACGGATACAACTGCAATTTTTATGATGGTGTGCATATATCACCTATTTCTAGTAGTAATCACCTTCATCCTGCCACAATCAACGCAATTTTTGAACATGGTTTTCTTTTAGCTTTTAAAATGAACATGTTTGGAGATTAAATCATGAAAACATTTAGCATTATCTTTTTTCTACTATTCGCATTTATACTGCTTGAATATCTCTTCCTCTATACAGCATTGAACTCATCTCTCACGCTTCCTCCATTTTAATAGGAAGAAATCAGCAGTAGAACATAAATTTTGCACATCATTATGTGCATCACCATCTATATGCAAACTATATAAACGCATTAATATCAATGAGTTACTTATTATCCTACTTGTATGATTACCAAGATATCCAGATAACTAGGGTTGCATGGGTGTGTCTATGTACTAGTTAAACTGTACTATTACTCTATCTGCATCCCCTTGTAAGTCAGGTGTCTGTGAGCCACTGGACTGCTGTATGACATTCTCTTCTACATAGGTATGTAACTCAATAGCTGTAATCTGATTATCCTTATTAGCATCTGCATCCCCTTCCATACCCTTCATAAGAAAGTAGGAGAACATACCATGCTCTGCCTCTTGTAATGGATTAGCGGTCTGGTCACCTGCTGCTGCAGTAAATACTGTAAAGTTATCAGGTATAGCCTGTTCCTTAGCTTTAATAACAATAGGACGGGATGCTATCAGCATGTCTGGTCCACGTGTCGTACCTGAGTAGCAAGTGTCTAGGAAGACCGTTACACTACGTGGGTTGGCACTAGCTATGTCATTGAATAACTCAAAGCTTGAGATGGCGGTTCGGTCAAGGAACTGCGGAGAGCCATCATAGGGTAGCAAGTACATCTTCTCACCATCGTCTGATGCTAGTCCGTGTCCAGCGAAGTATATGTAGACGTCAGTTCTTTCCCGTTTAACAGAACGAAATAGCCAGTTTTTAATTGATTGAAGCATGTCTGTCAGCTCTGCTCCATCGTTGATGAGTGTCTCAATTCGGTTATCAGATACGCCCAACTTCTCAGTAGCAAAGTCCACGAACATTTTCGCATCGTTATCTGCATAAATAGCTTGGGCAGTAGTTTCCTGATAGTTTGCCACACCTACAATCAGGGCAAGAGCATCTCTATTCTTCGCTACTCGTTTACCAAGTGGGTTCAGTTTATCGAAGGATATGGATGCTGATTGGTGAGCGGTGTTTCTAAATAGGTTGAGTTGCCTCTGAGAGGTGAGTCCAGCCAGGTCTGTTGCTTCTACTATAATTAGCTTCTCTTTTTGAATATAAAGATGAAAAGGCATATAAAAATTCAATAGATGAAATCGTGAATTGGAGAAATAAACACGAACATTTTTTCAATAAAATCAATATCAAAAGAACAGCGAGTAGAACAGTCAATCTTCTAGATTTCTACTAGGCTAATTTCAATCACAAATGAGGCTTTTATGACTTCCGATGAAATGAAAGAATGGGATAAAGAAAATGCTTGCGTTGATAAGCTTTATTCGATGAGCATCAATTAAATAGCATCTTTTATATTAATCATATTTTTAAATGAGGTAGAACATCACTTGCAGTATATAATTGTTCTGATATTTGTATTCCTAATGGTGGCTTGCTCCACAACATTTAAACAAGAAAATGACGAAAACTCTGCACAGAATGCAGAAAATAGGGAAATAACTTTACACGGTAAATCTTCAATTCAAGTCAAGGATTGACATTCCTATTCGTAGGGCAAAATGTCGGCTATATTAACTTATGTAACTTGTAAAGATGAAAAAGAGGCACATATCTGTCTATAGTTTTGTCTACAATTAGGTGTTTGCGATTTAACTTTGTTAATACCACAATCAATGACTCATTAATGACGTTTTAAGGGTCAATGACAGGCTGTGTGTAAGCATATGATGTTGAGTACAGTGAAGGTATTAGTGAGTCTGTACGAATCTTAAATGGAGTCACTTAAAAATCTTCTGATAATGGGATAGATGTATGTATCCTTACCGTTATTAGTACAGGGGTAGACGACAACAACTTCAACGACATAAAAAGAGACCACCCGAAGGTGGTCTAAAGTCTTGGGAGGATTATGCGTAACGTCAAAAGAACGTCATGGGAGAATAATATCCTTTACTAAAGCAAGACCTATGCCAAAGTTTGTATTTATTGGTATTTGACTTTATATAAACGAGACATGAGAGGACTGAATTCTTACTTTTGCAAACTTAACATCATGATTTACCCATTGATTGATTTATAGCTGTCTCAATAAAAAGCACAGTTAGTCGTTAACTTAGATGAAACTGATTGAATCAACTTACACTTTATGTTTAGGATTATGAGATGAACATAGAAAACAAAACATCAACTGAAGAGAACAAACGCTCTATTTGTTGCACAGATGACAACTGTTGCTGCTCAAGCGAAGCTTGTTGTTGTGTGGATAATGAGAATTATTGTGACGACGATTGCTGTTGTAAGTAGGACTTAATTCACATTAAACGTAAGTAATGAGCCTAACCTATTCTCCACCTTTAACATCTAATGAAGACAAGAGATGTCCAAGATGCCATGCAACTTGGTCAATGGTAGTCGTACATGGTCATGAACAATGCGCCTATTGTAAGTCAAATGTAGTGGAGTGTTGCTCTGGTGAGGTATGTGATAAGACAACCAATAGTCTTCGAGCCGTTGAGCAAAAGAACGAGATAATCTGAGTGCTTTATCTCTTATACCAGAAGATTTTAAAAGGGTAGACAAAACGGTAGACAAATTCCCTGTTGATTGTGCTAACTTTTTCTGAAGCGAGGGCAAAAGATTTAAACTTATATGATTTCTTTGAGTGCCCTGTAGCTTGTTATGAAATAGAGATGCTTCGAAGTTTGACCTTTAATTCTTTTGCATTTCTCTAAATAATGTTATTTTAATGATACTGGTGCAACAGTATAAATTGTAACCCTGAGTATAGGTTTAAAAAGGCTCAAGTCATTGAATTAACATAAATAATTTTATTCGGATTAGTTTTTAAAAATAGAGGCAATTAATGGAATTCCTTTTAATATGGGTATTAGCTGGAAACTTTTTAGATTCTGGTTTGAGATTTGATGAAGCTGGAAGTTGTTATGCTTCAGCCCAGAACAGTGGCATGGAACTGAATGACTTAGGCATGGCTGTCCCTAAATTTATTTGTATACCTGTTGCAGAAGATAAGGAGCTAAGGCTTATAATACCTGATACGCCACGCTCTAATTTTCCTTTCAATTGAGATTCCTTGATTAAGTGTTGTCCCGGCAGTGGCATTAAAGAAAGTCCTAAAGACATCGTCTGAATATGTCATTCATGGATTTAGACATAGTCTTAGAGATAGACTTAGGGCTGTTGAATGCCCAAGTGATATAGTTGATTCAATTGGTGGTTGGCATACTGCAGGAGTAGGGCAGACCTATGGGAATGGATATCCGTTGGATGTAATTAATAAGTGGATGGTGATGATCTATAACTATTAATTGGATAATACTCTCATATGGTTATAACGGTAAATTCTGCCATCTCTCAAACGTGCGACGCCCATGACTAAGTTTTGTTTGCCTTCATCATCTAAAACTGGATGAGTTCCAGCTATGACCTCACCATTCTCATAGAATGTCTCTGGAGCACCGTTAATCCTGAAGGATGTACTGGATGTCCATGATAGCGTTTCCTCCCTGTTCATACCTGAAGTAATCCAATTGAAATCATTTGTAATCATTTTAGCCAAGGACTCAACGTTTCCAGTATCTGAACCGATGCGAAATGCATCAACAAAATTCTTCCATGAAATAGACATAGTAACAATCCTCCAATTTTTTTATTTACCAAACTACGACCAGTGCACAACGGATAATCTTAAATATTACAGATAGATTTTATCTTACAAGCCGTCTATATAAACGCGTACATATCAATGAGTTACACATGATTTGATACATGTAATGGTGCGGCTGAGAAGTGGTTATATGCACACATACTGCACCAGTCTCAATGAGACATAAGCAATATCAACAGTTTATGTGTATCACTATCTCTGTCAATAGGCACGTTTTGTACATCAGTTTGTACATCAGTTAATGTGCCATACAATGCGGCATCTAATGTCATATTCAATGACTCATTAATGACGTTTTAAGAGTCACTGACAGGCTTTGTGTAAGCATATGATGTTGAAGTACTGTGAAGGTGTTAGTGAGTCTGTATGACTCTTAAATGGAGTCATGCTCTTACCGTTATTAGTAAAGGGGAAGTGAGTAATAGATAGGTGTCTTAATACATACTTAATTACCTACACTTACAGTGTTATTGGTAAAGGTGATAGGCACATATACCCCCATGCATGAACCATACCCCCTATAGTGGATATGTATATATGAGGTGTTACACAGATGGGGATGTGGCTACCAAAGTTCACATATGGTCAAACCTTAGTATATTTATAACTTTACCTATTACTATGAAGAAAAAACATTTTATGCTCTATAGGAGTAAAGCTAGGATGTAAAAAAAATAATACAATATTGAACCTAAAGTGATACAGGTTTAGTGTTTAGGTATGAGACTTATTAGATTTGTAAAATATGTAGTAGTAGTTGCTTTCGCATTTTTTATGATGGGGATTGTAGCTTCAGCATATGCTCTAGATATTTACTGCACGCGCACCTCATCTGACACCACTGGTTTTGTCAATTACTCCGGTATGGAAAAGTGGTTTCCCAAGAAAGTACGTCTAGATGCTAGTAAATTCTCAGATAAACCCAATTCTACATCTATGGTAGCAAAGCTGGGCCTTGTTAATATGACACTGCTTAAAAATAGCAAACTAATATTTCAAATAGATGGAAAGGCTGGATATAGGCGAACAGCCGTTGGAAAATATCAGTGTGACAAAAACCCTAATGAGATTAAATTAGCTTTAAGTGCTCAAGTTTCTTCCCCAAATACTTCCTTAAGTACTGAAGGTGTTGGAAGCGACAGCAGTAACGCAAATTTAGCTTCAGCCTATCAAAATATTTCTGATAAAAAACTCTGCGAATTAGCTGCAAAGGATGGTGCATGGAGGCAAGGTGAACATATTCATCTTTTTATTGAAGAAGCAAAATTAAGAGGCTTTAACTGTGGTGTAAACACGAAGTAAGGTATTCGATTCTCATCACTCATGTCTATCTCGCCACTGACTATATTCGTTCTCATAATTTAAAATGTAGTCAATCTCTGTATTTTCCCATTCAAGATTTGCTGGGTCGGCATTAGTGGGTTTGTTTTCATAATGAATGGTTGGAAGGGTAGTACCTATTTCACCATTGATGGGAATGTCTTTTTTGAAATGTTCATAGCACTCATCTACTGTAATAATTTAATAAACTGGAGATAAAATAATAAGCTTATTTCATAATAGTCATATTTGTATTATGATTTATGTAAAAATATATTTTTTAACTAATAGGGAGTAACACTTGTATGGGAGGTTGATAAGAGTCAATTTCAAAGATGAAATGACGAAAGATATGATATTAAACTATTCAGATAACAAAGCTGATAAAATTGGTTTTGAAAAATACGGACTTCTTCAAAAACTCTGGCTAGACACTTCTAAATCATCAGCTACTCTTTTATTAATTTTTCCAAATATAAAACAATGTCAAATTGACCACGAAAATCACGCCAAAGAGTTTATTGAAGCTCTAAAAAATCAGGGCAATAAAGTTGAGTTATCTGAAGGAAACCTAATTTCTACAGCTTACAGCGACGAATTATTAACCTTTTTAAATGCAACTAGCGAAAAGTATAATTTTCCCAAACAAAAAGATAAATGATATAATTAGAACTTTATTTATATATTTTTATCTTAAAGACAGTGCATCACTTGATGTTAGACTATTATGGGTAATATATGCACACCATCATAAAAATAGCAGTCGTATCCGTTCTCGCCCTGTTTGCTATCGTGGGACATTCTATTCAAACTGCTGCAGAATGATGTTTCTAGTAGCGTCCACTATAGGTGAAAATTTATAGTCATCACTAATGTCCTTTCGCCATGTTTCCATTTCTTTTTGGATTTTTTTAAATGCTTCGGGACTTTCATATTCAAAATACGTAGATGTTTTAAAGACGTTTTTTTTATTCCACACCTGATTAAAAGTGATTTTTAAAAGACCAAATGGCGAAAATCTTTTAAAATAATCATCAGCGTGTTTCTCCCAGAACTTTATCCAAACAATCATTTCCGCCTCTGTTTTGAATGAAAAAACATTAAACGAACTTAATTGAGGTTTCATTTGTTTCATGCTGACCTCCGCACTTTTTTAAATGCTTTTAATTAAATCTAAATTTTTGTTATTTTAAATTTATAAAACATAGTTTCAGTCATAAAATAGTTTTTTTTTTAAATATCAGAGAAAGTGACAAAAAAATGTCAGCAAAATTAATTAATTTCAACACATCTGACTTTCAAACTGAATCAGATTTAGAAATGTCGTTCTATAGATGGCAGGAAAGGAAAGAAGAACTCTTACCTATTCTGAAGGAAAAAGGGTTAATGAGAGTAGCCACGACAAGGGTATGGAATAAAAGTGGAATATTTAGGACTGGCACTTTGATAGAGTATGAAGATGAAACAGCCTACAAAAATTGCCTCCCTTTCTGGCAAGAAATTGAAAAAATAGCCCAAGAAAAAAGGCCCCGAAAAATTGTTTCCAACAGGGGGATAGTCATTTTTGACGATGTTTTGAGATGACTGATTTTAAAAAAACCATTACTTAAGCAAGGCTTATGTCCACCTCTGCGTAACACCTAGCATATGCATATCTGGCATAGGGGGTATGTATATATGAGGTGTTACACAGATGGGGGTGTGTAAAAGAGAATAAAATTGTTTTTTTTGGCTATTCAATGTAGGCTTTAACCATGGAAAATAGTGCAGCTTCTTACAAACTTTATGGCATACCATATTTAGGTTCCATGGCTATTGAATTGTTAATGGAAGAGGCAGGTATAAAATATGATATTGTTTTTCCAACCCCAGAGGAGAGAAACTCTGAAGAATTTAAAAAGATTTCGCCTAGAGGATTAGTTCCTGTTTTGATTACCCCAAGTGGGCAATCTATTTTTGAAGGTCCTGCAATAATAAATTTTCTGCTAGAAACCCATGATACTAACTTAATCGCCCCTATTGGAAACCCAGATAGGGCTGTGTGCTTTCAATGGCTTTCTTTCCTTTCTACGGCACTATTGAATGCAAATAACCGTTTTTTCTTTTCTGATAGATACGGCTCAACAGAAATTGTTATCAAAGAAAAAGCTATTTCAGATAGAAAAGATTGTTACGATATCTTGGAAAAACACGTTGACGCTTTCTTATCAGGAAAAACTTGTGGTATTGCAGACTTTTACTTTTATGTTTTGATGAACTGGGATGATAATAAAGCAGATGAACTCGCCAAAAGACCAAATCTTGAGAAAATATTTAATCAGGTTAACCAAAAAACATCAGTTCAAAAAGTGCTAAAAAGTCAAACTTCTTAACCTTAAAAATAAAGATTTTTTTTAGTTACAAAACTAAATTATTCTATGCATGAACCATATCCCCTATACTGGATATGTATATATGAGGTGTGCAATAGATTAGTCTTTGAGACTGTTAATCACAAACAGCTACCTCAAGGAGTATTTTCCATAGATCACAAATGTCCAGGATGGATGCAGAATATTAAATCTACAGCAATACCAATATTGACTGTTTAGACTGGTTTGCCTGAGCAAGCATAGAAGTTGCTGCCTGTGACAAGATCTGGTTCTTAGTCAAA
>CABYPW010000022.1 GCA_902520885.1 uncultured SAR116 cluster alpha proteobacterium
ATCCTCATCCGTACATGAGTGCTTATCAGCATCCAGATGGGGAATGGGGGGAAGTACATGGGTTTGCAAATGGATATCGCAACCCAAAAAAAATTGCTGAGCTCATAGATGGTGCATCAACAGAGCTTGATGTCAAAAAAAGAGCGGCAATGTATTCTGAACTTCAAAAAATGCTATTTGATGATCCTATGTGGCTGATCACAGCTCAAGAGGGTGTGACAATGGCTTACCGGGACTGGGTTACAGGATTTGTACATAATCCGCTGTGGCCTCGGCCAAGTTTGAGGTTTTCTTACTTAGGTAAGTAAATTTAATCTAGTTACAGTCAACCGTAAATTTACGCATTGGTAACATACGGTTGGCTTGTTTATTTCTAGTCATTAGAATAAGACAATATTTTTTTCCTACTTAACGGAATGAACTATGCAAATAAGAGACTACATTATCCGTAGATTGATGATTTTACCAATCTTAATCATTGGAACTTCAATTATTGTTTTTGCGCTTACACGCATTGGGGGCTCACCAATTGGTATATACCTATCCCACGAAATGAGTCCGGCAGAGGTGCAAGAAATGAAAGAGCGCTTTCATTTGGATAAGCCAGTTCCAGTTCAATATTTTTACTGGATAAAGGGAGTTTCGCAGGGTGATCTTGGATGGTCTGGAGTTGCCTCCGCTCCAGTTGTTGACGTCTTTCCTAAAAAATTTGCGGCAACTATGGAACTAGCGATTGCAGCAGGCATTGTTGCTGTATCTCTTGGAATAGCTATGGGGACGTTTGCCGGCGCGAGACGTAATAAAATATCTGACCACATAATTAGAGTGGTATCTGTCAGTGGAGCCAGTATGCCCCTTTTTTGGTTTGCCATCTTATTGTTGATTATATTCTGGGTGTGGCTGGGTTGGTTCCCGATTGGGAGAAGTGACCCGAATTTATTTGAGGCAATACCGCACCCAACCGGTTTCTATACCATTGATGCTCTGTTAGCTGGTAATTTTTCTGCGTTTAGAGATGCGATTTGGCATTTAATTATGCCTGCGGTAGCTTTGGGCTACGGAGCAACCGCAATTATTGCAAGAATGATGCGTTCGTCACTGATCGAGGAATTGCAAGAAGATTATGTTGACGCTGCAAAAGCTAAGGGTTTAGCAGAAAGGGTGGTGTTAAAAAAACATGCGCGTCGTAACGCCCTCGTTCCAACAGTTACGGTTATAGGATTGACTTTTGGTTTTCTTTTGCAAGGAACGGTTGTAGCAGAAATTATATTCAGGTGGCCGGGTCTCGGACGCTGGATGGCTTCAGCAGTTCTTAGAGGTGACCAGGCCACGATAATGGCTTATGTGATGTTTACCAGTATCTTATTTCTTTTTGTTAACTTAGTTGTAGATATAATTTATGCGTATCTAGACCGCCGAGTAGTTCTCGGAGATTAAGATGAAAAAAAACGCTCAAAATGCAGGGATTGATGAAGTCAATTTTAATGATTCTGCTTTCAAGGTTCGTCTCAAACGCAATTTAGAAATATTAAGTAATGTCCTTGCTAATCCAACAACTGTATTGGGATTAATCGTCGTTATTTTTATGTTGGCGATGGCTATTTTTGCACCGGTAATTACCGAGCCGAATACTCCCGACCCTTACCAAATGCCAAGAGATTGGAAAGCGGCGCGCTCTGCTCCGCTCACACCAGGGCATATACTTGGGACTACAAATAGAGGTGGAGATGTATTTTACGGGGTCGTTTGGGGTGCTAGAACCTCATTAAAATTATCAATACTTGTTGTAACACTTACTGTAGTTCTGGGAGTTGTAATAGGAAGCGTTGCCGGAATAGTTGGAGGAAAAGTAGACGAAATTTTAATGCGAATTGTTGACGTTTTTTTATCAATACCAGAACTAATCTTTGCATTAGCTATCGCTGCTATTCTTGGTCCGTCTTTTACCAACATTATATTGGCATTAGTAATAGTTTTTTGGGTGAAATATGCTCGAATTATGCGTGCTCAAGTTATCAGAATTAAACAAAGAGAATATGTGGATGCAGCAAAAATAATGGGTGCTTCCAAATTGCAGATTTATCTAAAGGATATTTTGCCAAACTCATTTAGTCCAGTCATGGTGCAAGCCACCTTAGATATGGGAAATATCGTTCTTGTGGGTGCTACATTATCTTTTATTGGTTTGTCAGAAGCGGGTATTGCTGAATGGGGAGTGCTAGTTTCTGAGGGACAGGCTGGAATTTCAGCTGGGAGATGGTGGGCATCTACATTTCCTGGTTTAATGGTATTTCTATGGGCGCTAGCATTTAATTTAGTTGGAGATGGTCTGCGTGATGTTTTAGACCCGAGGACTGAGACAAAGAGGTAATTATGTCACCGGATAATTTAGATATACAAAATTCTTTGGATAAAGATTTAATTGCATCAGTAACTGATTTGAAAGTCTATTTTGAATCAAAGCAAGGAATGGTCCACTCTGTAGACGGTGTAAGCTTTGACATCGTTGACGGTGAAATGATGGGACTAGTAGGCGAAACAGGCTGTGGAAAAAGTGTAACTGCTCGTACATTTATGCAATTAGTACAATCACCACCAGGTGTGCTTGCAGGTGGTAATATTAAATTTAGAAGCAAAAATATCAAGAATGGTTCTCAAGTTATAGATTTATTAGATTTGTCAGAGAATCAAATAAGAGAATTACGTGGTGAGCGTATCGCTATGATTTTCCAAGATCCAGGTAAAGCACTCAATCCTGGTCTAACCATTCGCACACAGGTAGCTGAGGTTTTTCAGGAACACCGGGAAAATGATGTTTTAGAAAAAGCTGGACTTAAAAATAAATTATCGGGTGTAACGGAATATTTTGTAAAAAAATATATTAAACAGGAAGCTGGTTTTCTAGTAACAACATTATTAAAAATACCTCCATTAAGTACATATAAAAAGAAGATTGATAGCGGCATAAATCGATTGGTTGCAGAAGCATTAGAGGAAACTCAAATCCCTAACCCTACCAAGGTTATGGAACGGTATCCTCATGAACTCTCTGGCGGAATGAAGCAACGTGTAATGATTGCTCAAGCAATCGCTTGCAATCCAGATTTGCTTATTGCAGACGAACCTACTACTGCATTAGATGTTACAGTCCAAGCGAGGGTACTTGACCTTATTAAAGAATTACAAAAAAGACATAAAACCTCAGTTCTCTACATAAGCCACGACTTATCATTGGTGAGAAGAATATGTGATAGAATTGCAGTTATGTATGCGGGGCAAATAGTAGAAACTGGGGATGCAGAGACTATTTTTAATCAACCAAAACATCCTTACACACAAGGTCTGATTAATGCTTTACCCTCAATGAGCCATGAGCGAGGAAAACTGGAAGCAATAGAAGGAATAGTTCCGGAGCTAATAGAACCAGAACCCGGTTGTCGATTTGTAAGCAGATGTATGCGAAGAAAGGCAAACTGTGAAGAAATTGACCCAAAATTAAAGCCAATATCTGAAGTAGATAAATCGCACAAAGTCGCTTGTCTACTCTACGAGGCTTAACAATTTATTTTATAAACATATGCAAAAAAATAAGATAGATAATACAGATAATACTTTAAGGAAATTTAACAGTGTCCAACTCTAAAAATACTATTTTAAGTCTCAGAAATGTGAAAAAGCATTTTCCGATTAAAGAGGGCGTGTTTCAAAATGTTGTTGGTCAGGTGCATGCTGTTGACGGTGTTAGCTTTGATATAGGTGCTGGAGAAACGGTTGGTTTAGTAGGAGAAAGTGGATGCGGCAAAACAACAATTGGTAGATGTGTATCAGGCCTTGAGCCGTTGACTAATGGTGATATCTTTTTTGATTTAACGCCAGAAAAGTTACTTGCATTGGAGGACTTTGAAAAACATCAATCTGAAATTAAAAATAAACACCTTATTGATGAAATACAATCTACTTCAAACATAAGCAAGATTGAAGGGGATGACTTTTATAATTATAGAAGAAATTGTCAGATGGTGTTTCAGGACTCTTTTTCCTCTTTATCTCCTCGTCAATTGGTGAGTGATATAGTATCTCGTCCTCTGAAAATACATAAAGTTTGTGCAGATAATGAATTGATACCACGTACGATTGAATTGTTGGAGCAGGTTGGTCTCGGAAAACAACACTTATATCGATTTCCACATCAATTCTCTGGTGGCCAGCGTCAGCGTATTTCTATAGCGAGAGCGCTAGCTCTTGACCCTAAGTTAATAGTCCTAGACGAACCCACCAGTGCTTTAGATGTCTCGGTTCAAGCTCAAATCTTAAATCTTTTACATGATCTTCAGAAACAACGCGGGCTTTCATATCTTTTCATTACTCATAATTTGTCTGTTATAAGGCATATGGCAGACAAAATAGTAGTCATGTACCTTGGAAAGGTCGTAGAGGCCGGAAAAACTGAAGATATCTTTTCTAATCCTCAACACCCCTACACTAAGGCGCTTCTTGCAGCTAGTCCAGATTTATCAGAAGATGTTATGTCAGATATGGCTGCTTTGGATGGTCCGATACCGGATCCAGCGCGTCCACCACAAGGATGCAGTTTTCGAACACGATGTCCTGTTTCTCGAACCGAGTGTGGTTGGGAGGTTGATGATATTATAAGACGTTTGGAACACCATGAGACCCTGATAGACTCAATTAAATCTGTTCATCAGCCTGATGCATTTAATGCTAAACTTACATTTGAAACATCTTTATCAGCAATTGAGCTAAAAGATGTGATTGGTACGAACGATATTCCTAAACAGATGAGAAAAGCGATAAAGAAAATTGAGGTCGATGGAAATGATGTAAACATTTCCTTTGACCCTGTCCAGACCGTGCCGTTAGTGCAAAGTGATAATGGGTCCCTTTCAAGGTGTGTGTTAGCAAATAAATAAAAACCAGAGGATAAAAAACAAATTTTTTGGCTACAATTTATCAAACGTAAAATAAATCTATTTCCTGCCCGTTTCTATTGATGGTATCTTTTTTTACTTTTTTTTGTTTGGAAAGATGATTTAAATGAGCTCTAGACTCTCCTGCTGCAAAAAATAATTCGTGGCTTTCAAAACGCTTATTGAATAATAAGTCTATTCCATCACTTACTGATAACGGTTTTTTTTGTGCATTGGATAATAAGGTTTCTAATCGTTGATTATGATGCCTAATTAAATCAAGTGCTCTTAGATTGCCATTTTTAAATGGCCAATCATGGCCTGGATAAATTCTTATTTCAGGGTCAAGAGTTGTCATATCTTCTAGATATTCTAAGTAATCGCCTAGAACATCTTTGTCTATATCTCTAATATCTGCTGATATATTGGGTGAGATTCTTGGTAGCAGAAAATCTGTTGGTAAAAAGAGTTTATCACGTTCATTAATAAAGGAAATCTGACCCGAACTGTGCCCACTGTCAATTCTGCATCGCCAATCACTTGAGGTACCTTGTATAGTATCCTCTGCAGAAAAATTATTGAAATCTGGTAATTCGGGAACATAACGTTTATATCTAGAGGAGTCATTCCGGCCAAGTTCGATCTCTTCTAACGGAAGACCATATTTTGAGTAAATAGACACTAAGAGGTCTGAAAATTCAGAGAATGACATATTAAAGATAAACTGAGCATGTTTCATTTCTGCTTTAGAAATATAGCATTTTGCCCCTGTCATGTCTGCCAATTCAGCTGCGAACCCTATGTGATCAACATGATGGTGAGTTATGATAATTTTATCTATAGGTTTTGTAGAAAGCAAACCACTCAAGAGGGACTTCCAATATTTTTTAGTTTCTTCTCCATAAATGCCGGCGTCAACAATCACCCACCCGTCTTTTGTGTCTATTATAAATAGATTAATATGATTCAGTCGAAATGGAAGTGGAAGCCTACCCCAATATAAATCTGGGCTAAGTTTTACAAGTTTGTTTTGTTGGGGTAATTCTATTGGTAGCTGTTTCATTATTCAATCTAACTTGCGGAAAACAAAAAAAGTATAAATTTTATATTTTGAAATGCTAAGGATCAAAGATGACTGCGTCAATTACCGCTTTTATGATATAAGAATTAAAGACAGAGTTAAAAAGGTTAATTTGAAATGTATACTCCACCGATTCAGGATCAAAAATTCGTTTTAGAATATTTAATTGGCTTTGATTCAATAGTTCAACAACTGAGCATGAACGGCCAGAATACGGAAGAAATAGATAAAGACCTTATTTGGTCAATTTTGGATGAAGCTGGGAAATTTGCCAGCACTGTTTTAGCTCCAATTAACCACACAGGTGACCAACAAAATTCTACAATTACCGAAGAGGGATACGTAAGAACTCCTGATGGTTTTAAAGAAGCTTATAGGGCCATGTGTGAAGCAGGTTGGACAACATTAGAGGCAAAAAGTGAGTGGGGTGGTCAGCAAATGCCCATGAGTGTAAGTGCAGCAGTATGTGAAATGTGGCATTCTGCAAATATGAGCTTTGCGCTTTGTCATCTTTTAAGTCAAGGACAAATATATGCTCTTCAGAAATCTGCATCACAAGAACAGAAGGAAACGTATTTGCCTAATCTTGTTTCTGGAAAATGGACAGGAACAATGAATTTAACAGAACCACAAGCTGGGACAGATTTATCAAAAATTAGAACGAAAGCAGTCCGAGAAGGGGACCACTATAAAATTTCTGGTCAGAAAATTTATATTACTTATGGTGAGCATGATATGGCGGAAAACATAATCCATCTAGTGCTTGCAAGAACACCAAATGCACCAGAGGGTATTCAAGGAATTTCACTATTTATTGTTCCTAAAATTTTATTGAAGAATGACGGTGGTCTCGATAAGCCAAATGACATTAGGTGCATTTCTATTGAGAAAAAACTTGGAATAAAAGGCTCGCCAACGGCTGTTCTGCAATATGGTGACAATGGTGGCGCTATTGGTTATTTGGTCGGAGAAGAGAACAAAGGTCTGGAGATAATGTTTGGTATGATGAACCATGCCCGATTTAGTGTTGGTCTGCAAGGATTAGCGATTGCGGAGAGGGCGTATCAGAAAGCGGTCCTTTATGCAGAAACGCGAGTACAAGGCATTCCTATCGCAGCAGAAAAAGGCACACCAATTAATCAGCATCCAGATGTTTTGAGATTATTATCTATAATGAGGTCTGAAATAGATGCAATGAGGGCACTAATTTTTACAGGTGCGAATGCAATGGATATAGCGGATAATTGTGCGAAGGAAGTTTTTGAAAATGAGCAGAAAAGAGCTTCTGTTTTGATACCGATTATCAAGGGCTGGATAACTGAGCTCTCTGTTTTGCATTGCTCAAGTGGTCTGCAAATTCACGGAGGTATGGGGTTTATTGAAGAAACAGGCGCTGCACAATATTTCCGTGACTCAAGAATCTTACCTATCTATGAGGGCACAACTGCTATTCAGGCAAATGATTTGATGTTTCGCAAAACCATAAGAGATGAGGGTCAGACAATTCGTTTTCTTATAGAAGAAATAGAAAAAGAAATGGAAGTAGTAGATGATAATTTTTCAAAGCCTATGTCCAATGCAATTGCAGACGTTATTTATACTTTAGAAACATTATTATCAAAAGCCAATGATTCACGATATCTAGCCGCCAACGGAGTAAATTGGTTAATGCAGCTTGGATATTTTTGTGGTGGATGGATGGCTGTTAAATCAGCGGATAGGGCAATAAAAAATGCTACGAGACTGCCAGATGATTTTGTTAAGTCAAAAATAATATGTGCGGAAATTTATCTCCAGCATAGTTTGCCTCATGTTAGAACCTATTCTAACGTAATAAATCATGAAGATAATTCGATTTTAAATATGGATGTTAACTGGCTGCATCGCCGAACTGCATAAAACTTCATGTTAGAAATAAATATTTAAATTAAGGGGCAATCCATTGAGTAAAAAATATAATTTCGACACACTTAGTCTGCATGCAGGTCAAACACCTGATGAGGAGTTTGGCTCAAGGGCAGTTCCAATTCATCAAACCACTTCTTATGTTTTTCGTGATACGCGCCATGCTGCTGCCCTTTATAATATGGAGATTGGTGGACATTTATATTCTCGAATATCAAATCCCACTGTTGCTGTTCTAGAACAACGTGTTGCCGCTTTAGATGATGCAGTTGCGGCAACGGCTACAAGTTCTGGCATGGCTGCGTTATTTTCATCAATATTAACAGTTTGTTCAGCTGGTGATCATATCGTTGCTTCTTCTCAACTATACGGCGCAAACGTAAATCTACTGAAATACACGCTTCCACGTTTTGGCATACATACAAGTTTTGTGGACCCAACAAATCATTCTGAGGTCAAATTAGCGATAAAAGAAAATACTAAATTATTCTTTTCTGAAATTATAGGCAACCCAGGTCTTGTGGTTCTAGATGTTGATGCATTAGCAACTATTTGCAAGGAGCATTCAATCTTATTTATGATTGATGGTACCTTTAATACCCCGTATTTAATGGCACCTATCAAAAACGGTGTAAACATAATCATTCATTCTCTTACAAAATGGATGGGTGGACACGGCGTAGCAATTGGTGGAGTAGTTGTTGATGGTGGAAATTTTGACTGGGGTAGTTCAGATAAATTTCCAACCATCTCAGAACCACATTATGCTATGGATGGTATTAATTTTTATGAGGAGTTCGGTCCGGCCGCTTTTACAGCAAAGTTTCGAGCTGAGGCGATGTATAATTTTGGGCCCTCACTCGCACCAATGAATGCATTTCATATTCTGCAGGGTTTAGAAACCTTGCCTCTTAGGATGCAAAGACATATCGAAAATACTGAAAAATTGCTTAAATTTTTGACAGCTCACGAACAGGTTTCATGGGTTCGTCATCCTTTTTTACCGGAGCATCCGCAATATAAATTAGCAAAAAAAATGCTTCCAAAGGGAGCTGGATCTATTATTACATTTGGGATAAAGGGTGGGCGTGATGCTGGTAGAAAATTTATTGAAGCCGTTTCACTATCGTCTCATCTCGCTAATGTCGGTGATGCAAAGACGCTTGTAATTCATCCTGCCAGCACAACTCATTCTCATATTGATGCGGATGCTATGAAATCTGCTGGACTTACTGATGATATGATACGTTTATCTGTTGGTTTAGAAGATATATCTGATATTGTTTCGGATTTTGAACAAGGACTGAAGGCAGCAAGTAAGCTGTAGTAAATGGATTTATTAGGATGGCTTCATGAAATTAAATTTTAATGATCATTTAACATATTTCTCAACTGGAGGTAAAAATCCGTCGTCTAAAGGTGAAGCGCTAATTTTCTTGCCAGGGAGCGGTCAGACTCACCTTACCTTTGTTTTACAAACGCGTTTTTTTGCATTTGAGGGATATTCAATTTATGCCCCTGATTTTCCAGGGCATGGATATTCTCTTGGAAAACCACTGGAAACTATCGAAGAAATGGCAGATTGGGTTGCACAACTTATGAATCATCTTAAAATTCAGTCAGCCGTATTGGTCGGTCATTCACAAGGTTGCCTTGTTACAATCGCACTTGCTCATAAATATCCTGAATTAGTACAGAAACTCATTCTAATTGCTGGTGCATTGCAAATCAGAGTTAATGATTATTTATTAGAAAAATCAGAAAGTGCATTATCTGATGCTATATCAATGATGACTGAATGGGGTCATGGTAAAAATGGTCATTTTTTTTCCCCGTCGCAGCCAGGTCATTCTTTATTGGGTATTGGCAGGGAATTAATGATGTCGAATACACCAAAAGCATTAAATGCTGATTTGCGCGCTTGTAATCTGTTTGATGCAACTAATTTTGCTTCAGAACTTGATTTGCCCGTTTTATGTATCTTTGCAAAAAGTGATAAAATGATACCAATAAATCTAGGCATTAAAATGGCTCATACTATAAAAGATGCTAAATTTGTTGAGATAGCAAAATCCGGGCATATGATCCCTCTTGAAAAACCTGATGAAGTAAATTTAGAGATATTAAATTTTATTAAATAAAAAAGAAAAATTATTAAAGGCATTATAATGGTAAACTCTAAAAAGCATTTTCAAAAAATTGCAGTATTAGGTGCTGGTACAATGGGCAGCGGCATCGCTGCCCAGATTGCAAATGCAGGATTAGATGTGATGCTTATTGATTTAGCAGCTGAGGATAAAAATGCTATCTCTCCTGCAGAATTAGCAGTACAGAGGCTCATTAAATCAGACCCACCGCAGCTTGTTTCAAAGCAAGTATCAAACCAAATACAAACTGGAACGTTCGAATATGACCTAAATAAATTAAGCGACTATGACTGGGTAGTTGAGGCGGTTGTTGAACGACTTGAAGTTAAAAAATCAATTTATGCGCGTTTAAATAAAATAATAAAGCGAGATTGCATCGTAACATCGAATACATCCTCTATTCCAATTTCATTATTAATGGAGGATATGGATATAGCCTTCCAAGAACGTTTTGCGATTACCCATTATTTTAATCCTGTTCGATATATGCGCTTGTTAGAATTAGTTGTTGGAGAGCATACGAAAGGTGATGTTGTTGATAAACTTGCTGAATTCAATGATGTTATACTTGGTAAAGGAGTAATCAGGTGTAATGATACACCAGGGTTTCTTGGTAATCGTCTTGGTGTTTATGCTATGCAAGTCGGCCTTAATGAGGCATTAAAACGAAACATGCCCTTTGATGATGCAGACGCCATTCTTGGTAGGCCTATGGGTGTGCCAAAGACTGGAGTTTTTGGATTATATGATTTGATTGGTATAGATTTGATGTCAGATGTTGTTGCGTCAATGCGTGAAATTTTACCAGAACAAGATGATTTTCAAAAAGTTGGTACAGATCCTGAACTTATTACTTCGCTTATAAATTCTGGTTATACGGGACAAAAAGGACTTGGTGGCTTTTACTTAGAAAGTAGTGCCGGACGAAAGGTCAGAGATTTATCAAAGGAAGATGGAGAACTTAATCAATGGCGGGATATTAATCCATTACCAGAGATAGCAGAAAAAGCAGCAAAAGCGCAAGGTGAACGAGAAGAAGCACTATTAGTATTAATTGAGGATGATAGTGATTATGGCCGGTTTGCCTGCTCTGTGTTAGCGCATATCTTTTGTTACGCAGGTCAGTTATTAGGAACTATTACTTCCAACCCTCAGGATATTGATGATGCAATGAAATTAGGGTTTAACTGGCAACGTGGTCCCTTTGAGATGATTGATGCTATTGGGCAAAAGCTTCTTTACAAATTAATTAGTGACGCTGGTCTTTCATTCCCTCAAAATCTAAAAACTGATAAACCTTTTTATTGTTTGGAAAATAATACTATATCGGTACTTCATGCTTTTGAAGGATATATCCCAGTCAGTCTACCAGAGGGCTCTTTTAGGCTCCAAATTTTGAGACGCACACTTCCAATACTTGAACAAAATAATGATGCCACTTGTTATGAGATAGAAAAGAATATGCGCCTAATTGAATTTCATTCAAAAGCTAATGCGCTGCGTCCTGGAACAGTTGATATATTAAAATATGCCGCCCACAATGCAGGAACTGGCCTAATCATACACAATGATTTTCAACATTTCTCGGCAGGTGTTGATTTGAATCACTTTAGGTTTTTAATAGAAAACAAAAATTGGGAGGAAATAGATCTATTTCTAAAAGAGTTTCAGGGAGTTGTAACCCAACTCAAATATTTACCAGTACCGGTTATTGGTGTGCCATCAGGTCTTGCCATAGGTGGAGGATTTGAGGTTTTGGCGCACTGCGATGCTCTTGTAGCACACGTTAATTCGACATTTGGTTTGGTGGAATCTGGGGTCGGTCTGTTGCCTGCAGGTGGAGGTGTCAAACAAAGCTATTTACGTTGGTTTGAGAAAACAAATGATTGGGATGAAGCTGCATGGCAGTGTTGGATGCAAATTGGATATGGTAAAGTTGGCACATCTCCGGATATGTCATCAAAATATCAATATTACTTGCCGGATAGAGACTTACAAGTAATGAACAAGGATAGATTGTTCGAAAAGGCAGTTTCTCTAAATATTGACCTTCAGAAAACATACGTATCACCTAAAAAACCAGTTATTAAGTTGGCAAATCCAATTTTACGCAAAAAAATGCACAAGTTTATGAAAAAGGGCGTTCAGGACGGAATATTTACGCCTCATAATTTAACGACTGCTATGGCGATTGCAGACGTGATTGTCGCGAAGGACGGCGAGAGCCAATCTGCTACAGAACAAGATATATTTGATAGAGAGCGCTTAAATTTTATAAATCTTGCAAAAACGCCTCAAACTTTAGGCCGAATTTGTTCATTGCTCGACTCTGGAACAGCCGAGCAGAATTAGTATAACTTTTTTCAAAATTTACTATTACTAGTTTCGAGTTTTATTCGCAAGACATCAATGATTGGCGAAGTATGTATTTCTGGATTTTACCAGTTGACGTTTTAGGAATTTCCTGAAAAATTACTGTTTTTGGTGTTTTAAATCCCGCCAAATGTTGACGACAGAACGAGATAATTTCTTCTTCTGTAGCTGAGGTGTTTGGTTTCATCTCAACAAAAGCACAAGGCGTTTCCCCCCATTTTTCGTCTTTTTTGGCAACTACTGCAGCAAAAGCGATATTCTCATGTCGATAAAGAACATTCTCAAGTTCAACAGAAGAGATGTTCTCCCCTCCTGATATAATAATATCTTTTAATCTATCTTTAATTTCTACATAGCCAGATTGATGACGAACAGCTAAATCACCTGACCTTAAAAAACCATCAGCCAAGCTGTCTTCAGTAGCTTTTCGGTTTTTATGGTAGCCTTTCATAATTGTATTTGAGCGAACAACAATTTCTCCTATTGTTGATCCATCAGCTGGAACGGGTTTATTAGTTTCGCGGTCAAGAACATCTACTAATTCAGTATGGGTGAATTGAACACCTTGTTGCGCTTTTATGGTTGCTTGCTCAGCAAATTCAAGGATATTCCATTTATCTTGCCATACGCATTGCACAACATGGCCATAAGTTTCTGTTAAGCCATAAACCTGCATCACATTAAATCCTAATGCTTCAATTTTTTGCAAAATTGCAGCTGGAGGTGGGGCGCCTGCGGTCATTACTTGAACTGGCCAGTTCGGTTTGAACTGAATTTCCTTTTGGGCGTTGACAAGCATACCTAAAATAATAGGAGCACCTCCAAAATGGGTTACGTTATGTTTTTGGATAAGAGAAAAAATTGTTTCAGCAGTTAGCTGGCGTGTACAGACCACCTTTCCTGCAAGTAAACCCATCATCCAAGCGTGTCCCCACCCATTACAGTGAAACATTGGAACAGTATATAGGTACGTTGGATGCATTTGCATCTGCCATGCAGGTATTGTACCCATTGCCATTAGATAAGCACCACGATGATGATAAACAACACCTTTAGGCAGTCCACCTGTTCCAGATGTATAATTTAGACATATCGCGTCCCATTCATCATCAGGAAGCTGCCAATTAAAATTGCCATCTCCTAATTCAATTAATTGCTCATAAGTATATTGACCAATTGGAGTTGCAGTAGCACTGGAGCTATCTTGTTCGTCAATTATATCAATTATTTTAAAATCAGTATATTTTGATTGTTTTAATGCCTTTGAGATAATATCTGAGAAACCGGTATCTGAAATTAGGATTCTAGGTTCTGCATGTTCAAAAATATAGGCAATAGTATCGGCATCAAGCCTAATGTTAACTGTATTTAAGACGCCTCCAGCCATTGCAACTGCAAATTGACATTCGAACATTTCAGGGGTATTTGCTGCAATTACCGTTACAACTTCTCCTTTCTTTAATCCAATTTGCTGTAAACCAGATGCAAGTCTTATACATCTATCGTAGGTCTCATGCCATTGATATTCTCTATTTCCGTAAATCAAAGAAACCATATTGGGATAAAGATTAAAAGTGCGTTCCAAAAAAGATACAGGGCTTAAAGGGACATAATTAGCCTTCCGTTTGGACATAAATGCTGCGTTAATTTCATCGATATTTTTTGCCATGTATTTTCCTGAAAAATTAAAATTACTATTTTTAAGATGATGGTTTAAATTCTTATTTACTTCAATATAAAATTGAGAATAGAGTTTTCTTATAATTTATGTATGTGTTATTTTTGGTTTCTTGTTAAAATACATCTAGTGATTTAAATAAATAGGAATTTTAAAACTCAAATAGGTTGATAAAGAACGATTTAGCTTTGTCAGAGGGAAATGCAGAGATGGCAAAAGCTGGTTACAAACAGCCGGAAATTGAACTTTCAAAATCAATTTCAGACGAAATAAAAACAACAACATGCTATATGTGTGCGTGTCGATGCGGTATAAAGGTATATTTAAAAGATAATAAAGTAAAATATATTGAAGGTAATCGAGACCATCCAGTGAATAAAGGAGTATTATGTGGCAAAGGTGCCGCAGGGATTATGCAACATTATTCACCTGCCCGACTAAAAGCACCGCTTAAAAGAGTTGGTCCTCGCGGCTCAGGAGATTTTGAAGAAATAAGTTGGGATGAAGCGCTCACTTTAGCGACTTCATGGCTTTCTGAAATCAGAAATGATGACCCAAGAAAAATGGCTCTTTTTACTGGAAGAGACCAAAGCCAAGCCTTAACAGGGTGGTGGGCATCACAATTTGGCACACCAAATTTTGCAGCTCATGGAGGTTTTTGTTCGGTAAATATGGCTGCAGCAGGATTACACACTTTTGGCGGTTCATTCTGGGAATTTGGCGAGCCTGATTGGGATCTAACGGAATATTTTATACTTTGGGGCGTTGCAGAGGACCATGCCTCTAACCCAATTAAAAAAGCTATTGGTAAGCTAAAAAAAAGAGGTGTTAAAATCACAGTAATTAATCCAATTAGAACTGGTTATGGGGCTGTTGCTGATGAATGGATTGGTATTAAACCTGGAACAGATGGTTTGTTTGCAGGTGCATTAATACATCAGTTACTGGTAAATCAGGCCGTAGATATTGATTATCTACAACGTTATACCAATGCCACTTGGCTAGTTATAAATTCACCGGGGGCAGAGGATTTTGGTTTAATTGCAAGAGATGATGAAGGAAATCCATTAGCCTATAATATTGTCGAAAGTTCTTTAGTTAACGCTAATCGAAAATCGTCAAATCATGCACTACATGGCGAGTATACTTTACCAGACGGAAGGAAAGCTACTCCTTCTTTTTCTTTAATTGCAAATCGTTTTTTATCAGAAGAATATTCTCCTAAATCGGTAAGTATTAAAACAGGTGTGGCGGCAGAAACCATAATTCGGATTGCAGATGAGTTAGCAAAAACAGCATTTGAAAAAGAACTTCGCATTGAGCAGGAATGGACTGACTGGAATGGTGTTCAACAAAGCGAGTTCATAGGAAGACCTGTCTCTATGCATGCAATGCGAGGAATTTCGGCTCACTCGAATGGTTTTAACAGCTGCAGGATAATTCATTATCTACAAATATTACTCGGGGCGATTGATTGTCCTGGTGGATTTAGATACAAGCCACCATTTCCAAAAGCTGTTCCACCAGCTTTGCGTCCGGCTGGGAAATTAGAAGATGTTCGTCCTGGAGAACCAATGCCAGGAGCACCATTAGGGTTTGTGACATCTCCGTCTGATTTGCTCGTAGACCATGAGGGTAATGCGCTGAGAATTGACAATGCGTATTCTTGGGAAGCACCATTTTCTGCACACGGTTTAATGCATATGGTAATTCATAATGCAGCCAACCAAAAGCCATATAATTTGGAACTTCTATTTTTATATATGGCAAACATGGGTTGGAACTCTTCGATGGATATCCCAGAAACATTGAATAATCTTACAAAAATAAATCCTGAAACTGGTGAATATTCTATACCAAGAATTATATATTCGGATGCTTATTATTCTGAAACCATCGCTTATGCGGATCTAATTCTTCCAGATACAACTTATCTGGAGAGATGGGATGCTATATCTTTGTTAGATCGACCCATTTCTGAACCCAATGCTGCTATTGATGCAATAAGGAACCCTGTTGTAGAGCCTGACAGAGATGTTCGACCGTTTCAAACAGTACTTATTGAATTGGGTGCGCGCCTCGGACTTCCAGGCATGATAAATAATGATGGTAGCCCAAAATATACTGATTATGCTGACTATATTACTAACCATGAAAGAGGTAACGGCATAGGTACTTTAGCTGGCTGGCGCGGAGAAGATGGGGACCAAGTTGGTGTAGGTTCTCCAAATCAAGATCAACTAAAAAGATATCAAGAAAATAATTGTTTTTTTTCCAACACTGTCCCGTCAAACGCGCGCTATTTTAAACATGCTAATAGGAGTTATCTTAAATGGGCTCAATCACAGGGATTTATAAACTCTACAAAACCAATCATATTTGAATTATATAATGAAGCATTGCAGAAATTTAGATTAGCAGCGGATGGAAAATTTGAACCAAAAGTCCCTAGGTTGCATCAAAAAAGAGTATCGTCATATTTTGATCCAATCGCATTTTGGTATCCACCGTTAGAAGAGAGCAAGCTTGATGGAGAACGATATCGATTTCATGCGATAAGTCAGAGGCCAATGCACATGTATCATTCTTGGGGTTCACAGAATGCTTGGTTACGCCAAATATCAAATGCAAATAAACTATACATGAATAGAAAAAGAGGGGCTGAATTAGACCTTAAAGATGATGACTGGATTGAAGTATCTAGTCATATAGGAAAAGTATTATGTCAGGTAAAACTAATGTCTGGGTGTCAGATTGATACTGTATGGACATGGAATGCTATCGGAAAAAGAGCAGGGGCATGGGGACTAAATAAGGAATCTCCTGAGTTTCGAAAAGGGTTTCTTTTGAACCATTTAATTTCGGCTCTTTTGCCAGAAAAAGAAGGAGGGTTTCACTACAGCAATTCAGATCCTATTACGGGTCAAGCAGCGTGGTATGATTTAAAGGTCCATATACAAAAGGCAAAACCATCAAATAATCAGCGTTCGGAGCCTTATTTTTTACCTATTGCTGCAAATATTAAAAGAAAGTAAGTGTAATCTCATTTTAAATATTTTTTTGGAGAACTTTTGTGACTGATTTGCCCTCTGAAACAGATAAAAAACTTGGTTTACTAATTGACCTTGACATTTGTGTTGGCTGTCATGGGTGCGTTACAAGTTGCAAGGAATGGAATAGTACAGATGATAATCTACCATTGTCTGATTTCGATTCCTATGGTGAGGCTCCAGATGGGATATTTCTTAATAGAGTCCATGGATATGAAACTTATGATGGCATTTTAAGTCAAACAGTGCATTTTCCACGTTCTTGTTTACATTGTGAGCAGCCAGAATGTGTGACTGTTTGTCCAACCGGTGCTAGCTACAAAAGGCAAGAGGATGGTATTGTTCTAGTAAATCCAGAAACTTGCATAGGATGTAAATTATGTTCTTGGGCTTGTCCGTATGGAGCGCGGGAATATGACCATAGACAAGGTATAATGAAGAAATGTACTTTGTGCGTAGACCGTATTTATAATGAGGAACTTGAAGAAGAAGATAGAAAACCCGCATGTGTTCTAGCCTGTCCCACAAGTGCGAGATTATTTGGTGATTTTTCTGATCCTCAAAGTGATGTATCAATATTATCTGAAAAGCGTGGTGGTGTAGCACTTATGGATAATTTAGGATATAAACCAGTTAATAGATATCTGCCACCAAGAAAAAAACATATAACAAGTGAACAAAATTCTAAAAATAATGCTAATTTGCAAAGGTTTTCTGATTTAAAGCCAAATAATGCTAATTCAAAGCTGGAAGAATTTTTTTCGTGGCTAGATCAGAAACTATCATGAAACTAAATATTTTTAGAATTGGAATTAGAATTAAAATTTCTATTTTCAGAGCGATGGAGCATGCTTCTTGAGCCCGGCTTATTCTATAATTTTTTTTACTGTTTTTTCAGGAGCAGGTTATGGCCTTTTAGCTATAGTTGGTTTGACCTCCCTTACGAGTTTGTTACCTGATTCTACATTGCTTAATTTAATTATGTTAATTCTTTCTCTGTTGTTAATTTCTGTGGGACTCTTATTTTCTACTACTCATTTGGGACATCCTGAGAGAGCATGGAGAGCTATGTCACAATGGCAAACATCTTGGTTATCTAGAGAGGGATTGTTTGCCTTAATAACATATGTGCCAGCATTGTTGCTCTGCGTTATTTGGACAGCTATGGTAATCCAAACATTTTTACCTCAAAGCATCAATGAATTAGAAAATTATGTAGCGTTGATTGGAGGGGTTTGTGGATTATGTGCCATCTCAACGGTTTTTTGTACAGGGCAGATATACGCTTCTCTTAAGACTATACCTGCATGGAATTACTTTCTTACAACACCAATTTTTTTATTACTGTCGATTGTGAGTGGACTTTTACTTTGGATATCATTTAATAGTGTTTTTACCTATCAAGTAAATAACTTTGTAGTCTTATTCAGTGTATTTATGCTAGAGGTAGCGTTTCTACTGAAATGGGTATATTGGAATTTTGTAGATCAGGTAAAGTTTAGTGTTACAAAAGCTGAAGCCATAGGATTAGAAAAAAAAACTAAAGTACAAAATTTAGAACCAGCACATCAAACACAAAATTATCTAATGAGAGAGATGGGATATAATGTTGCTCGCAAACATGCCTTGAAACTGCGTTGGTTTGCTTCTTGGGCCGCCTTTATTATTCCTGGGATTTGTTTGTTAGTTGGAGTTATAGATTCCTCATACATGCCAATAACCAGTTTTATTGCTTTATTATGTCTAATAGCGGGGCTTATTACTGAAAGATGGTTATTTTTTGCTGAGGCGAAACATGTTATCACGCTTTATTATTAAAAATTGAATTTTCTATACTTTATGTGCGCCGATTTATTTTACAAATTTTTTTTATTTCACATCAATCTGATTTAAGAGTAGCAGATGCCCAAAGGGATTCCCAAATTGCTCCTTCAGGATTTGAGGTTGGTTCAATTTTCCGAATTATAACAGAATCAATTAAATAGCTCATATTTGGAACAGTGCTTAAAGTAAAAATACCATTTTTATCTGTTCTGGCTAATGATTTTTTTACTTTCCCAGCATCATTTTTTGAAAAAATAGTAACCTGTGAATTTGGGTGTGGTATCCCTTTGTAATAAAGAGAAAAAGAAATGTTCTTACTTATGTTGTACGGTAAATCAGTATCTTCCATTACCCATTCTAATTCCATTCCAGAATACCTATCTTTCCCGCTGCTATTTTGAACAGAAATAAAGCTTTTAGAGAAGCGCGTATACGTTTCTTTAAATCCTTTTTCTGGAAGATTTAGAGACAAATGCTTTCTTTGTATTTCTGGGAAACCTTTCTCTTCTGTAAAATTTATAAACTTTTGAAAATCATTATATGTGAGGTAGGTAGGGGACGACTGATATAAAATCACAGTTAAACCCTTATGAAGTGGAATGAGATTTAAGGCTGGACGATCACCGATTCTACCATTTACTTTTTGACTTTCATTCTGGTACAGCACTTCGAATCTTGAAAAGTTATTTTTGATATAAGGGTTTTCATACCCAGAGAAATCTTGACCAACAAAAAGTGAGGCGCTGAGAACATCGCCTATATTAAGTTTATATTTTTTTGGCTCTATCCAAAATTCATGTGCTAAGACTGGACAGCTAATTATGCAAGATATATATGAAATAGTTGCAAATATTAACTGTGTTTTATATAAGCGTTTCATAAACTGTCCTCTCACTACCAAAAAAAACGGGTCTGGTTAAACTCGATGGCTAATCTATACAGCTCATTATTTTTTATACGGCATTTCTTTTTATTAATTGTTTGCATCATAACCCTAACTTTGGGTGTAGGCCAGCGCTCTTTTGGTCACGAGATTTCACCTGCAATTGCTGAATTATCAATTAAAGAAAACATTGTTGAAATCGATTTTTATTTTTCGGTTGAGATATTTTTGGCAGATATCGATGCTTCAATAATTACTGATACAAACGAAACCAATAAATCAGAAGTTTATGATGAACTCAGAGCAAGAGATAGCGATGAGATTGAAACTATATTTAAAAGCAAATTTAACACGTTTATTGACTTGATTACTGTAAAATCAGAACAAGAAATGCTTCAAGTGAAGTTTTTAGATATAAAAGTGTCTGAAAATAGAGATGTAACAATTCCAAGAGAAAGTAAAATCACACTAGCTGTTGCCACCAAAACAGATGATGTGAAAATCATCTTTGGTTGGGATAAAAAACTTGGTCCATTAATCGTTAGGCAAGTATCAAAAGAGGACTATACAACTCAGAATGATACAGAATACGATTTGTATTCGGCTTATTTGTCTCCAGGGGAGTTAAGTGCGCCTATTGTTCGTGGTGGGGTTTTGCCGGTTGCTTCAGTTGACATAATAAAAAGTTATTTAGTTATTGGTTTTGAACACATTATTCCTAAAGGACTTGACCATATATTATTTGTGCTTGGTTTATATTTATTTGCAACGAAAATATCCCAATTAATTTTGCAGATCTCAATATTTACAATAGCACATACCATAACACTTGCTATGGCAAGTCTAGGCTATGTAAAAGTATCTGCAATTATTGTAGAACCTCTCATTGCGCTGTCAATAAGTTACGTAGCTCTCGAAACCTTGTGGCATACAAAAATAGGATTGTCACGTTTGCTCATAATTTTTGGCTTTGGACTACTTCACGGGCTCGGGTTTGCTTCAGTTCTGATGGATATAGGACTCAATTCGAAACATTTTATCACTGGATTAATTGCGTTTAACATTGGTGTAGAGTTTGGACAATTAGCGGTTATACTAATCGCCTATGCAGCAATAGGAATTACTTTTTCAAAAACTCGATTTTATAGGTCTTTTATCCAAATTCCATTATCACTGATTATAGCTTCAATAGGTGGTTGGTGGTTTGTTGAACGGATATTTCTTTGAATACTGGTGATTATAAATAATAAAAAAGGGGTGAAATTTTCACCCCTTTTCGTAAACGCGCAAGTTTAGGGAGGAAATAACTATGCGGCGTTTTCGTTCTTAGAGTTACTGTTAGCAATCATTTTATCAGCAACAAATTCTGGTATTTGACCTCTGACGATTCCAATGTCAGATAATGTACTATCGTCTAGACCATTTAGCGCACGACATGTATTTGAAAATTCAAGCCATGACACAAATTTTGAGACGATAATGTTATTTTTTAAA
>CABYPW010000023.1 GCA_902520885.1 uncultured SAR116 cluster alpha proteobacterium
TTCTGTGCAAAATTATCCACAGTTTTGTAAGCAGCTATCCCGTACTCATTTAAACCACCGGGCTTTTCTCTTGCGTCGTATATGCTTACTGTATGACCATACATTGATAATCTGTGAGCGCAGGCTAAACCAGCAGGGCCAGCTCCAATTACAGCAATCTTTTTATTTGTTTCAGCCTCACGCTTATAAAATTGCTGTTTTGAAAATATTGCTTCATCAGTCGCATGTCTTTGAAGGAGTCCTATCTTAACAGGGTCACCCTCCGCAGTTTCCCTTACACAAGCCTCTTCACAAAGGGTCTCAGTAGGGCAAACACGCGCGCACATTCCACCTAAGATATTTTGATCAAAAATTGTTTTTGCCGAACCGTCTATGTCACCAGTTGAAATTTGCCTAATAAATTTTGGTATATCTATCGATGTTGGACATGCTGTGACACAAGGTGCATCATAGCAAAAATAACATCTATCAGCTTCTACTTTTGCTTCATGCAAATTTAAAGGAGGGTGGGCATCACAAAAATTTTTTTCGTAATTTTCTGTTCTGAGGCGATTGCCACTAATTCTTTCGTGTATTTTAGCTCTTTCCAAAAAATTCTCCGTTTCGCTTGCTTAATTTTTTTATCCAGTGTTTTCTCATTTTTGAATTTATTTTTGCTTAGTGCAACAAAATTATGAGTTTTTAAAATATGAAAGATATTAAAACCATTTTTTGCAATTTTCAATTTTTGAGGCTCTGGCTTGCTGGAACCTCTTCAGGTATTGCCCGTTGGCTAGAGGTGATGTGTTTTTCAGTATTTGCATGGCAAATTTCAGGTGATGCAACGATAGCGGGATTTTTTATGACCCTCAGATTTGTTGGCGTTATGTTTTCTGGTATTTTATTTCTGTTTATTGGAGGAAGAGTTTCTGGCCAGATAACTATGATTTTTATGCATATTTTGTTGAGTATAAATTGTAGTTTTGGCCTTTTTATAAGCTTAGGATCTATAAAAACGATTATTTTATTTTCATTAATTTCATTTTTTTCTGGAATGCTTTGGAGTGCAGATTTTAGCTTTAGAAGAAGAATGTTAGCAGACAGATTAGAACAAGTATTTATTGCAAAAGGACTGGCGATAGATGTTACTTCAACACATGCAACTAGGTTAATAGCAATGTTCATCGGAGGAATAATTATTTCTTTGGAACAACCTGCAATTCTTTTATTTTTTTTATTTGCTCTTTATTGCGCTCCATTATTTTTATTCTATTTTGAAAGTGATAGTTTAAGGTCTGATACTAGTATTCGAATAGCTTTTAAATCTGTTTTTAACCAAGCTCGAAAACAGAAATCTATAAGATTAGTTTTATTATTAACTCCGATTTACAACATTTTTGTGTTGCCATATTTAGCACTTATAACGCTGGTTTTTTTGGAACGTTTCCGTTTAGACCCTCATTTTGCAGGTTATTTAAGTTCATTAGAAGGAGCTGGTGCGCTGTTAGGCGGCATTCTTGTTTCAATATTGCAACCAAGAAAGAAACAACTTACTTTTATTAGTGCTCTTACCGGTCTATTGATTGCTATATTTTTGATGGGTAGCTTTCCATACGCATCGGGGGTTGTAGTTATTTTATTTTTAGCAGGAAATATGAGTGCTATATACTCATCAATGCAAAGCACATTGATTTACATCAACTCTGAAACAAATTTAAGGTCGCCTACTTTTTCTCTAATGACTGTTGCAATTGGAATTGGATTATTAGGCACTTCAAATATAGCTTGGATGGGCAATTTTTTTTCTGTCTCTCACATATTAATGGTGATGGCCATAGAGGGTATGCTAGCTTTATTTTTAATCTTTTTTTTACAATGGATATTTAAAAAATTTATTTTAAATTAAAACATGTTTCCATATATTCGGTTTTTTCAGATATGATAAATTTAAGAACAGAAAATATAAACTGGTTTAAAAATGAATAAATTGAGGACGCAGGAAGAATGGATAAAAAAAGCAAATGAGGTTTTGCCTGCAGGTGGATTTGGTAATTTTGATCCTGGGATAATAATTTCTCATGGAAATGGCAGCCATGTTTGGGACGAAGATGGACGGGAATATATAGATTATCTGATTGGGTCAGGACCAATGCTCGTAGGTCATGGTCACCCTGAAGTTTTAGAAGTGGTATTTGAACAACTTCCAAAAGGGATGACATTTTTTGCTAATAATGCTCGTGGTGTTGAACTTGCAAATGCCATTTGTGAAGCAGTCCCCTGTTGTGAACAAGTGCGCTTTGTTGCATCAGGAGGGGAAGCAGATATGTATGCACTTCGACTTGCGAGAGCTTACACAAATAAAAATAAAATATTGAAATTTGAGGGGGGATATCATGGTATGAGCGCTGAGGCACAAATGAGCCTCGCGCCCGAGAAAGAAGTAAATTTCCCGCAAGCAGTTCCAGATAGCGCTGGAATTCCAACCTCAGTTGTTGATGATATGCTAATTGCACCATTTAATGACTTGCAAGCTGCAGAGATGCTTGTAGATGAGTTTAAGGATATTGCCGCAATAATTGTTGAGCCTCTGCAAAGAATTATTTCTCCTGTTCCAGGATTTCTTGAGGGCCTGCGTGAATTGTGTAACAAAAATAATATCCTCTTAATTTTTGATGAAATTGTTACTGGATTTAGACTTGCATATGGGGGTGCTCAGGAACGCTATGGGGTCATGCCTGATATTTGCACACTTGGGAAAATTATTGGGGGTGGTTTTCCTTTAGCAGCCTTGGGTGCAAAAAAAGAGATTATGAAACATTTTGATAAAGACGTTGTGGGTTCGGATAAGTGGCTTATGCAGTTAGGAACTTTGTCGGGAAATCCAATTGCGTCTGTTGCAGGTTTGAAAACAATGGAAATTTTGAGACGACCAGGTCAATATAATAAATTACGTGAAATAGGGAAAAAATTGCAAGAAATGCAGTCAAATATATTCAGACAACAAGGAATTCCTTGTCAAATAGTTGGAGATGAGACTCTATTTGACGTTATTTTTACTAATAGGAAGTGCATTGATTATCGTAGCACTAAACATGATGAAATCAGTCAGGCAAATAAGTACAATAAATCTTTAAGAGAGCAGGGTATTTTAAAGGCTCCATCTAAAATTTATCCATCTTTAGCAATCTCTGAAGTTGATCTCGAAATGACAAGAGATGCTGTAATAAATGCAGTCAACACTATGATAAAAAGTTAATGCATCATGGTCTCATAACGAGGAACTCAACCAATTTTTTTGTCACTGTTTATGACTTTCAAAAAATTAAGAAATATATTCTGATTTCGTTTTAGTTGTTATGATTGATGCTACTTTTTTGCATCATTAATTCCTCTTTAACTGCAATTTGACAATGCTCAAGTCGATTAAACCTATAATAAGCAAACGTATTGTAACATAAATGTGCCAAATGCTTTATAACTGGCAATTTAAAAAATAATGCCAGATAATTCCATCTTTCTAGTTTCATCCAAATAACCAAAAATGCATCTGCCCCAATATGCCAATCTCCATTTTCGTCTCGCAAATGAAGCCAACGAAGTGCTATACTTTGTGGAATTTTATATTTATTTAGTGGGGATGGATCTTGAGCGATGTCATGCCATCTGAAGATGCCATGATTGGCTATACGGCGATAATACTCAATTTCTCTCCTACAAAGACCACACTTGCCATCAAAAAAAACATCTATCATAACTTTGTCCAAAATTTTTCAGGGGATTAAAAAGGCAGCTTATTAAGTATATATCAATATAAAATAATTTTATGATTTTTAAATATGCAGCATTGAAAAAATATTTTCCTGAAACAAATTTTTAATAGAACAAGTATTTTTTACCGATTGAAACCATTTATTTTAAAAAAATACTTAACGGTAGACTTTGTGGTAAACTTTTTTATTAGAATATTGGCAAAAAATATAAAAATACTTTTAATTTTTAGCCTATAGAAGTATGCCCTAAATATTAGGGAAAAATGTTAATGAGTATAAATGAACCAATTCCAGTTGAAGTAGAGAGCGGCTCTAATTATTTTTGGTGCAGTTGCGGAAAAAGCAAGAAGCAGCCATTTTGTGACGGTAGCCATGTTGGTACCGAATATTCTCCACTCAAGTTTATATCTGAAAAATCAGAGGTTATTTATTTTTGTGGCTGTAAAAGTACAGCAAATGCTCCTTTTTGTGATGGAAGCCACAATAAAACAACACTTAAGGCAGAGAAAAGTAAAACGTTTTCTGCGCATATTGAACCAGACGATTTAAAGATAGATATTGAAGAAGAGGAATCCATTTTAATAGCTTCCTTGCGTAATAATATAAATCACCTTAGTGCGTGTGGGGGAACCGGAAAATGTTCCACTTGCCGTATTGAAGTAACTGATGGCTTGGAAAATTGTCATCCACGTAATGACGTTGAAGCGCTACTCGCTAAAAAACTATCTTTCCCAGAAAACATTAGACTTGGTTGTCAAACTAAAATTAAAGGTAACGTTTCTTATCGAAGACTTCTGTTAGATAAAAGAGATGCTGACCTAAATAATCAGGTAACTGAAAAACGATTGGAGTCAGTAGGAACGTTAAGAAACCTGACTATTCTTTTTTGCGATATTCAGGGTTTTACGCCATTTTCTGAATCATTATCAGCATATGATGTAATATTCATCTTAAATAGATATTTTTCAATAATGCGTGAAGTAATTATTCGGCATGGAGGTGAAATAAATAATTATATAGGTGATGCAATATTAGCTATTTTTGGTTTAAAAGAATCCAGACAACAAACGCTTAGAGCAGTTAGTGCCAGTTTAGAAATGCTTCGAGCTATGGACGAATTTAAAACTTATTTAAATAATGCCTATGGGAACGAGTTTGATATAAGAATTGGGCTTCATTTCGGGGAAGTTATCTCAGGCTCTGTTGGCCAAGGGGAAGATAAAAAAGTCACAGTTATTGGAGATGCAGTAAATATAGCAAGCAGGATAGAGGCCATTAATAAGGAAGCGGGAACAAGATTCCTTGTATCTGAAAATGTTTTCGAACAAGTTAAAGACAATGTTGTCGTTAAAAATTATCTTCGTTTGAAACTCAGGGGTATTAAGGACCTTATTACACTTCATGAGATTAGTGATGTTAATAATGAGATATTGCAACTCAATATTACAGAAACAGAAAAAGAAATAGATGGCAGAAACTGGTTAAGGACATTACCTCTTAGCGAATTAAGGGATGGAGAAAAGAAAAAATATACCATAAAACATAGGGAAATATTGCTAATAAACCAAGGTGATATTTTTGCAATAGAAAACGTTTGTCCTCACATGGATTTACCCCTTGATATTGGACAAATTACAGAACGAGATACAATATTATGTCCATATCATAATAGCGAATTTAACTTTAAATCTGGTGAGGTAAAAAAATGGGTAGGAGGCTCACCTGAAGCTCATCAAAATGAATGCAAACCTCTTAATATCATAGAGGTAAAAATGGAAGAAGAATACATCTGGGTTTCTGACGATTAAATTATGTTATTTTAGGTGATTCTTTGCAAAAAAGTATTTTTAACTTTCATTTTATATTTTTCTGCAGCTGAAACATGCTTATTTTTATGTTTTTTTAGATATTTTCTGAGAAAAATATATATTTCTACTCGAAATTTGAATTTTGTATTACCGTTTTTAGACAGATCGCTCTAACAAAAAACCAAAAAGTTAGAATTTATTTAGAATAAAAGGAAAAGGAGAATGATCTATGTTTAAAAAATTAGTAATTCCTGCGGTGATGATTTCTTTCACAGTGGCATCAGCTTCTGCAGAAACTGTGCGATGGGCAAGGGCAGGGGATGCAATAACAATGGATCCACATGCACAAAATGAGGGGCCAACACACGCATTGAACCATCAAATTTATGATTCTTTGCTTCAACGTGATATGTCAGGAGCAATAATACCATCTCTAGCAACAGATTGGTCTGCTTTACCAGACAATCCAAAAATTTGGCGTTTTAATTTACGAAAAGGTGTAAAGTTTCATAATGGAGCGAGTTTTGATTCAGAAGACGTTGTTTTTTCCTTGAATAGAGCTAGGGCAGATGGTTCAGAAATGAAAGAATTGCTTTCTTCGATCAAAGAGGTTCGAGCTGTAGATAGCCACGTTATAGATATTGAAACAAATGGTGCTAACCCACTTCTTATTAACAATCTGACTAACATGTTCATGATGGATAAAGATTGGTCAGAGGATAATGATGTAACCACACCGCATGATGTTGCAAAAGGAGAAACAAATTTTGCAACCATGAATACGAACGGAACCGGCGCATTTATGCTAGTCAGTAGGTCAGTTGATGAAAAAACTGTTTTGAAAGCAAATCCTAATTATTGGGGTAAAGATAACTATCCTAATCAGGTAACAGAAATTATATATACTCCTATTCAGTCATCTGCAACTCGTGTTGCTGCTCTTTTATCTGGTGAGGTAGATATAATCCAAGATGTCCCAGTGCAAGATTTAGGGAGGGTTTCTTCAACGGATGGATTGCAACTAGCCACGGCAGCGCAGAACCGCGTTATTTTTCTCGGTCTTAACACTGTTGAAGGTCCAACTTCAGAACTAAAAGTTCGTCAAGCAATGAACATCGCAATTAATCGAGACTCAATTAAAAAAGTTGTAATGCGGGGTCAATCTGACCCTACGGGTGTGATAATGCCCCCGTTTGTGAATGGATGGACTAAAGAGCTAAATAAGTATCCTGCGTACGATTTAGACAAAGCAAAGGCTCTCATGGCTGAGGCCGGTTATAGCAGCGGGTTTGATATTGTTCTTAACTGCCCAAATGACCGTTATATCAATGATGAAGCTATCTGTCAGGCGGCAGTCGGTATGATGGCTCAAATAGGTATAAATGTAACTTTAGATGCTAAACCAAAGGCACAACATTTTCCAATCGCAAAAGGCGGTGATGCTGATTTTTACATGCTTGGATGGGGTGTGCCAACGTTTGATTCCCATTATATTTTCAACTATCTAGTGCATACACAGACAGAGGACCGTGGCTCATGGAATCCAACTGGGTATTCAAATGCGGATGTTGATGCTATGATTGTTAGTCTTGAGTCAGAAACAGATTTATCTGCTCGAAACGACACAATTGCTAAGATTTGGGCAAATGTTCAAGATGCGCAAATGTATCTTCCTATTCATAATCAGGTATTAAACTGGGGTATGAAATCAAATATTGATTTTGACGTGCAGCCTGAAGACCAACCTCATTTTCAGTTTTTGAAATTTAATTAATAGACTGATTAAATTCTGCCGGCTTTTAAGTTTAAGGTCGGCAGAATGATTGTAAAATTAAGATGATTTTCATTATTCTAAGACGCATTTTGCAAGCGATAATGGTATTGCTACTTGTTGCGTTAGTATCATTCATAATATTTAGGTATGTAGGAAATCCTGTTGATAATATTTTAGGCCAGGAAGCGACAATGGCGCAAAGGGCTGCACTTGAGGATGCATTAGGACTTAATCAACCAATATATTTACAATATTTTGATTTTTTAGTGAGCGCAGTTCAATTTGAGTTTGGTAATTCCTACAGAGGAGCGCTGCCCGTTGCAGAATTAATTTTATCTAGATTGCCAGCTACTCTGGAACTCGCCGTCACTTCCGCAGTTTTTGGAGTTTTTTTTGGTATCACATTAGGAATTTATACTGCAATAAATCGAGGTTCTTTTATTTCTAACTTTATATTATCATCCTCACTCATAGGAGTTTCTCTGCCGACCTTTCTGATTGGAGTTTTATTAATTTGGATTTTTTCCGTTGAGTTGAATTGGCTACCATCATTTGGTCGCGGTGAAGTTATTGATTTAGGATGGTGGACCACTGGCTTCCTTACGATGAGTGGCTTAAAATCACTTATACTGCCCAGTATAACGCTTGGCTTGTATCAGATGACTTTGGTTATGCGGCTTACACGTGCAGAAATGCTTGAGGTGTTAAAGCAAGATTATATAAGGCTTGCTTATTCATTAGGACTTACAAATAAACAGATTTACTTTTTCCATGCGTTGCCAAATATACTTATTCCTGTAATCACGATTGCTGGACTTCAGTTAGGTTCAGTGATCGCATTTGCTATTATTACTGAAACAGTTTTTCAATGGCCAGGAGTTGGACTTCTTTTTATTAACGCCGTTTATTATGTTGATATACCAGTTATGAGCGCCTATTTGCTTTTAGTTGGTTTCGCTTTTGTAATTATAAACCTGATTGTAGACCTCACTTATATTTTAATTGACCCTCGATTAAGAGATAACCAACTCAAATCAGAGAGATGATATGAAGCACCCATTTTTAGAATCTGATTTATATTATAATTTTAAACGCACTCCTATTGCTGTGCTTTCTTTTTTCGTTTTCTTAATTATCGTGATAATGGCAATTTTTGCTGATATTATAGCACCGCATACGCCGTTTGAGCCTTTGACCCTTAATCTGTTGAATGGTTTCACACCTCCAATGCAGGCTAACGAATTTACAGGTACTATCTTCTTAATGGGAACAGATGACCAGGGAAGAGATTTATTCTCAACTATTTTATTTGGGCTAAGAATATCTCTCTTTGTTGGTTTAATGGCTGTTTTTTTAGCAATGGTTATCGGCGTAACTTTAGGTCTTATAGCCGGCTTTGTAGGGGGGGTGGTTGATACTGTGATAATGAGGTTTGCAGATATTCAAATCACTTTCCCATCAATCCTTGTCGCAATGTTAATATATGGTGTTGCTAAAGGATTATTGCCACCAGATTTACGTTATGAGATGTCAATTACAGTATTAATTATTTCGATTGGTTTGTCTGAATGGGTGCCTTTTGCAAGGACCGTTCGAGGTTCAACTCTTGTCGAAAAAGAGAAAGAATATGTCATTTCTGCTAGAATGCTTGGATTGAGTTATCCCCAAATTATGGTTCGTCATATTCTTCCTAATATTTTAAGTCCTGTGTTGGTTATAGCTACGATTACGTTTGCACTCGCAATTATTACTGAGGCAACATTATCATTTCTTGGGGTTGGAGTTCCCACTACCAAACCAAGTTTGGGAACACTTATTCGAATTGGGCAGGATTTTCTATTTTCTGGTGAGTGGTGGATATTACTGTTTCCTGCACTGACATTATTGCTGTTAGCATTATCTATAAACCTCTTCGGGGATTGGCTTCGTGACATGTTAAACCCTAAATTGAAATGAAAAAAGGATACAGAAAATCACCAAACAACCTTTGCTAGAAATTTATAATCTAGATGTAAATCTTAGTTACCGAGGGTCTCAAATTAAAGCTCTTGATAATTTATCATTCAATGTATATCCAGGCGAGATTCTTGGTCTAGTGGGAGAATCTGGTGCTGGAAAATCAATGACAGGTTTAGCGATAATTGGCTTAATTGAGGCACCACTCTCTATTTCAAGAGGTAAAATTATTTTTAATAAGCAGCGAATAGAACAAAACGCTAATGCTTTTCGTGGGTCAAAAATTTCCATGATTTTTCAAGACCCTCTAGTAAGTTTAAATCCACTTAGAACTATTGGAGAACAACTAGTTGAGACAATTCGAACACATATTAAGTTTGGAAGGAAGGAAGCAATTGAATATGCCAAAAGCTTATTGGAAGAGGTTGGCATTGAGCAAGAACGGTTCGATGCCTATCCACACACTTTTTCTGGTGGAATGCGCCAACGCGTTGTTATCGCTTTAGCCCTTGCTCCCAAGCCTTCTCTGGTTATTGCTGATGAGCCAACAACTGCACTGGATGTATCTGTTCAAGCACAGATTTTAGAACTTTTAAAGAAATTATGTAGAGAGCGAGAAACATCGATTATTCTTATAACTCATGATATGGGGGTTATAGCTGAGACAACTGACAGAGTGGCCGTTTTATATTCAGGGACGCTTGCAGAGATAGGGAAGACTTTTGAGGTTTTGAATTACCCCCAGCATCCCTATACAAAGGGCCTCATTGAAGCAACTCCTCGTATTGACGCAAATTCTTTAAATTCTAAATTATATCAAATTCCAGGTGTAATGCCAGATTTAAAAGAAATTCCAGTTGGATGTCCATTCCATAAAAGGTGTCCTCGATATATTAAGAAGTGTGTGGAGATAAAACCTCCTCTTCTTAATGAAAGAGCAGCATGCTGGTTATTAGATAATGAGAAGGGTCTATTATGAGTTTTCTTTTAGTGAATCAATTATCACGCATATTTGATCTCTCTGAACCCTGGATTCTAAGGAAAATCAAAGGACAGCAAAAAAAACTCTTAAAAGCAGTTGATAAAGTTAATTTCTCTATTGAGAGGGGACAGACATACGCCTTAGTTGGAGAAAGTGGCTCAGGGAAGTCAACTATTGCAATGATGGTAGCTGGTCTGATTAAACCATCATCAGGATTTATAACTATAGATGGATATAATTTTTTTTCACCCACTATTGAAAATAATATAAAGTCTTCTTTACGGAAATCGGTGCAAATGATTTTCCAGTCACCATATGCAAGCCTCAACCCACGCTGGAGAGTTGGGGAGGTTTTAAAAGAGCCTATCAAGGCATTTAATTTAATTGAGAGCGAAAATGGGCAGAAGCAACGTGTTTGCGAACTATTAGAGCAGGTTGGGTTATCAGAAAGAGATATTAACAAATTCCCACATGAGTTTTCTGGAGGACAAAGGCAAAGAATTTGTATTGCAAGGTCTCTTGCATCTGAACCAAAACTAATTATCTGTGATGAACCAACTTCAGCACTGGATGTGTCTGTGCAGGCACAGGTTTTAAATTTACTTAAAGATTTACAGAAACAATTCTCGTTAACTTACCTTTTTATCTCCCATGACCTTGCTGTTGTTTCAACAATGGCAAATAGGATTGGTGTTTTAAAACAGGGCATCCTCGTAGAAGAGGCTTCACCAAATAAGTTATTTGAAAAACCAGAACATGATTATACTAAAATGCTTTTATCCGCTGCACCAGATATAAAAAATGTATCCAAAATACCCTAATATTTTAGTTTATTAATTCATTTAATTAAATTCTTATGAAAAAAGAAATTACGAAACATCCTTGATAGCAACGATGATTTAATTTAATTTGATTTTAAATCTTTAATAAAGCCCAGGAAAAGTAGTGGAAGCAGAGTTACTTAAAAAATGTACAGATGCAGGGATTAGGATTACCGCTCAGCGTGCACTAATTATTGAGACGTTAATAGTTTCTGATGACCATCCCGATGCCGACCTTGTATATCGCCGATCAGTGGAACGAGATCAATCTATCTCCTTACCTACTGTTTATAGAACACTGAACCTTCTTGAAGATGCTGGTATAATTAAAAAAATAAATATGAATGATGGCAAAGCACGCTTTGAGCCGGTGAGAAAAGACCACGACCACTTAATAGATGCTGATAATGGTCACATCCATGAATTTCAAAATCAGGAATTAAAAAAGATATTGGATTCTATAGCCAATGAGATGGGCTATGAGGTAATTGACCATCGAATTGAGATAGTTGGAAGAAAACGGGGTGAGTCTAACTGTGATTGCATACAGATTAAGGTATATTAAGTTTTCAATTTCACCTTAAATTTTTAGTCGGAAAAAATTGAATTAAATAATTAATGAAAAGTACCAATTAATTCAAAATCTAGTTTTGCTTTTAAACTCAAGCTGCATTTGATTGCATTTTGGACGTGTCTAATTTTTTAAATATTATTATTAAGAAAACTGCTAAGAGACTCAGTAAGCCTGCGACTACAAATGAGGGCATATAGGTAAGAATTGTGTCACGAGACCAACCAGCGCTAGATGCAGCTATTGCCGAACCCATTTGGTGAGCTGCAAATATCCAACCAAAGAGTACCGGGCCATTTATTGTACCAAAATATTTACTAGTAAGTTTAACCGTAGGAGGCACAGTGGCAATAAAATCTAGTCCAAAAAACATTGCCCATAAAAGAAGTGTAAAAAACTCAAATCCGCTAAAAGGTAAATAAATTAATGATAAAGCTCTGAGTCCGTAAAACCACATAAGCAATTTATAATTATCAAATCTATCAGAGAGCCATCCTGAACCTATAGTCCCAATAAAATTAAATATACCCATAATTGCAAGATAAGAAGAAGCAGCAACAATACCCACATTATTATCGGCACAAAACGGTATAAAATGTTGACCAACAATACCTGTAGAAGACAAACCACATATAAAGAAAGTAGCTGATAATATCCAAAAAGCAGGTTGAGTAGTTGCGCTTTTCAGCACCTGGAAGCTAACTAGTACTGCATTTTGACTTACTTTTTCAGGAGGCTTTTCGATAGTTAGACCGCCAAAAGGTGTAAGATTTAGATCTGAAGGCCAATTTTTACCAAAAAATAAAAATAAGATAGAAGAAATCAAAGAGCCCATAATCGGAATCAATAGTGCAAATCGCCAATCTACTACCGTAGTAATCCAAGCCATTAATGGAACAAATAGCAATTGTCCCGCGGCAAATGCGGCTGTTAGAAAGCCAACTACTAATCCGCGTCTTTTTATAAACCATCTAGAAGCAACTGTGGCGGTGAGGCCTAGACCAATTATACCAGAAGCTGCGCCAAGAAATAAGCCAATCGTAATTAAAAAGTGCCACTTTTCAAAGGAAATAATTGATAATCCTAACCCAATTATGTTTAGTGCAAGTGCGATTAGGACTACGGGTGTCACCCCCAAATTAAGTATTAAAGCTCCACTAAAAGGAGCAAGGCAGGCAAGCGTAAAAAACATAAGTCCAATTGCGTTGGTTATATCTGAGATTTGCCAGTTATATTCTTCAGTGATTGGTAGAATTATGAGTTGTGGAGTGCTACTAACAGCTGATGCCATTATGGTCATTAAGAATACAAGGCCGGCCATTACCCAGCCATAATGAATTTTATGGCTTTTTAAATAAGAATTGAGGTAATTTGAAAACACGATTTAATCCTAGTTAATTAAAAGTAAATGGATAATATTAGTTTTTTAAGTTTAGATAAATTAATTTAATTAAAAATCAAAAAATACTTATTTGTTCTCTACTCTATTTTGTGTTTGATTATTTAATAATTGCGAAAACTAGAAATTCACTAGTTACGTGTATTGTCTTTTGGGGGTAATAAAAGATATCCTGCAGCGATGAGCACTAAAACAACGGACATTCCAATTCTATCATATCCACTCAACATTACTAACCAGCCGTATAGTAATGGTCCAATAAAGCTTGTAAGTTTTCCGGAGACCATATAAAGCCCAAACAATCCTCCTTTATAAATGTCTGAAGCCTCAAGACTAATATAAGTTCTTGAAGCAGATTGTATTGGGCCAACAAATAACCCTAGGCCGATCCCAACAAACCAGAATAGTAATTTATAAGGTGTAATTATAGCTACTAATCCACATAGAAATAGGCCTATCAAACCTATCTTTATTGTTTTTAAGGGTCCTATAGTGTCATCTATATATCCACCAATCATTGCCCCAAAACCTGCTGAAATATTAAGGCATATGGCAAATAAAATGATTTCCAACTGGCTAAAATTAAATACTTTTGCAGCATAAATTCCGCCAAATGCAAAAAGCGTTACTAAACCATCATTGTAAGCCATGCGTGCAAAAAGAAACCTAGTCATATAGCGAATTTTTGCTGCTTCAACCAGACTTTGTTTTAAACTAGAAAATATTGAATATCGTCGTTCTTGTTTTCTGAATGAAGGCAAATAAATCATAATTGGTAGAGAAAAAATAATTGCCCAGCCCGCAGCAAATAACATAGTAGCGCGAATATGTTCTGAGTCTGATTTATTAAGAGAAAATGCTGGACTTTCTGGTAAAATGAAGACCGCAAGAACAATAGTTAAGGCAATAACTGCTCCAATATATCCACCCCCCCAAGCGATACCAGATAGAGTCCCGATATTTTCTTTTTTGGTTATTTTACCCAGCATTGCATTATAAAAAATAAAACTGCTTTCTAGAAAAAATATGGAGATTGCAGAAAAAATAATAGCATAGGTAATAAAAGCTGTATCTGGTCGTACAAACCATAATAGTCCAGTTGCTATTGAACCAATGCAAATAAAAAAAACAATTAATTCCTTAAATTTTCCTGAACTATCTGCGTAACTTCCTAAGAAAGGGGCGACCATTGCAACTAATATTGCTGTGATACCAGTCATATAGGCCCAAACCACTGACCCCCCTTCCGGCATAATTACCGTTGTAAAATATACAGAAAAAATAAAGGTAGCATGAAGGGTTGGAATAGGAGACGATGCCCAGTCATATAACGCCCAACCTATTTGTGATTTTTTAGAGATAAAAATATTCATGTTTAAATCTTAATTCATCAGTTATTTCAAAAAAAGAACTTAATATAATAGTTGAAATCACAAAAATTTAGAAAATTAGCTGATTTATAATGCTTACTTTCGATTTGCTGCACTGATGAGATCTTGTGTGTAGGCGTCATTCGGATTTTTCAATATTTCCTGAGTAGTTCCTCTTTCAACTATCTTTCCATCTTTCATTACCATCATTGAGTGGCAAGTCATACCTATTAAAGAGATATCGTGGCTGATAAACATATAACTTAAAGAATGTCGTTTTTGAAGTTTAAGAAGCAATTCAACGACTTGTTTCTGAATAGTTACATCTAGGGCAGAAGTGGGCTCATCAAAGATGATGATTTCTGGTTTCAAAATAAGGGCTCGCGCAATGGCGACCCGTTGTCGTTGCCCCCCAGAAAATTCATGTGGGTAACGTAATTGAGTTTCTGGTTCTAAACCCACCTCTTCTAACACCTCATCTATTTGTTTTTGGAGTGCCAAATTATTTTTATGTCCATGCGCTTTTGGCCCCTCGGCAATTATCTCTCTAATAGATAACCTTGGTGATAATGAACCATAAGGATCTTGAAACACAATTTGCACTTTTTGGCGATATGGTTTTAGCAACGACGAACTTTTATGTTCAATCTTAGAGCCAGCGTAGTAAACCGATCCCTCATGCGGTATAAGCTTTGTTAAAGCTCTTGCTAATGTTGATTTTCCAGAGCCACTTTCTCCAACTATTCCAAGACTTTCTCCAGAATAGAGCTTAAAACTTGTATCTATTACTGCATGAACAAAGTCTGAAGTTCGACGGAGTAAACCCGTTCGAATTGGAAACTTAACATTAATATTTTTTGTTTCTAAAATAACTGTAGTTGATTTCTTCTTCCAATTTCTCTCCATATTTACTTTTGAATTAACTAATGAGCGCGTATATTCAGAGGTTGGGAAGTCAAAAATTTGTTGTTTCAAACCCTCTTCTATAACTTGGCCATTTTTCATAACAATAACACGATTAGCAATTTGTCTAACTAATCCTAAATCATGTGAAATGAATAGCATTGCCATACCAGTTTCCTGCTGAAGGTCTAGAAGTAAGTCAATAATTTGAGCTTCAATCGTAACATCCAAAGCAGTTGTCGGCTCGTCTGCAATAAGTAATTTAGGTCCATTTGCAAGAGCCATTGCAATCATCACTCGCTGTCTTTGTCCTCCTGATAATTCGTGGGGAAAACTTGATAATCGTTGTTCCGCATTCGAAATTCCAACCCTATCAAGAAGCTTAAGAACATGTTTTCTTAGATTAAGACCGTCAAGTTTCTGGTGAAGTCGAAGCGCTTCTCCTATTTGTTTTTCAATAGTATGCAGCGGATTTAATGATGTCATAGGCTCTTGAAAAATTATGCCTGCTTCTCTGCCTCTAATATTTGAAATATTTTTTTGGTTATAATTTAAGTGGTCTTGGCAATGCCAATTAATTGAGCCGGAAATAACAGCATTGTCAGAAAGAAGACCTAGGCAGGCAAGCGCAGATACTGATTTTCCTGAACCACTCTCGCCAACTATTGCCAATGTCTCTCCTTCTTTTATACTGAATGTCAATTTACGAACCGCGATGGTATCTACACTATTTTTCCTAAATGCAATTTTAAGATTGTCAACGGATACTAATGTTGATGTCATGAAAATGTCTTTCTAGGGTCAAACGCATCACGGATGCCTTCAAATATGAAAACAAGCATCATCAACATTAAGGCAAAAACAGCAAACGCAGTAATACCAAGCCATGGTGCTTGAAGATTTTGTTTAGCTTGAAGGGTAAGTTCACCAAGAGATGGTGCAGAAGATGGTAGTCCAAAGCCAAGAAAATCTAGTGCGGCAAGCGAGCCAATTGCACCTGTCACGATAAAAGGAAGCATTGTTAAGGTAGCAACCATTGCATTTGGTAGGACGTGACGAAACATAATTTTTATTGGAGACACACCCAGAGCCTTTGCTGCTTGAACATATTCAAAATTTCTAGCTCTTAAAAATTCTGCACGTACGACTCCTACAAGTGCTGTCCAGCTAAATAAAGTCATTAAAAAAACAAGTAACCAAAAATCCATTCGAAAAATTGCAGCAACTATTATGATTACATATAAAGAGGGTGTTGCTCCCCAAATCTCAATTAGCCTTTGCGCAAAAAGGTCAATTCTACCTCCAAAATAACCTTGAACAGCACCCATTAATATACCGATTACAGATGACAAAACAGAGACAATTACTGCAAATAACACCGAAAGCCTAAAACCATAGATAACACGGGTAAGTACGTCTCTAGCTGTGTCATCTGTACCCAATAGATGTTTGTTATCAGGAGGAGAGGGGGCTGGCACATCAAGTGTGTCCACTGTGGTATAATGATATGGAATAAGTGGCCAAATAACGAAGCCTTTTTCGATTTTCCTATTTTTTATTATTCCATCTTTTGCATCAGTAATTAGAGTTTCTGGCGTATCCCAGCATTCCTTCAAACCACCGGTAACAATTAGACATTCAATTTCTTTATCTGAATAAATTGCCTCTGTTTTAAGATCACCGCCAAATATTTCTTCAGAATAGAAAGAAAATATAGGTATATAAAGATCACCCTTATATTTGACTAAAAGCGGTTTATCATTAGCAATAAGTTCAGCGAATAATGATAAAATAAAAAAAAATGAAAATAAGATGAGTGACCAAAAGGCACGTTTGTTTTGTTTAAAGTTTTTCCAACGTATATTATTGATATTCTGGTTTCTAGATTTTTCGATTTTCACGAAAGCCTCTTTTCAAAGTCAATTCTTGGGTCAATCCAGATGTACATTAAATCAGATATTAACCCGATTACTAAGCCCACAAGACTAAATATATATAAAGTCCCAAATACGACAGGATAGTCTCTTGCAATTGCAGCCTCAAATCCCATCCTTCCTAATCCGTCAAGGGAAAATATAGTTTCAATAATCAGTGAGCTACCAAAAAAAACCGAGACAAAAACCGCAGGAAAACCTGCAATTACGATCAGCATAGCATTCCTAAAAACATGTTTATACAATACAGCTTTTTCAGATAATCCTTTTGCTCGTGCAGTCATAACATATTGCTTACGAATTTCATCTAAAAATGAGTTCTTCGTGAGTAGCGTTAGGGTAGCAAACGCAGAAATTGTAGAGGCAAGCACTGGAAGTGATATGTGCCAAAAATAATCAAGCATTTTCTGCCATAGTGTTAAATCTGCGAAGTCTGGAGAGGTCAAGCCTCGGAGAGGAAATATCTTAAAATAAGAACCACCTGCAAATAAAACCAACAACAAAATCGCAAATAAAAATCCTGGAATGGCATAACCAATAATTATGAGGCTTGAAGTCCAACTGTCAAAGGCAGTACCATCCTTTACGGCTTTTCTGATTCCCAGCGGAATTGAAATTATATATGCAAGTAATGTAGTCCACAAGCCTAGAGAGAGTGAAACAGGCATTTTTTCAATGATAAGTTCTGTTACACTTATTGATCGAAAATAGCTCTCTCCAAAGTCAAATCTTACATAGCTCCATAGCATAGATAAAAAACGTTCTAACGGGGGTTTATCAAATCCAAACCGAACCTCAAGTTCTTTAATAAAGTCTTCAGGTAATCCTTTGCTTCCAAGATAGCTCTCCGCTTTGCTAACATCCTTTATTTCTCCTGCACCACCAGCAATGTTCTCAAAAACACTTGCGTCACTCTCCAACCCTGCAATAATTTGTTCAATTGGACCTCCTGGTACAAATTGTACAAGCATAAAATTAACCAACATTATGCCGAACAACGTGGGAATTATAAGAAAAAGTCGTCTTAGAATGTAAGAGGTCATTTAGGATTTCTCTACAGCTCTAAAAAGCGCCTTTAGCCTTGAGATTATTATAAGCAGCTTCGTCAAACCACCAAAAATCTAGTGTACCCAGATCATAAGGAGGTAGTTTTTCTGGATATCTATACATATCATAATAAGCAATAGTGTGGTTTTTCTTGAACCACTGTGGTATCCAAAAAATTTCTGCTCTGAGAAGTCTGTCTAGTGCGCGTGTTGCATCATTTAACGTTTCACGATCAGTTGCTGCTAAAATATCTTCTATTAGTTGGTCTGCACCTACACTACTATAACCACTCAAATTAAATATGGAGTAATTTGCTGATTCCGAACCAAAATACTGTTTTAGAGAGGAGCCTGAGGTTAAGGAAGTTCTAAAATTACCGACCAACATATCAAAATCGAAGTTTCTCTCTCGCTCAGTCATTTGTGCATTATCCACTCGAGTGTGGATAGCATCAATGCCAAGCTGTTGAAGATTTTCTATGAAAGGGTTGATTACCCGATCAAATGCCTGAGAGTCATTTAAAATTTCTAATTTGAGTTTCTGCCCCAATTCATTGCGTCTTATTCCATCATCTCCTACTTTCCATCCTGCTTCATCAAGCAACTTTGATGCTAATCGCAGGTTTTTTCGGTCAAGTTGACGTTCTGAGGATTGTGGTGCTAATTTGGCTTCCTGACTAAAAACAGTTTCTGGGAGATTTTCTTTCTTTGGATTTAAGAAAACTAATTCTCCATCACTTGGAAGTCCGGTCGCTTTAAGATAGCTATTTTCCCAAAAAGAGTGAATGCGTTCATATATTCCATAAAATAACGTCTTATTTGACCATTCAAAATTAAACATAAGACCAATTGCCTCACGGACACGTATGTCACCAAATTGTTCTTTTCTAAGGTTGAATATGAAAGATTGCCCTGAGGCTAATGTTCCATCTGGGGGCATATCTTTTTTTACCCAACCTTTTTCAACAGAGGGAAAATCGTAAGCTGTGGCCCATATTTTAGAAGATGCCTCATTTCTAAAAGTATAAGAACCAGATTTAAATCCCTCAAAGGCACTATTATAATCAGCAAAATATTCTATCCTTATTTTGTCAAAATTATGTCGTCCTTTATTAATTGGTAAATGATACCCCCAATAATCAGGGTTTCGCCGATAAATAATTTGCTGTCCTACGTCAGTTGATTCCAGAACGTATGGTCCTGATCCTATTGCAGGAGTAAGAGAAGATGCCTCAAAATCTGCTCCCGATTCTAAATAGTATTTTTTTGAAAATATTGGCAATCCCCCAACCATCTGAGGCAAGTCGCGCGTTGGAATATTATCTTTAAATACAAATTTAACGCGATGTTTGCTCAAAGCTTCAGCACTTTCAACTTCTTTTTCAATCACTGCTCTGAAAGAGGGAAGCCCTTTATCTCGAAGTATTTCATATGAGAATACAACATCCTCCGCTGTTAAAGGGTTACCATCAGAAAATGTAGCTTCTGGACGAAGGTTGAAAATAACTTCACTTCTATCTTTTGGGTACTCCATTGATGAGGCAATCAAACCGTAGGATGAGTCTGGCTCGTCTGCTGTGCCCTCTAATAGAGTTTCAAAAAATATTGATGATAATCTGCCGGCTCTTCCCTTAGTACTATACGGATGCATGGAGTCAAATGAACCAAAACCCCAAATCGAAATCTCACCTCCTTTAGGTGCATTAGGATTTACATAGTCAAAATAAGGAAAATTAGTATCATATTTTAGCTCACCAAATGTCGAAATCCCGTGAGAGCGTATTATCTCTGAATAAGCTTTGCTTTGGACCAAACAAGTGTAAATTAAAAATGTAATTACAAAACTGAATAAAAAGCGGAAGAAAGTATTAAAACCAAAATTATACATAGTCAATGTTCCTAAAAGGCATAAATATCAAAAAGGGTACTATCAGATAAAGAAAGCCAAAAATGATCTTCTCCCAATCGTAATAAAACTGGGTCATTTAAAATACCACCATCGGCATTTGTAATAAGAATATATTTGCATTGACCAACTTTGAGGTTAGACAAATTCCGTGGTGTTAATAGCTGGACGAACTCTGCTGCATCCGGCCCTTTAATTTCAACTTGTCGTTGAACTGAAACATCACTTAAGGTCGCTGCATTCACCAAGTTCCAAAAGTTTTCTTCTGGGTTACCAAATGACCTCGGAATATACATATGATTATAGACGGAATAACTTGTGGCACCCCATCTTTCAGTAGCCTGAAAATAAGGTGATTTTCGAATTTGCATACCAAATCCAACGTTATCATTTTTTTCAATTTTTGACATAAAATAACACCAGCTAAACTTAAATAGAAATAAGAAATAATATTTCGACAAAGAGCAAAATTGCACTGAAGCGACAAAATTCTATTCCCCACCGACGGTAACC
>CABYPW010000024.1 GCA_902520885.1 uncultured SAR116 cluster alpha proteobacterium
CTTTTGAAGGACAAAGACGCATGACACAAGCGGAAGATGGTATAAGTGCACTACAAGCCTTTGTTGACACACTGATTGTTATCCCAAACCAAAATTTATTTAGGCTGGCCAATGAGAGAACAACATTTGCAGATGCTTTCAGTATGGCAGATGCTGTACTTCATCAAGGTGTTTGTGGCGTCACCGACCTGATGATAAAGCCGGGTATAATCAATCTAGATTTTGCAGATATTCGTTCAGTAATGACAGAAATGGGTAAAGCAATGATGGGCACTGGTGAAGCCACAGGAGAAAATAGGGCTATTGAGGCCGCTGAAGCAGCAATCAATAATCCATTGCTAGATGATACCACCATGCAAGGTGCTCAAGCACTTTTAATTAATATAACAGGTGGAATGGACATGACATTGTTTGAGGTCGATGAAGCAGCCAATAGAATTCGAAAGGAAGTAGATGAAGATGCTACAATAATTTTCGGCTCTGCATTCGACGAAAGACTTGAAGGTATCATAAGAGTATCTGTCGTTGCCACAGGATTTGAAGCATGTGAGCAAACTATTTCAGAACCTGTAAATCAAGCACATGGACAAGAGTTCCCTAACACCTATCAGAATAGCTCAATACCAGGTTTGTTTTCATCTACTCCGCCCAACGATAAAGGTTTAGAGACGACCACAATGGAAATAAACAAATTGGGAGGGTTCGCAAATAAACTATCTCCACCCGATGAAAAAAAAGAAAACACAGAAAAGGAAACAGTTTCGTCAGAGTCACTGACGAAGATCTCTTCTGACCCAACTAAAGATATAATAAATCAAACTGACGACTCAATTAATTTAAGTGAGCAAGAAAAAGAAAATAGCAACCAATTACTATCATCAAAAGAAATGAGCAATGAGGAGGAAAATGCGGTTAAACCAAGCACTATGCCAGGAAGCACTGATATAGAGATTAGCTCAAACCAAGAAAATAAAGCTGAAACGGATGCTGCAGAGGATAAACAACTATCTAACATGAAGATAAGTGAAACAAGTGAAAAAGATAAAACATCTTTTATTCCAGAACCGACTAAAACTTTGTATCCTGACTCAAGTTATGCACCTATTAAAAATAATACTGGTCTAATTGGAAGAATTTATCAAATGTGGGGGTCACAAAAAACTTTTGAAGGTGAAGAAAAAACATCTAGTGCAGCACCAACTCCAAATTTCAATTCTTTACATAAACCATCTTTATCACCTGTCTCGCCGAGACTAGATAATGAAAATAAAACGTCTGAAAATATGTTTGATAGCTCACAAACTTCTAGTTTCTCAGAAAGACCAAAAGTTCTTGATTCAGCAGGCATCCCAGAAAGTCAGGCTACCATGGTTTTTCAAGAAGCTACTGCAGATGACGACTCTGATGATTTAGATATACCAGCATTTTTGCGTCGTCAGGCTAATTAGTTAAAGCTGCTACAATTTGTTACTAAATGTGATTTGCGAATTACCCAGACTAAGAATAACTTGTCTGGGCAATTCAATTTATGGTGGACTAACATTGACTTCTTTACAAACTTCCATAATAAACCCTTTTTCTCTTTCTGGAATTGGAGTTCATACAGGTAGAGCGATTACAGCTAGAATAGAACCAGCAGAGGCTAATACAGGTATTTGCTTTTGGCGGGAAGATATTAACGGACAAAATAATAAAATTTTAGCACACGTCGATAATACAGTTAGCGCCATGTTATGCACGCGAATTGAAAATGACGATGGCATTGGCATAAATACAATAGAGCATTTCATGTCAGCTTTATTTGGAGTGGGCATTGATAATGCAAATATTTTTGTTGATGGTCCAGAGATGCCCATCATGGATGGTAGTGCAGAAATTATTGTGCACGCATTGCTCAAAGCTGGCCAAAAGCAATTAAAACAACCCGCCAGTTATCTTCAAATAATAAAAGAAGTTAATGTTAGAGGTGAGAATGGCGCGTGGGCAAAAATATCACCTTCTAGTAGTTTAGATATATGCCTAAATATTGATTTTCCCGACCCTGGCATAGGAAGACAAACATTAGAGTATTCTTTTTCAACATCTAGTTATATTGATACTATTTCACCAGCACGAACATTTTGCATGTTACGAGATGTTCAAAACATGAAACATGCCGGACTGGCAAAAGGTGGATCCCTTGAAAATGCCATAGTAGTGGATAATGGTAAGGTATTGAACAGAAGTGGTTTACGAATGCAAGATGAATGCGTTCGCCACAAAGTTCTTGATTGCATTGGTGATTTGTTTCTCACTTGTATGCCAATTTTTGGAAAAATTGAAGCATTCAGGCCAGGACATACTTTAACTCTAGACTTACTAAAAAAATTAATAGCCGATGAATCGTCTTTTATCGTTAAAACCTATTCGAAAGATATTGTTCCTGAACGTGGCTTTATCAATATGCCCAAGGCAGCAGCTATTCCTGCTTAAATTTTAATTCATTTTTTCTATTTCTAAAGTGGCTAGCAGATTGTATTTCAAAATGATAATATAATTTCTACTTGATTCATTACACCATTACTTCAGTAAAAATTAATTATGAATAAAATAGATGAAAAACTGGGGAAAAGTAATCTGCATTATATAAATGCGGTAAAGCTATTATTATTTTTTTATTTTTTCTTTTCTGGTTGCAGTTCTAATCAAAAAATAGAACAGCAGACACAAGAAGACTTGCCTGTTGATTCGCTTTATAATCAAGCGTTGGACACTGTTTATTCAGGTAATCCAAAACAAGCTGCCTCCATGTTTGAGGAAGTTGAACGACAGCACCCCTATTCAAATTGGGCTGTAAAATCACAACTTATGGCTGCCTGGGCCTACTTTGAAGCCAATGATTATCCGAGGGCTCTGATATCACTTGAACGATTTATTGAATTATATCCAGCACACAAAGACGCAGAATATGCATATTATCTTCGTGCGTTATGCTATTATGAGCAAATCGTTGATGTAGAGCGTGATGCGGCTATGACCAAGCGGTCAATGGATGCTTTCTCTGAATTACTACGTCGGTTTCCAAATGGTATTTATGCTCAGGATAGTCTATTGAAACGCGATCTTGCCAGTTCAAACTTAGCTGGCAAGGAAATGGCAGTTGGGAGATTTTATTTAAGACAGGGTTATTTGTCCGCAGCAATAAATAGATTTCAGAGGGTTTTAGATGAATATCAATCGTCGAATCAAGTCCCTGAGGCTCTATATAGACTAATAGCATCATTTAGTATGATGAATTTAAAAGAGGAAGCTAATAGGTCACTTAAAGTAGCCCAATACAACTTTCCAAATTCTCCTTGGACGAAAAAGGCGGAAAAATTAATGAGCTTAACGAATAGCGAAAAATAAAAGTACGATGAGTAATACCTCCAACAAAATTAAGATGTTTAGTTAATAGTATGCTGACTAATCTTAGCGTCCGTAATATTGTACTGATTGAAAAATTAGACCTAGAGTTTGATTCTGGACTAACTGTATTAACAGGTGAAACCGGGGCTGGAAAATCTATATTGCTTGATGCGTTAGGACTCGCACTTGGAAGCAGAGCAGATTTCTCACTTGTGCGTGCCGGTGAAAATTCTGCTCAGGTAATAGCTAGTTTTGCCATTCCGTCAGCCCACCCAGTACGAGATATACTTTTAGAAGCTGGAATAGTAATTCAAGAAGAATTAATTTTAAAGCGACAACTACGCCAGGACAGGTCTCCTGCCGCTATAAATGATGAGCCGGTTTCTGTATCATTACTTCGCAAATGCGGAGATCTGCTAATTGAAATACAAGGGCAATTTGAAGGTCGTGGATTACTTGATACAAATACTCACATTACTCTTTTAGATAAAATGTCACAACATACCGAACTTCTTAATTCTACCAAATTAAGTTATCAGCGGTGGCAGCATGCTGAGCAAAAATTTAAAGAGGCTGAAGAACTAATTAACAAGTCAAGAGAGGAAGAGGACTGGCTGAGGGAGTCCCTAAAAGAATTGGACCTGTTAGCACCTATTGTTGGTGAAGAAAAAATTCTTGTTGCCAACCGAGATATTCACGCAAATGCAAACAGAATTATCCAAGGATTAAAATCAGCCTATGAACTTTTAAACCATGATGAAGGTGCCATTAACAAAATTGAGAGAGCAAATACCCAACTAATAAAAATTGAAACTATTGGGAGTGACATTGTAAATTCTATGATACAGAAATTACAACAAATCATTTTTGAACTAAATGAAGTTGAAATAGAACTTCGTGATGTAGCTGAACACCTAGATGGTGATCCGGCAAAACTTGAAGAAATAGAAGAAAGACTTCATCTTCTTCGTTCACAAAGTCGAAAGCATAATTGCTCACCAAACGACTTAGCTAATCTGCATCATAGCTTCCAAGAAAAACTATCTAGTCTCGATGACCAAACAGGTAAAATAGGCGAACTCCGCCTAGAACTTAGTGCTGCTAAAGAAGAATATGTTTCAAATGCACAACAGCTCAGTAGGTCTAGAAAGATAGCAGCAAAAAAACTTGACCAACAGGTGATGCAACAATTGCCAGTTTTAAAGCTTGAAACCTCAGAATTTAAGACAAATATTCAGCTGCTAGAAGAGAGCAAATGGAATATAATGGGTGTAGACAAAGTGCGATTTGAGGCGCGCACTAACCCAGGGCAAATAATTGGTGCAATTGATAAAATTGCATCTGGGGGAGAGTTAGCAAGGTTTCTTTTAGCGCTGAAAGTTGTTCTATCTGAGGGTTACCCTGACAAATGCCTGATTTTTGATGAGGTTGACTCAGGTGTTGGTGGGGCAGTTGCAGATGCAGTGGGCACACGGCTATCTAAATTAGCTAAAACTATACAAACTCTTGTAGTGACGCATTCTCCGCAGGTTGCTTCGAAAGGGGAACATCATTTTAAAATTACAAAATCATCCATAAATGATAAAATTATAAGCCTTACCTTTCTACTTAATGAGGAAGAACATATAGAAGAAGTTGCACGTATGCTTGCAGGAGAACAAATAACAGATGCAGCTAGGATGGCCGCCCGCACTCTAATTGATGACTAGGAAAAATAGAATGGCTGCTTATCAACCCTACAGAGAGCTTTCCATTAATGAAATATTTTCACTTTCAATTGAGAAAGCTAAATCTATTCTAATAGAAGTTAATCAATTGATTTACCGACATGATATTGCATACCATCAAAAAGATACGCCTACAATTTCTGATGCAGAATATGACAGGTTAGTTCAATTAAGTTTGGCAATTGAAAATGCATTTCCAGAGCTAGCTTTACAAAATAGTCCAACTTTGCGTGTTGGTAGCCTACCCTCAGACCAATTTGAAAAAATTACACATGCACGCCCTATGCTCTCTTTATCAAATATATTTAATAAAGAAGAAGTCCCTGCGTTTATTCAACGTATATACCGTTTCTTAAATCTGCCTGCAGAGACTAAAATCACGTTTATAGTAGAACCAAAGATTGATGGATTATCAATATGTCTTCGCTATGAGAATGGCAAACTTTCAACAGCAGCTACACGCGGAGACGGCACTACTGGAGAAGATGTAACAAAAAATATAAGAACGATTTCCAGTATTCCAAATTTTCTTCCTAAAAATGTGCCAAATATCTGCGAAATTAGAGGCGAAGTTTATATGAAAAAAATTGATTTTCTCTCTCTCAATAAAGCTCAAGAGCAAGTTGGAGGGAAAAAATTTGCAAATCCACGAAATGCGGCTGCTGGATCTCTCAGACAAAAAGATCCATCTATCACTGCCCAAAGACCACTTCATTTTTTTGCTTACGCATTAGGTGAAACTTCAAAGCTAATTTCTGAAACACATAGTGGTGTTTTGTCTCGCTTCACCGATTTTGGATTTTCTGTTAATCCGCTTACCACTAAATGTAACTCTGCAAATAGCTTGATAACCGCATATGATAAAATTAGTGCTACTAGAAGTGAGCTTGAATACGATATCGACGGGGTAGTTTATAAAATTGATAGGCTTGATTGGCAAGACAGGCTTGGACAGGTAAGTCGTGCTCCGCGATGGGCGGTTGCCCATAAATTTCCAGCTGAACAAGCAGAAACACGTATACTTGAAATTGACATTCAAATTGGCAGGACGGGCGCACTAACTCCTGTTGCAAGACTACAGCCAATAACTGTCGGTGGTGTAGTAGTATCAAATGCAACTTTACATAATGAAGATGAAATTCGCCGAAAAGACGTTCGTATAGGAGATAAGGTAATTTTACAACGGGCTGGAGACGTAATTCCACAAATTGTTGCAAGTATGCCAGAAAAAAGAGATGGAAGCGAAACTATCTTTTCATTTCCAGTAAAATGCCCCGCATGTGGAAACCCGGCCATGCGTTCAAATGGTGAAGCGGTTAGAAGATGCACAGGAGGTTTTTTGTGCGATGCACAATCAATTGAGCGTTTAATTCATTTTGTTAGTAGAGATGCCTTTGACATAGAAGGATTAGGAAGTAAGCAAATCATTCATTTTAACAAATTAGGTTGGTTGAGGTACCCAAGCGATATCTTTTTACTTCCTGATAAAATAGATGAGATTGCCCTTTTAGATAGGATGGGTCAAAAATCAGCAAAAAACCTTATAAATGCAATAGATGCTCGCAAAAAGATAGGATTAGAGCGTGTTATCTTTGCACTGGGTATAAGACAGATCGGGATATCAACGGCTAAATTGCTTGCTGAAACCTTTGAAACACTTCCTAAACTACAACAGGTTTGCATTGCTGCTCAGGATAAAAATCACCCTGCTTATCAGGAACTAATCGATATTGACCAGATTGGTGAGTCAATAGCAAACGACCTTATCATGTTTTTCTCAGAAAAGAAAAATCAGCAATTAATATCCTTGTTACTAGAAAATGTTACGCCTGTTACACCTATAAAGGCTCAATTAGACTCCCCAATAGCAGGAAAAATTATTGTTTTTACAGGCACTCTAAGTCAGCTCTCGAGAGCGGAAGCAAAGGCACAGGCAGAACGAATGGGAGCAAAAGTTACAAGTTCAGTTTCACAAAAAACAGATTATCTAATTGCTGGAGCTAATTCTGGTAATAAATCCCAAAAAGCCTCCAAATTGGGCGTAACAATTCTTAGTGAAGATGAATGGATAACCCTTTTATCATAAAGGTTTGCATTTATTCAAAAACCATTCCTTTAACTCTACTTTAAGATAAGGACTAATTTTTTCTAAAACTTCTTTATGATAATTATTCAATGCAGAAATTTGTACTTTTGTAAGAACAGAAATGTCTATTAGTTTTTTGTCAAATGGTATCAGGGTTAGATTCTCAAAACGAAGAAATTCATCAGACTCCGCGACAACATGAACAAGATTTTCCTGTCGAACGCCGAATTCATTTTCTTCGTAATAGCCAGGCTCATTAGATAGGATCATTCCCTTAAGGATTTCTTGAGAACCACGCTTTGAAATTGAAGCAGACCCTTCATGTACGCTTAAGACATGACCAACACCATGTCCTGTTCCATGTCCATAATCCATTTTATTACTCCATAAGGATTGCCTGCAAATTGCATCAAGTTGAATGCCCTTAGTTCCTTTTGGGAAAATGGTATTCGCTAAATTTAAATGAGCAGCAATAACAAGTGTATTCGCAATAATAGCGGCAGCTGGTGGATTTCCGATAGCAAAGCATCTAGTTACGTCGGTTGTACCTCCTTTATAATGAGCGCCTGAGTCAATTAGTAAAACACCATCTTGCTCAATTTTATTATCTTCATTTTTTCTTGGCCTATAATGTACAATTGCACCATTGTCATTAAAGCCAACAATTGCAGGAAAGGAGTCACATAAATAGTCATTTTGTTGAGCCCGAAACTTTGATAAATTAGTCGCAACTTCGTACTCACTCAATCTTTTCTCAGAATTGTTTTGCTCAAACCAATACCAAAAATTACAGAATGCAACTGCATCTTTTATATGAGCTTCTTTCATGCCTGCTAATTCTATTTCATTTTTTTGCGATTTGACCAATAGAGTAGCGTCAGACGAAAATTCAATACTTATGTCTTTTTCAGTGAGATATTCTAATATTGCTTGTGGACATGTTGCCTTATCCACATGAACTTTTTTTCCAACTAACCTCTCTATTAATTCTGGAAATTCACTAAAACAATGATGTAAAATGTTAAGACCATCAATTTTAATTTCCTTCTTTTGCCTCTCTTCAGTTATTATAATAATGTCTGTTTCGGAGAGAACTAATAGCATTGCGTGAAAAATTGGTGTATGTCTGAGGGTATTTCCTCGAATATTCAAAAGCCAGTTTACACTATCGACACTACTTACAAGAATTACAGATCTAAAATCGTTTATACCTTGTAATTCTAAAAGGTTTGAGATTTTTTGTTTTGCAGATATACCAGCCATTTTTTCTGGCATATACCAATGCTCACTTATTTGCTTATCAGGCCTATTTTCCCAAACCGTATCAATAAGTGATTCATTCAATGAAACCCATTTGATTAAAATATCACCTACATTTTTTGGAAGTTTTTCGACTTGGCTAGCTGTCATAGTCCAGCTGTCATAACCAATTATTATTTCACTTGCTAAACCAGAAGAGTCTGAAATAACCTCTTCAATGCCATGATTGGTAATGTCGTAACACTGCCACTCATCAGGATTTGTTTGTTTATTCATTTGAAGGATATAACGCTGGTCTGAAAATAATGCTGCTTTATCTGATAGGATTAAAGCATAACCTGCGGAACCAGTAAAACCACTAATGTATGCAAGTCTTTCATCACAAGGCCTTACCTCTTCTCCTTGAAACAAATCTGTTCTTTGAACAAGCCATCCATCTAATTTACGTGTTTTTAGTAAAGTTCGAAGAACAATAAGCTTTTCTGATGATGTTAAATAGTTCATCTAAACTTTAACCTTTCAAGAAGGCAGCTTTAGAAGTTAAAAGTAGTGTAGACCATTCTTCGATTTCAAAATGTTGTTTTAATATGAGATGATGATGGCGATAAATTGCTCTGATATCACGCATCTGACTCGTTAATAAACCCGATAGGATAACCTTACCGTTTGAGTTAAGATTTTGAGCTATAAACGGAGCTAAAACCCTAAGTGGTTTAGCAAGTATATTCGCAATAATTAAATCGTACTTTCGTTTATTACGAAGTTTCGTATGTAAAAAACCATCAGAATTTATTGCAGTAAATCCTCTTTTTGGAAGTTGGTTAAGAGACCAATTTTCTGCAGTAGTTTTCACACAAATCTTATCATTATCTACGGCTATAACGCAGGAGCTAGGAAACACATATTTAGCAGCAATTGATAATATTCCACTTCCGCACCCTAAATCTAATATGCGTTTTGTATTCCTTTGAGAGCGCGCGGCTGTTTGAATGGCGACCATGCATCCTTTTGTTGTTGCATGGGTGCCAGAGCCAAACGCTTGGGCCGCATCAACACAAATTGGGAACAGTCCCCCAGGGACTGGACTTTTTATATGGCTACCATAAACCCAAAATCTACCAACTCTGAATGCTGGAAAGGCCTTGCGATTTACCTCTACCCAATCTATTGAAGGTAATTCAGTAAGGCGCAAGGAGCCAATTTTTGTAAGCATGCACCTTTTAAAATACTTTTGAACCTGCTCAAAATTTGGCTTTTTTTCGAACAATGCTGTTACGATAAAAGTTTCTTTCTTCGGATCAGCCTTCTGAACAGAGATTGAACTGGAAACAAGCAACTCTTCTAGAATACTTTCTATCTCTATTGTAGACCCGAGACATTCAATATGTAATTCCCAAATTTTGTTAGAAATCATTTTGTGACTAACCTCTATAATTTAATCCTTTAGATTTTCATTTATGAGTTACAAAACTAGCAATAACTTTTTTCCTTCCTGCCTTATCAAATTGGATGTCAAGCTTATCACCCTCGATTTCTTGGACATCACCCATTCCAAATTTCAAATGAAAAACCCTATCACCAATAGTGAATTTAGATTGTTGTTCTTTTGTTATTACTTGAACATTATTCATATCTGGCAGTGTATTGTAAGAATTTTTTGTTCTAATCGCCATTCGGTCCCAACCAGGACCATATCCGGGTTTGCCAACCCGTGTTTCTGCTGGGCCAATCATTACAGGCTCAATACGCCCTATTGAAAGACCTCTAGCCATTTCTTCTATTAGATGATTCTCTGGCAGTTCTGATATAAATCTAGATGGAATGGCAGACTGCCACAATCCATGGATACGTCTGTTTGCTGCAAAACTTATAAATAATTTTCTTCTTGCTCTTGTTATCCCAACATAAGCTAATCTTCGTTCTTCCTCTAACCCTGCCCCACCATTTTCTTCAAGTGTTCTCTGACTTGGAAAGATACCTTCTTCCCAGCCAGGCAAAAAAACTGTATCGAATTCTAAGCCTTTTGCAGCATGAAGCGTCATTAAAGTAACCTCGCCCTCGGTGGATTGGGTATCATTATCCATAACAAGTGATATATGCTCAAGAAAACCAGACAAAGTCTCAAATTCTCCAATAGCTGTCACTAACTCTTTAATATTCTCTAATCGACCAGGCGCCTCGGGAGATTTATGCGTCTGCCACATTGTTACATAACCAGATTCTTCTAGTATAATTTCAGCCAATGCATCAGGTTGCATATCCAGATGAATACTATGCCAGCGCGCAATGTCATCAATAAATTTTGATAAGGCTCGGTTAACCTGAGGTTTTAAGTCATCTGACATAATCAATTTTTTAGCGGCTTCAAATAATGAGATGTTTTGAGCTCTTGATAATTTATATATCATTTGCAAAGTTGCTTCTCCTAAACCACGTCTTGGAGTATTAATAATTCGCTCAAATGCAAGATCATCCGATTGCTGATAAACAAGTCTTAGATAGGATAGCGCATCCCTGATTTCTAATCGTTCATAAAAACGTGTTCCAACCACACGATATGGCAGTCCAATTGCAATAAAGCGCTCTTCAAATTCACGAGTTTGATAACCCGCGCGAACTAAAACAGCCATTTCAGACAACTGTTGTCCATCTTTCAAAAGAGATTCTATTTGACTAGAGATAGTGCGTGCCTCTTCACTACCATCCCAATAGCCAGCGATCCTAATTTTTTCTCCGTCAGAGTCTGTTGTGAAGAGTGATTTTCCAAGCCTTCCTTGATTATTTGAAATCAATTGTGAAGCTGCAGCCAAAATATGCCCAGTTGAACGATAATTCTCTTCTAGTCTCACTATTTCTGCACCAGGAAAGTCATGTTCAAACTTCAGTATATTTCCTACCTCTGCGCCTCGCCAACCATAAATTGATTGATCATCATCCCCAACGCAGCATAAATTCTTATGGGAAGATGATAATAGTCGAAGCCATAAATATTGAGCAACATTTGTATCCTGATATTCATCTACCATAATATGCGTTAATTTCTTCTGATACAGATCTAATATATCTGAATTTTGATTAAAGATTGTAAGCATATGCAATAATAAATCTCCAAAATCAGTTGCATTAAGGGCTAAAAGCCTGTCTTGGTAGGATTGAAAAAGTGATTTGGCTCTACCTTGTACGGCATCTCCTGCTTCGGATTTTGTAATTTTTTCTGGTGTAAGTCCTTTATCTTTCCAACGGCTAAATAAACTTATTATCATTCTAGGTGGCCAGCGTTTTAGATCTAATCCGTCCGCTTCCATTACTTGTTTTATTAATCTTAACTGATCATCACTATCTAAAATTGTGAAATTTGATTTCAATCCAACTAGCTCTGCATGACGCCGTAACATCTGGGCTGCTACAGAGTGGAAAGTCCCAAGAGTAATTTGTTCGGCCATCGGCCCTACCAAGTCAACAGCGCGCTTCCGCATTTCTCGAGCAGCTTTATTTGTAAATGTAACTGCAAGTATATTAAAAGGGTTAGCAGTTCTGGTAGCAATTAGCTGAGCTAAACGAGACGTCAATACCCGTGTTTTTCCTGTTCCTGCTCCTGATAAAACAAGTAATGGACCATTCAAATTGGTGACAGCAGTTTTTTGAGCTTCATTTAATTCCCTCAACCACAAAGGTTTAGAAATGCCCTCATCTATTTCAGCATTATTTTCTAACTTATCATTATCGGCCATATACCTGATTTCTTTTTATTTTATTTCTGTATCTTGAAAAATAAAGCTTCTATTTTCTAAGTGCAAACATATTTGAGAATTTAGTTAAATATTTTCGTTTGATTTTTGGAACTTAAATACAAATAGATTATTTGAGAACTCTATTGGTTGTAGCAAAGCTTTTATGGTATCGATATATTTAAGAAATTATGAAATTTGAATATATGATTTTAAACCACTTTTTTTTAACCATCGCTGTTTTTCTTGCTTTCTCATCAACCAGCTGTAGTTCTGTTGATGAGGATTTAATTTCGAATAAAAAAGACCCATTTGAAAATACAAATAGGAAAATTTTTGCATTTAATGATAATTTAGATACAGTAATTTTAGAGCCAATTGCTGCTGGTTATAATAAAGTAATCCCTAGTCATGCAAAAACTGCTATAAATAATCACGTGTACTGGGTAGGTTTGCCCAACAACACTATAAATTCTGCACTTCAAAGAAAATGGGAAAATGCAGCAATCTCAAGTCTGCATTTTACTGTTAATGCTCTCACTTTAGGATTTGTTAATCTTATGAAAGAAGATGAGCCACCTCATCAACAAGATTTTGGACAAACATTAGCCTTTTACGGGATTTCGGAAGGACCTTATGTTGTACTCCCTGTAACTGGTGGCAAAACCAGCAGACATACAATTGCAGAGGTAATCAATTTTGTGATTAATCCATATTCAGCTTTTAGGGAGGATAAAACAATTGATCAAGCAACATCATTTCAGCCAGTATTATCAACTATATCGTGGAGAGCAAGAAATTTTGAATTAGTGAATGACCTGAAATATAATAGCCTAGACGCTTATGTGAGGGCTCGCTCAGCTTATTATCAAAATCGTTTTAAAAAAATACAATCTGATAATAATATTAATGCTCCTTCAGAGGCAGACTCGCTTTTTGACAATTTAGATACGGAGGGATGAGATGGATCGTTACTTAAAATTACTTATTATTTTATTTTGCACATTTTTTTTCGGCTTTGCTATTTCATCTAGCACTTCTTTGGCCTCAAAAACAGAAAATGCTTCTTCAATAGTTCAAAAATTAATTGAGAAAATCCAAAACATTCAGGAAACAAAATATACTGAAGAAGAAAAACGGATCGAATTTTTGCAAGTGATTCGAACTTTTTTCGATATGAATATCGTAGCAAAAGCATCTACCGGTCCCTACTGGCGAACTGCAACATCAACTGAAAAAAAGCGCTATACAGAATTGATTACTGAGTTAATTGCAGATGTTACAGCTTCACAACTTGGCGATATTTCAAATGTAGAATTCCAACTCCAGTCTTCCACCCAAAAAGGTGATAAAATGGTTATAGTATCAGGAGAATTGATCGTTCCTAACCAGTCTATAGGTAAAATTAACGTAAATTGGCGTTTTTCAACTCCTGGTAGTGATGTTCCCAAAATTATTGATGTTGAATTTGAAAACATATCAATGTTAGTAGCTCAAAAGGAAGAAAATGTTGCTATAATCCGGAAGAATGGCGGTGTTTTTTCTGCTCTAATCACAGCTATTGAGGAAAAACTGAGAAAATAGGGTTAATTTCTAATAATAGGTTTATACTTTATTCTTGACGGTTGTGCGGCATCTGCGCCAAGCCTTCTTTTCTTATCAGCTTCATAAGCCTCATAATTTCCCTCAAACCATTCTACGTGCGAATTTCCTTCAAATGCAAGAATATGAGTAGCAATTCTATCTAGAAACCAGCGATCATGACTTACCACAACTGCACAACCAGCAAACTCCAATAAGGCTTCTTCTAATGCACGTAATGTATCTACATCCAAATCATTTGTTGGTTCATCTAATAGCAGAACGTTCGAACCAGATTTTAGCATGCACGCAAGATGCACACGATTGCGTTCCCCACCAGATAATTGAGAAACTCTCTTTTGTTGGTCCGAACCTTTGAAGTTAAACAAACTTACATAAGCTCGTGACGGCATAGTTCTTTTTCCTAACTCAAGCTCATCAAGCTCATCAGATACCACTTCCCATACTGTTTTGGAATCGTTAAGAGAATCGCGTGATTGGTCAACATAACCGAGCTTCACCGTATCACCTAGTTTTAAACTTCCCTTATCAGGAGCTTCATCTCCTACCAGCATCCTAAATAAAGTCGTTTTACCAGCACCATTGGGTCCGATTACACCAATAATGCCACCTGGTGGAAGTCTAAAATTCATATCTTCTATTAGCAACTTGCTCCCAAAAGCTTTGCTAATGTTATTTGCCTCAATAACTACATCCCCCAATCTTGGTCCTGCTGGAATAATAATTCTTGCAATATCTTCACGAACTGTTTGCTGTTCTTCAAGCAACCGTTCATAAGCATTTAATCTAGCTTTTGACTTTGCCTGCCTTGCCTTAGGAGCAGAGCGAACCCAATCCAATTCACGTGAAAGTGATTTAACCCGCGCATCATCTTTGCGCCCCTCCACTTCAAGTCGCTTTTGCTTTTGTTCAAGCCAACCCGAATAATTACCTTCATATGGTATTCCTTGCCCTCGATCTAATTCTAATATCCAGCCTGCAACTTCATCTAAGAAGTATCTATCATGTGTAATTGTTACAACTGTGCCAGAAAAATCATGTAAAAAACGTTGCAACCACGCCACAGACTCTGCGTCTAAATGATTGGTCGGTTCATCAAGCAGAAGCATGTCAGGCGAACTTAATAATAACTTGCATAAAGCAACGCGCCTTTTTTCACCTCCCGATAGTTTGGAAACATCAGCTTCAGGTTCTGGAACACGTAATGCGTCCATAGCTATCTGTGCTTTTCGTTCTATATCCCATCCATCGGCCGCATCAATTTTTTCCTGTAATTCTGTTTGCTCATTAATGAGATTATTCATCTCTTCATCTGATAATTCTTCCCCGAAACGAGAACTCACTTCATTAAATCTATCCACTATTTTTTTTACTTCACCAAGTCCTGATAAAACATTGCCTGCCACATCTAATGTCGTATCTAGTTCAGGTTCCTGAGCTAAATACCCGATATTCAATCCCTCAGCAGCCTGCGCCTCACCGGTAAACTCCTTTTCTATGCCAGCCATTATTTTTAATAAAGTAGATTTACCAGCTCCATTTAGACCAAGAACTCCAATTTTAGCTCCAGGAAGAAAAGAAAGACTTATATCCTTCAGCACTTCCTTACCTCCGGGATAAGTTTTGCCAAGACGATGCATTGAATAGACGTATTGGGCGCTTACCATTGTTTTTCCTTTCAATAATTCCGAGTTTTCAAAATGTGATATACCAATTTGTTCCTTAGCGCCAGCTATCAATCATTTTGAAAGTTTACAGAGAACCGCATAAAGTACGTCCAATTACTTAAATTCATTAATAAGAAACTAAAAAGTTGTTATATAGAAATGAGTTTTTATGGCTCCTGACCTATCCACATGCAAAATAGTTTGTTTTTGAGCAGAAGCTTCTGGGTTACCTATCCATAATAATATACCTCCTGATGCATCTATATCAACCGAACGAATTACTTGCCCCTGCTTCAGTGGTACGGATAGCTCAACAATATTTTCAGTTGTTTTTGATAATTTTTGCTGTATTCCAAAAATTAAGGCGATGACCCCTAAAATAATTAGTATACCCATTATAATTGACGCTAATTTAATGAGCCTGAGAGATGAAACTGATATTATAGTTCTCTTATTAGGTGTTATTTCATCACTTTCTGTTATATTATTCATTATTATGTCAGATCCCGATTGTATTACATTCATAAGTTCACAAAACCACGCAAAATGGCGAATAGATAAGTATGTTTCAGACAAGTTAAATGAATTAAACTTTTCACGCTCTCGAATTAAAATACTTATCAAGGACGGGAATTTATCCTGTAATGGTAAAATTGTAAACGATCCCTCTGCAAGCGTCAAACCTGCCGCTACCTATCAATTAACCATACCAGCAGTCATCAACGATATACCGAAAGCTGAAAATATAGAATTAGACATTTTATATGAAGATACTGACTTGATAGTTATAAACAAGCCTGCCGGACTGGTAGTCCATCCAGCACCAGGCTCGGAAAATGGAACGCTCGTAAATGCCCTATTATATCATTGTAGAAACGAATTATCAGGTATTGGAGGGGTCGCCAGACCCGGAATAGTGCATAGGTTAGATAAAAATACATCTGGAGTAATGGTTGCTGCTAAATCTCAAGAGGCCCATCTTTGGTTAAGTAATCTTTTCGCAACACACAAAATAAACCGCAAATATGAAGCATTTTGTTGGGGAATTCCGTCTGAAATGAGTGCAACTATAGATGCTCCAATTGGTAGACATTCAAAAGACAGAAAAAAGCAGACCATCCGTGAAGATGGGCGTTTCGCTGTTACGCATTATCAGGTTGCTAAATCATTCCCTCCCTTTGGATGCCTCATTGAATGCTCACTTGAAACTGGCAGAACCCATCAAATAAGAGTACATCTTACATCAATTGGGCATTCAATAATAGGAGATGCCATGTATGGCAGGCCACAACGCATCGCTCAGATGCCTGACAAAATAAGTAAGCAGGCACTTCTCGCGATAAGATCATTTTCACGTCAAGCACTCCACGCTTCAGAATTAGGATTTATTCACCCTATAAGCAAAAAACAAATAGACTTCACTGCACCATTGCCAACAGATTTAAAGGGTCTTCAAACTATTTTGGAAAAAGCAATTTGGGAGCGGGGTCACGTCAAAATCTAAATAACTCTTTAAAAACATTAAACTTATAATTATATATATCATAGAAAGAAGAAAAAAATTCAGGAAAATATATGATGAAGAATGCTCTTATTCCTGCGCTTACGCCAGATGATAATCTATCGAAATATTTAGCACGTATTCGATCTTTCCCTATTTTAGAGAAAGATGAGGAGTATATGCTTGCTAAAGCATGGTCGGAACGTGAAGATGTTGAAGCAGCTCATCAATTAGTAACAAGTCATTTACGTCTGGTTGCAAAAATTGCAATGGGCTACCGAGGTTATGGGTTGCCGTTATCTGATTTGATATCTGAAGGTAATATTGGAATGATGCATGCGGTAAAAAAATTCGATCCTGAGAGGGGTTTCCGTTTGGCTACATATGCAATGTGGTGGATAAAAGCATCTATCCAAGAATACATTTTAAGAAGTTGGTCTCTAGTAAAGATAGGAACAACAGCTGCTCAAAAAAAACTTTTTTTTAACCTGCGGCGGCTTAAAGGGAAGATAGATGCAATAGACGGAGGTGATTTGAGGCCAGACCAAGTTACCCACATTGCCGAAACTCTGGACGTTGACGAAAGCGAAGTAATTTCGATGAATCAACGTATGTCAGGCGGAGATAAATCATTAAACACACCTATGGCTAATGACATTGATGGCGGTGGTGAATGGCAAGATTGGATTGAAGATAATAGAGAAAATCAAGAAGTCGCATTTGCTGAGAGAGAAGAATTCGAAGCTCAATATTCAGTAATGAGGGACGCTATTGAAAGTCTGAACCCTAGAGAGCAGCGGATAATACAAGCAAGAAGATTATCAGAACCCCCACTCACACTTGAGGACCTCTCTGAGGAATTCGAAGTTAGCCGAGAGCGTATTAGGCAAATCGAGGTAAGAGCTTTTGAAAAGTTAGCTGAGGCCGTCAAAATAAAATCTGCCGAATTAAATCTTCTTCCTCTTTCTTCCAGTGAAAACTAGCTATTCACAAATGGATCTTTTACGAGGATTGTATCTTCGCGCTCAGGACTTGTAGATAGAAGAGCGACAGGAATATGAATAAGCTCCTCCAAACGCCTTATATATTTTATAGCGTTTGCTGGCAAATCTGCCCAAGAACGAGCTCCAAAGGTTTTTTCTCTCCATCCAGGCATTTCCTCATAAATTGGGTTACAAGATTTTTGAGTTTTTATGTTCGTAGGAAAATAGTCAATTCTTTTTCCATCTACTTCATAGCCAATACAGATTTTCAAGGTTTCAAATCCATCTAAGACATCTAGCTTAGTCAGTGCTATCCCTGTAATACCAGCCATCATACCTGCTTGACGAACCATAACTGCATCAAACCATCCACATCTGCGCTTGCGACCTGTAACAGTACCAAATTCACGTCCTTTTTCTCCCATGCGCCGCCCATCTTCCGAAAATTCTTCTGTAGGAAATGGTCCTTCCCCTACTCTGGTAGTATATGCTTTTGTAATACCTAGGGTGAAATGAATGTTAGATGGACCAGTGCCACTACCCGTAGCAGCTTGGGCGGCAACAGTGTTGGATGATGTTACAAAAGGGTATGTTCCATGGTCAATATCGAGCATTACTCCTTGCGCACCTTCAAAAAGAATTCGTTTACCATTTATATGCGCATGTGCTAATGCTTCCCAACTTCTACCAGAAAAAGAGAGTATTTCTGGGATAATTGGCATTAACTGCTCTAAAATCGTACGCACAGACACTACATCTTCGCCAACTTCTTTTAGGAAAATATTATGCCAAGAGACGATCTGCTCTATTTTTTCTTCCAGAATATCGTTATCTGATAGTTCTCCTATCCTCAAAGCACGTCTTGCTACTTTATCTTCATACGCTGGTCCGATTCCACGGCCCGTAGTACCAATTTTACTTGCACCACGAAGTAATTCTCTTGCTTTATCCACTTTTGCATGTATGGGTAGAATTAGGGTTGCGGTTTCTGACAATAGAAGATTTTTCGATGAGATATTAATACCTTGATCTTGTAAATACCTTATCTCAGATAAAAGATGAAAGGGGTCAATAACAGTGCCGTTTCCTATAATTGATAATTTACCCGTGCGGACAATACCTGATGGCAAAATAGACAGTTTGTATTCTTTTCTATCTATTACGAGCGTATGACCTGCATTGTGTCCACCTTGAAAACGAACAACTACATCTGCTCGCTCAGATAACCAATCTACTATTTTACCTTTGCCCTCATCTCCCCACTGGGTTCCAATCACCGCTACATTTGCCATAGAAAATCCTTATTATTCGATTTTCTCTGGAGGAGAAATAGAATTTAGTAAAATAAAGGTGCATTTAAGTTGCTTTGCTTCTTCCAATGCAAGTTTATCATCTGATTTATATCTGCCAGCTATCACGCATCTTCCTCTATCTATATATTTGAGCATTGTCTGCTTAGGAATATCGGTGGGAATATATATATGTTGCTTAGGCATAAACTCCGGTAGCCCTCGAAATACCCGCTCCATATAGACAGATAGTCCAGTGGCAGGCTCTCCAAAACCAGTTAGGTATGCTCCACCCCTAGCTATCTCTCCACGCAAGCCCTCCGCAAAAATGGAAAAACCAACACCTGTGTGATAATCGAAACCACGCATTTCAAGAGGATCGAAAGTTATAGGAAGCGCTGGATAGGCGTCTCTCAACTGCCATGCGACAAAAAGCATATCATCGAACATATTTCTTGCATCTTCTGACATTTCTGGAAGCAGTTTTAAAAGTGCTTCCCTATCTGAACCAGATGCATTCATAACCTTTACTATGAGATTGATATTCTTATCATCGATTTTGAGCAATGCGTCGATATCCTTATCCAGAATACTTTTTCTTGCCAACAGACTTTGATCTGCTGAAAGGTTACACAAAAGGTTTTCCGCTAAAGAAGGCACTCCTAAATCAACTGTTATTGATTTTAATCCAACAGAGTCTAATGCCTTTACCCCCATTACTAAAATTTCTGCTGTTGCAGTTGCATCGTTGTATCCTATTAATTCAGCTCCTGCTTGATAGAGTTGACGCTCTGAGTTTAAACTATCCGGAATTACTCGCATGACATCTCCTTCATAGGTGAGCCTTAAAGGACGAGGTTCATGCTTGAGCCTAGTGCCGGATATTCTTGAAATTTGAGCCGTCATATCAGATCGGAGGGCCATCATATCCTGTGT
>CABYPW010000025.1 GCA_902520885.1 uncultured SAR116 cluster alpha proteobacterium
CCGTTTCGGGAACCAGTAATTTTTCTGGGCCGCTGAGTGTAACAAATAGTCTGACGACCTTAGATAATGCCTCAATTGGCTACCTATCTGTTACAGGACTATCAGATCTTTCTGGGGATGTGGCTATAGGTGGTAACTTGACACTTGGTACTTTTACAGTAACAGGTGTTACAAGTAACTTAAATACCGATAACGCGACAATTGGAACTCTTTACACAGATACCATAAAGTCAGCAGATGGCCAGATGAACCTTATCAGGAAAAAAGATGATGGAACAATATCTATTGGTCAGAATTCGATTGATATTGATAATACTAACGATGTGATTTCTTCAAGTGCTGGAGTCTTAACCTTGGGTGACCATGATAACCATGTAACTAAAGTTAGAGGTATTTTGAGTATTCAGGACCCCACAGATCCAGACCATGCTGCTACCAGACGTTACGTTGACCAGTCTGCAGCAATGGCAGCTGCTCTAGACACGCGCAATCCAGAAAAAGGTAAGAACTTTCATTTGCAACTTGGCGGAGCAACAAAAAATCAAGAAAATGCGCTTGGTTTGAATTTCGCAGGGTCAATGTTTTTAGTAAATGCTCCAGGGGCTGATGGTGCTCTTCCATTTAGTATATCAGCGGGTATTTCAAACTCTGCTAATCAATATATGGGCAAACTTTCTGTTGGCTTATCTTGGTAATATGAGTTAACAACTGAACTTTGATGCTAGAGCATCAGTAAATAAACCATCAGCAGCACGATCAAAAAACTCCGGATATTCTGTTGCATAAGAAATAAAAAGCGCTTTTAGTTCCGAAGTAGTTATACCTTTTGGTACGCAAATTGAAATAAAATCTGAAAGATGTCCTGAATAGACACTGTCCGTTACACCTGCAAGGTAGCCCTGGCAAATCCCATCCTCTGCAGGCAAATTACTTTGGCAATAAGTGAGTAACGATTTACTAGTTAGAAAGTAAGTATTCTCTTCAGCAATTGCCAAATTATTTCCACCTAAAACAGTTATTTGTGCCAATAGTAAAATTTTTAAAAATTTAAAATAATTTTTTATCATGTTTTTAAGTTCCTTAGATTAAGATAACTACGGCTCTTTCTAAAAAATCATATTAGGTCTGTCTTTTTGTGTCTTGTTTATTTACCAGAACCTAATTGTTTAAGAAATAGCCTTGCTGCAGGACTGAATTCATCATAATTTTCTGGGTTTATAAGTTCTTTTGCTTTTTGCTTTCCTAGTTCCACACCCCATTGGTCAAAGCTGTTGATATCCCACAGAAAACCGCTTGTAATTGTAACATGTTCGTATAAGGCTAGTAGCCCCCCAAGATTATAAGGGTCTGATTTACCCCAGCTAATTATGGTTGATGCCTTTCCCCCTTGAAAGTTTCTGTGAGGCTCCTCCAAGTTTTCCTGTCCAATCGCCAGTGCTTCTGCCTGCGCCAAGGCATTAAAAATAAGTGTTTTATGGCTTTCTTTCCAACCTTCGGGTAGATAACACTCAATAGCGTTTCGCGGAATAAGAATATCTAAACTTTGTTTTTCCATTCCTTGGTGAAGATATTGAAAAAAGCTGTGCTGTGCGTTCGTTCCAGGCTCACCCCAAATTAGTGGAGATGCCGGCACCTTTAATTTTTTATTATGTTTATCTACAGACTTCCCGTTACTCTCCATTTCTAACTGTTGTGCCCAAGCAGGAAGCATTGAAAGACGCTGGTCATAAGGCATAATGCCATGCATAGGAATATTTAGGAAATTTCGATTCCAGATCCTTAATAGCGCCAAAATTACAGGAATATTATTACGAATAGGTGTGTTAAAAACGTGTTTATCGATTTCTGCAGCACCCTCTAAAAATGAGCTAAAATTTTTATTTCCAATAGCTATCATAATGGGCAAGCCTACGGAAGACCAAAGTGAGTATCTGCCTCCAATGCCATCAGCAAAATCAAATATTTTTTCCTTTGATATACCCCAGTCTATAGCTTTTTGCGGGGCAGCTGTAATTGCCGCCATTTGATTAAATGGGGTAACATTTGCTTGCTTTAACCAGCTTCTTGCTAGTGAAGCATTTTGTAATGTTTCTGCTGTTGTGAATGTTTTAGAAGTTACGAGAAAGAAGGTTCCCTTAGGGTCGCAATCCAATAAATTATCATTTAAGTCGGCTGGGTCAACATTTGATACAAATCTGATATTTTGGTTCCCTTGAAAAGGTTTTAAAGCGCTTGTAACCATCGAAGGTCCGAGGTCTGAACCACCAATACCTATATTTACAATTGTACGGATGTTTTTATTTGAGCGGACCTCCTCACAAAACGAAGTAAGTTTTTGCCATTCTGCAGATTTGTAGCGTTCTTTTAGGCGCAATTTTGTGTGAAGTACCGGTCTATTTTCCGTTTTATTAATTGATTCACCGTTTGCAAGCTTAGAAAACTTTTCTTCAATTCCTGAAGCCTCTGCAAGTTTGATTAGATTATCAAAGATTGTGGGTGTAATGAATTGACGGGTCATATCTACCCATAAAGGCTCCAATGAAAAACAAAAATCATCTACTCGATTTTTTTGATTCATCAAATCGTTAAGAGATACAGAACTAATTTCCTTAGCTTCTTTAATAAGTATTTTGAAATATGGATTATCGGTAAGCTGCATATTATTAATTAACTAATTTAGTTGCCTGTTTTGCTCGAGCGGTTATTTCTGAGAAGTTTTGATCATTTATATCTTTTGCAGGTGCTATCCAACTTCCACCCACACAACTCACATTTACTAACGATAGCCATTCTGAAGCTGTCTCATAAGATATGCCTCCAGTCGGGCAAAATTTCAAATTTGGTAGTGGACTAAGCAGTGACTTTATAAATGGTATTCCACCGACAGCAGATGCTGGAAAAAATTTTATTTCTGAAAACCCTGCCTCACTTAATGTAAGCATTTCGGAGACTGTGCTGGCGCCAGGTAATAAAGATATATTACTTTCATTACAAGCATCAATAATGGAAGACGTAGTTCCAGGGCTAACACAAAATTTGGCACCAGAATTTTTCGCTTGTGTAGCATTTTCTTTGGTAAGAATGGTGCCAGCTCCAACATAAATTTCAGGTAAATGTTTTGCCAATTGTTCTATAGCATTAAGTGCTGCTGATGTTCGTAAAGTAATTTCAATTGTTTTTATTCCTCCAGTTAATAATGCCTCGCCTAATGGAATTGCGTGATTAGCCCTTTCTAGCACAATTACAGGCATAACTGGACCTAATGATAAAATTTTTGAAATACTCATTTATTCTGTCCTAAATTAATACTAATTCCACCCCCAGCTTCGGCATTAGCAGATTGGCTTCTCATCTGTGCAAAAAGCGATCTTCCAAAACTGTTTGGATTGGCCTTGGAGGCTGTTGAGAACGGAGCTCTGCTTGAAATTTCTTCTTTAACTTCAAGCTTTCCTGAAGTTGTATCCAGAGTAATAATGTCACCATTTTTAATGCGACCAATATTACCACCATTGACCGCTTCGGGAAATACATGAATTGCAGCAGGAATTTTTCCAGATGCTCCGGACATTCTTCCATCTGTAACAAGAGCAACCTTAAATCCCTTATCTTGCAGGTTAGCAAGAATTGGCGTAAGACTATGTAATTCAGGCATTCCATTAGCTTGCGGTCCCTGCGCAAGAACAACTACCACAACATTTTTATTTAGCTCGCCATTGTTGTAGGCAATTTTTACATCAGCCTCGTTTGAAAAAACCTGAGCTGGTGCAGTTATCACCCTATTATTTTCAGAAACGGCTGATATTTTTATAACTGCTTTACCAAGGTTGCCTGATAACATTTTTAATCCGCCATTAGGCTGATGTGGTTTATTTATCGGTCTCAAAATACTTAAATCAGAAGAATTCGGGGGGGCAGCGCGCCACTCAAGTTTACCATCTTTGAGGATAGGTTCAGATGCATAATCTTTAATAGTTTTCCCCCAGACAGATGCAGCGCTGCCATCAAGTAGTCCATTTTCAAGTAATTCCTTTATGACAAAACTTAATCCTCCAGCAGCATGAAATTGGTTAACATCAGCGCTTCCATTAGGATATATACGAGTTAATAATGGGATAATATTAGATAAGTCAGAAAAATCTTCCCAGGTTAGTTTAATGCCAGCTGCAGCGGCCATTGCTGGCAAATGTAGAGTATGATTTGTAGATCCTCCAGTGGCGTGAAGACCAATAATAGCATTAACAAAGCTTCGCTCATCCAATGTTTTTCCAATTGGACGATAGTCATTAGATTTTCTGTTAATAAGGACAGCCTGTTCAGTTGATGCCACAGTTAAGGCATGTCGAATATCGCTATGTGGGTGAAGAAAGGCAGCACCTGGCAGATGCAGACCCATAATCTCCATTAACATCTGGTTTGAATTTGCTGTGCCATAAAATGTACAGGTTCCTGCTCCATGATAAGCACTAGATTCAGCTTTTAGTAGAGCATCCCTGTCTACTTCACCTTTAGCAAAAGCTTTTCTTACAGCTGCTTTTTCATCATTGGGGAGTCCTGAACTCATTGGTCCTGCGGGTACAAAAACACAGGGCAAATGACCAAAAGATAAGGCGCCAATAACCAAACCCGGCACAATTTTATCACAAACCCCTAGACACAAAGCAGCATCGTAAACCCCATGGCTTAAGCTAACTGCAGTAGACATCGCAATTACGTCTCTTGAAAGTAATGAAAGTTCCATACCAGGGCGTCCTTGTGTCACCCCATCACACATAGCTGGAACCCCACCGGCAACTTGTGCCGTTGCTTCAACTGTTCTCGCAGCAGCTTTTATTATGGCTGGAAATGTCTCAAATGGCTGATGAGCTGAAAGCATATCATTATAAGAGGTGACAATTCCAATATTGGGCTTATTACTAGTAAGAAAATCTTTTTGGTCAACACCTGCAGCGGCACCAGCGTGAGCAATGTTTGAGCAAGACACAACGGCTCTATCTTGGTCTTTGTCCTTATCCATTTCATCAATGGAAGCCAGATAGGTGGTTCTGCTATTTTTGCTTCTTAATTTAATACGCTCTAATACCTCTAATATCTTTGGATGTAAGTCTGACATTTTTACAAACTTTCTATTTCGATTGGTACATGGGTTTGTTTTAATAAATGATAAATAGGAAGCATTTTATCATTTTCTGCTGATTTCAGAACTGCTTGTTTCTCTTTTCCATTTGCTAGCAGTATTATCCGTTTACTCTTCAAAATGAGGCTTAAATTCATTGAAATCCTTGGTAATTTTGGGTTTCCAAACGCCGGTGTAGTAATAATTGAAGGTTCTGCTGAAACTTCAAATTCCAAATTGTTTTTGGGAGAATTCTTTGCTTGTACAAGCATTTCAGGAAATAACGAGGCAAAATGACCGTCGTTACCCATTCCCAATAGCATTACGGTAAATATATCGGGTATAAGGTTTCTTGACATTAAATCAGTTGAAAGGGGGGTAAAAATAGATTTCTTTGCATTATTTTTGAGCAGGTGGGTTTTCAGAAGCCTCTGATTGCTAAATTCAGATTGTGGTTCAACTAATCTATCATCTACTAGAAAAATTCTAACAAAATGCCAGTCAATCTTAATTAAATTTAAATATTCATAAATTTTTATTGGACTTGAGCCGCCGCACAATACCAAAGATGCGGAGCCATACTCTGATATCTCAGATTGCAGAGTTTTGCCAATCGATTGGGCTATGGATTGAGCCCTCAATGTCATTCTTTTTGTTCCAATATTGGGTCAAACCAATACCTTCCTTCTTTTATAAGTATTTTATCCTCAGGTCCCATCGAGTCAGCAGAATATATTTCAGGGCTTTTTTTGCGAACCTTTTCAATTACTGGGTCGATATAATCCCATGCTGCTAAAACCTCGTCGGAACGCATGAATAAAGTTTGATTTCCGCGTGCAATATCCATAAGAAGTCGTTCATAAGCATCAGGCAGTCGTTCTGCAAAGGTTTCATCAAAGGAAAGATTTAACTCTGAGGGAAATAATCTCATCCCTCCGGGTCCTGGTTTTTTTGATGTTAGATGTAATCTTAATCCCTCGTGAGGTTGCACGCGTATTACAAGTCGATTAGGAAACTCATCATTTACATTTTCTCCCTGTTCAGAAAAAATATCATGTGGTCGATTTTTAAAAGTAATTACAATTTCACTAGCACGCAAACCTAACTTTTTTCCTGTACGTATGTAAAAGGGCACACCAGCCCAACGCCAATTATCTATATTTACTCTCATTGCAACATATGTTTCCGTGTTGCTCCGAGCATTTAATTCTTGTGTGTAATTTTCATATTGACCAATTTGTATCTCATCATCCTCTATTTTTCGAAGCGCTTGCAGAACTCTCAATTTTTCATTTCTGACTTGGTCGGCGTTAAAACGGGAAGGCGGTTCCATTGCTACAAGACATAATAATTGTAACATATGGTTTTGAACCATATCACGTAAAGCACCATAAGAATCATAATAAGAAGCGCGTTGTTCTACTCCAACTGTTTCCGCGGTAGTTATTTGTACATGTTCTATGTAGCGATTGTTCCATTGGGACTCAAAAATAACATTCGCGAATCTTAAAGCCATAAGATTTTGGACTGTTTCTTTGCCTAAATAATGGTCTATTCGATATATTTGCCCCTCATCAAATACGTTTAGAATTTCTTGATTTAAAGCAAGTGCAGACTTTTTATCATGGCCAAATGGTTTCTCTACCACCACTCGACTTTGTGGTAGAACCAATTTATTCTTTTCGAGAAGAAGACAGCTCGTACCAAATAATTTGGGGGCTACCGCAAGATAGAATACACATGGTCTTTCCTTGGAGAGTTTAGGCCTGAGAGTATTATATAGGTTATCGGCTCCAATTTCGTTGATGATATCTAATTCTAATATCTGGATGAGTTCAAGAAAACTCTCCCAGCTCGCAGCATTCGCAAATTGACTTTTTAGAGCTTCTTCACAAAAAGGGCGTAATTTATCTGCAAATTCCTTTTTTGTTAAAACGTTTCTCATACATGATATTAATCGAAAGTTGTGTGTTATTTGACCATTTAAAAATCGCCAAAAAAGAGCTGGAAAAATCTTTCGAATAGATAGGTCACCGCTACCACCAAATATTATGAAGTCACTATCATGTGTAATGGCAGATTCTGGTAACGCTTGATTCATACTTATAAGCTTTCACAATTATTTGGCAAAATATAGGCTAAAATGCTTGATATTTCTAGTACTATACAAGGATGAAGGAACAAAAATACCAACAGTTATTTCCTTTTGTTACAATAAACAAAATTAATTTCACACCTGTATCAAATCAATATTCTAGATTTTTTCCTCTTTATTATCATTTAAAAATATGAACTTAACAATTATCAATAAAAAGATATTTCTCCAAAGCGAAGTTATGATATAAGTCAATTTCTATTAAATCCATTTTTGAAAGTCATAATTTATTGTCTCTCTCACCCACGTTGCGAGTAGCGCTAAAAGGCATTTTCTTTGCAAGTTTCTCAGCATGTCTAGGTGGCACTACCTTTGTGTTCACACGCATGATCATGCCACAAACTGATGCGGCGACATTAAGTTTTTTACGCTATGGTATTGTTGGAATTATTCTCTTTTTCTTTTGTGCAAGAAGTGTGCTGAGCATTTCACCTTCGAGAAATGACCTTATAGGAATTATGTTCATAGGACTTGGCATGTTTGCTATTTTCCCGTTTTTCATGGCATACGGATTGAGTTATACCACAGCATCTAGAGCCGGCTTATTGTATGCAACAATGCCGCTTGCAACGATTACTATTGCCTCATTATTTAGAGTTGAACAAGCAAATCTTATGAAAGTCTTTTCCGTTTTTTTGGCCATGATAGGGATAGCTGTAGCAATGAGTACAAAACTAACACCAGATAACTTGATCTTATTAAAAGGGGATTTGATGGTTATGGTAGGCGTCTTGGGTGCAGCTGTATTTACAGTGTTTTCTGGTAAATACATGGAAAAATATGGTAATTTGCCAGTTATGGTTTTTTCAGCCGTATCTGGTGTTTCAGTTACCTTTATATTATCGTTATCTTTTGGCGAGCCCTTTAATGGCTCATTATCATTTGATGGGTTTGGATGGTTTGCTATATTTATGCTAGCAGTTCCAGGAGGGGCGTTGATGATGTACTCTTGGGGACGTGCTTTATTGATCATAACGCCCACGCAAGCTGCCGTTGCATTAGGATTTAATCCTCTAACAGCTATGTTTTTAGGCTTTTTATTAATTGGAGAGGAAATAACAATAAGGTTTCTAGCCGGATTTATAATGGTAGTTAGTGCTGTAGTGCTCTCTAATATTTCATTTTCATTTTTAAAGGTTCAAAACTTAAAATAAACAGAAAAACATTTCTTTTTGATAGCTAAAGGCATTGAGTCAAAAAAGGTTTTATAAGTGGACTAGATTTATGGTTACGGGCAAATTAAACTGACACAGTGAAAATTTATTATTCAATTTACTCTTAGGGGAGATAATACCAAAATGGCTTTGCAAAAAATTTGGAAATTAAAAGGTTTTGGAGGTTCTGAACAACTTGAATTATCACAAGCTGAGATTCCAAACGCATCTGAGGATCAGGTAATCATAAAAAATGAAGCAATAGGACTTAATTATTTAGATATTTATTTTCGGACTGCATTATATCCATGGCCAAATCAGGAAGAAATCAAAATACTAGGCTCAGAGGCCGCAGGTACGGTGACCGAAATTGGTGTCGGTGTAAAACATCTCAAAGTGGGCGACAGAGTCGTTTATGTTGTGCCCGTGGGTGCTTATGCTGAATATGTAAGTGTTCACTCAAAGCATGTTGCAAAAATTCCAGACCCTGTCTCATTTGATACAGCGGCGGCAAGTTTACTAAAGGGAATTACAGCGTATTATCTTTTGCATGATACGTTCTCTTTGAAATCTGGGCAGACTGCACTTGTTCATGCTGCAGCAGGGGGTGTTGGCCAACTTTTGGGGCAGTGGGGCTCTGAGATTGGTGCAATAATGATTGGCACAGCTGGTGGAAAAGATAAATGCAAGACTGCTAGTGCAGCAAAATATGACCATGTGATAGATTATAATGCGCAGGATTTTGTAGCGGAGGTAATGCGGATTACAAATAATCAAAAAGTTCATGTTGCTTATGACAGTGTAGCAAAGTCAGTTTTCCCGGGCACAATGGATTGTATTAAACCGCGGGGTTTATGGGTTGTTTTTGGGCAGGCTTCAGGACCAATTACAGATTTTAATATTGGTATGTTGGCGCCAAAAGGTTCTCTATTTGTAACTAGGCCAGCACTATTTAACCACATCGCAACTCAAGAGGAATTTTTAAAAGCCTCTGATGCATTATTCAGTAGAATAGCTGATGGTAGATTAGTAACTGGTGTTCATGGTGAAATGTCTTTCGATGAAATCCCAAAAGCGCATGATATGTTAGAAAGTCGTCAGACAACAGGTTCAGTTATTTTCAAATTTTAATTCATGCAGATAGAAGAGAGTTTCAGATGATTGATTTTTATACATGGTTTACACCAAACGGCAGAAAAGTAGCGTTGATGCTTGAGGAAACAGGTATTGAATACACAACTTTCCCTATTAACATTAATAACAAAGAGCAGTTTCAACCACATTTTTTAGCAATATCTCCGAACAATCGTATCCCTGCAATTATTGATAGAAACAACAACGATTATTCTCTTTTTGAGTCAGGAGCAATTTTGCTGTATCTTGCTGAGAAGACAGGACAATTTTTAAATACCTCAGACCCTAATGTTTATTGGCGAACAATGGAATGGTTAATGTGGCAAATGGGCGGAGTTGGCCCAATGTTTGGTCAGGTTCATCACTTTACAAAATATAATAAAGGTATTTCTGAATACGCAGAAAATCGATATCAAAATGAAGCAAAAAGACTTTATGGAGTGATGAATAAGCGTCTTGGAGAGAGTCAATTTATTGGTGGTGAAGATTATTCTATAGCAGACATTTCAATTTGGCCGTGGGTTGCGCGATTTAATTGGCAGGAAATAGACTTGAATGAATTTGATAATGTAAAGCGTTGGTATAAAGAAATTTTGGTAAGGCCAGCGGTTAAACGTGCTTGGAATGTGCCAGAGAATGAGCAACCTCTCCCAGACCCAGATGACTCTTCATCATATTAATATGGTTCCTATGTGTTTATGTTAATTATGAAAGTGGGATAATTATGGCACGTCGTTTTGTAGATTTATCAGTAGCATTAGAGGCGGGCATTGCTTCTGATCCTCCTTTTATGTTGCCTAAAATAGAGTATCATCGTCATAGGGATACAGCCTCAGATATGATAAGTTTTTTTCCTGGTTTGAGTGAGAGTGAACTACCTGATGGGGAGGGCTGGGCAATGGAAACGATGACAGTTAGTACCCATAATGGAACTCACATGGATGCCCCTTATCATTTCCATTCCACAATGAGTGGTGGGAAGAGAGCAATTACTATTGACGAAGTACCACTGCATTGGTGTTTTAACCCTGGTGTTAAATTAGATTTCAGACATTTTGAAGATGGATACGTGGTTCAGGTTTCTGATATCGAATCTGAGCTAGACCGAATATCATATGTATTGCAGCCACTTGACATAGTGCTAATAAATACGTCAGCAGAGGGGCACTATGGCTCTGATGACTTCGTTTCTAAGGGATGTGGTATTGGAAGGGAAGCTACTGTTTATCTTCTAGATAAAGGTGTGCGATTAACAGGAACAGATGGCTGGAGTTGGGATGCTCCCTTTGTGCACACAGCTAAAAAATATGCCGATACAAAGGATGCGGGGCTCATTTGGGAAGGCCACAGAGCAGGCATGCATGAAGGGTACTCTCATATCGAAAAATTATCCAATCTTAGTGCGTTACCAAGTCACGGGTTTATGATTTCCGCATTTCCATTTAAAATAAAAAATGCATCAGCAGGCTTTACACGAGTAGTTGCTATTTTTGACGATTAACCTTTTTTAGTTATTTTGCTTTCCGTAAATTATATCAGCTGTTTTCTGGCCAATTAACACTGCTATCGGTCGCATTGACAGTATTGCAAAGAAACCAACAATTGAGGCTATTAACCAGTTTTGAGGCCAGATAGACAAAAAAAGTGATTTCTGTTCTAAAGATAAAAAAGTGACAATAGCGCTGATAAACATAGTTACTAATATTGCTGATAATAATGTTATGAAAAGCAAGGAAAATAGCGAACGTGACATGAATATATCCTAATTTTATATTTATTTTGATTCTATGTTTTGAGAAAATTTAATATAACATAAAAAAACAGGCGGTTTTTACCGCCTGTTTTGTAATATATAAGAGGTATTTTACAGCTTCGAGAATTGATACCTTACGGGCCACTCATGACCCTCGGCTTCCATCATATCCATATATTCATCCATGATTTTGATACCATCCACGCCATATTCATTCATGATGTCATTAGCACGAGTGTTAGGCCAATCTTTGATAGTTTCTGCCCATTTTTGTTTTTCTTCCATTGGAAGATAATAAACGGTATCTTTTAAGCCTTTCTCTTCTCCAACTGCAACAAGCTTTTCCAAGCCTTTAGTATATCCAGCCCAAACATCCTCATTAACGGCCTTAGAATAAACTTGTGCTTCTTCTTCAATAATTTTCATCACGTCAGCTGGAAGTTTAGCCGCTGTATCAGCATTCATAGTGAAAATGTTCTGGTTCATTGCACCGAACCCAACAACTGTCCAGTATGGAGCCACCTCATAGAATTTATATCCACCACCATGAGCTGTTGGGAAAATAACTGTTCCTTCTGCAACACCTGTTGCCATATCATTATACATTGTTGGAAGCGTTGATGTAACTGGTATTGCTCCAAACAATGATACCCAAGGAAGGTTTGGACCAGCTGCAACAATTTTGCGCCCTTTTAATTCTTCTGCTTTTTTCCACGGCTCAACAGTTCCTATTCCGTAGTCATCAAAAGCGGATAATCCAGGCAGGTAGACTTGGTTATATTTTTCTGGGAGCACTGCTGTTAGCTCTGGATACTTTTCTATTAACTCTGCTTTTACTTTATTTACAATCCTAGGATCAGCACTTGTAAATGGTACAAAGTAATCAAAATTTAGTGGTAAAAGTTTCGCTGTTTCAAAGCATACACAATACGCACCAAGGTCAAGAAGACCTTTTTCAACAGCTTCAAGAGTTTCATGCACTTTTGCAATTTTACCGCCATAGGCCTCAATAAATTTCACTTTATGTTCAGTTTCAGCAGCAACTCTTTTAACTACATTTGGCACAAATACATTTTCTAGATTTCTCACATAAGGTGTTGGAGCAGATGGGTGTCCGGACCCTATTCTAAGCGTAAAGCTGTCTGCCATCGCGCTTGACATGAATGCAGTTGATGCCAAAGCAGCTGCACCCACCAAACTAAAAAGACTTTTTTTCATTTAATCCTCCCAAAGGTTTGTTCTAAAGTCATAAAAAAACCGGTCTTTACTAATTTAAGGAAACTACCTTATACAAAAGTTGTCAACCAGCTAGCTAATCCAGGAAAAATAACTACAAGTATCATGACAACTAACATCATGAGCCAATAAGGTATTGAACCTGAAAAAATTTGATTAAGGGGTACGTCGTGACCCGTTCCAGATAAAACGCCTTTTACCGTGTAGACGATTAGACCAAACGGAGGTGTAAGTAATCCAGCTTCGATGGCTAAAATACCAAATATTGCAAAAGCATATGGATCCATTCCACTACTTAAGGTCATAAATAACGGCACTGTTAATAAAATGATGGAGATCGAATCTAATAACATACCAAGTAGCAGCCATATAATAACCATCACTACAAGCCCCATTGCCCCGTCTAATCCTGCGGAAGTCATCGCCCCTATAATAAGTGAGTCAATGTCTGCTAGCGATAAAAACCTAGAGTACATCCCAGCGGTAATTAGCAAAATCATAATTGGAGCAGATGTCTTGCCTGCATCAATGATGCAGTCTACGAGCTCCTTAAATCTTAGGCCTTTGGCGATAGCAATGCACATGCCTGCTAATGCTCCAACACCTGCTGCTTCTGTAGCTGTAAAAAAGCCGCCCCATATTCCACCTAAAACAAGAAATATTAATCCAATTATGGAAGCCCCAGAGTAAATTTGACTTTTAGTAAGAGGGGCGACGTCTCCCATTGCATCAGGTTCTGGTGCAATTGAAGGATTCATTTTAGCAGTAAACATATTGTAGGCAGCAAAAAACCCAGCTAATAAAATGCCAGGTATCACTCCTGCTACAAATAATTTTCCGATGGAATCTTCAGTAATTATACCCCATACGATTAGCAGAACACTTGGGGGGATGAGCATACCAAGACATGCACTCCCAGCGATTGAGCCTAGTGCAAAAGAATGCTTGTAGCCTGCGGCTTTCATTTCCGGCCATGCAATTCTTGTGAAAGCAGCGGCTGATGCTATTGAAGTCCCGGTAACAGCGGCAAATGCTGCATTACCTGTAACGGTTGCAACGCCAAGTCTTCCTGGCACGCCCTTTAATCCCTTATTAATAAGCGTATAAAGGTCAGCAGCTGCACCACTTTTTGATAGAAAATCACCCATGAGAACAAAAAGTGGGATTGTCATAAAAACATGGTCTCTAATCAACTCATAAGCCGCACCTCCAACCTGACTCGCTGCTAAGTACGTATCACCAAAAATAAAATAGGTACCTATCATAGCAGTAGCGCCGAGTGCCAATGCAATATGAACCCCTAACACGATTGCTGCAAGCATACCCAAAAGGGTTAGAAGCATGAGTGTATCTAGATCCATATTTTATTCCTTCAATTATTTAATTCATAAAAAACGGTTTTTTTAACATCCGAAATTGCATTTTAGTCTTGGGCTAATGGCGTTAGGTCAGTTCCAGTTACAGCACGAAATGCTAAATTTATGTATATCAATGAAACTATAATAGAACATACCACAATAACTGTCCGTATGATGTATACAGGAAATTCAATTGCTCCAATCCCTTGATATTCTCTAATCTCCCATCCACGAATCATATCTGTCCATCCGCCAACTGCTATTCCTACAAAAAGTGCGATCCCTATAATGTAAGATACAAAGTTTATACCTAGACGAAATCTTCGTTTAACCAATCCAAAAATTAGGGTTGTTCGCAGCATAGTTCCAGCCGCAATGGCGAATGGAACCTGCAAAAACACAATGGCAGGCACGGAATTCTGAACAATTTGGTCAGCGCCTAAAAATAGTCCCAAATTTCGAAAAGCAACCTCAGCAAATATTGTTAAAGCGACAAAAATTAACCAAATAGCCGCAATTGCTTGAAGAATTTCGGTAGAGCGGCGTATTAACCCATCCATAATGTTACCCTTTTTTATCTAAGACTACGTTCTATTTAATAATTCACATATGATAAGATAGACTTTAAAAATATAAAAAATTATTCTTTCCAATAGTCAATAGAAACATTAGAATTGAATCAACTAAAATATCGATAAAGTTAATTTTTTCCAATATGTAAAAGATTCTGTTCTGGAGGAATTTATGGCAAAACCAAAAAAAGTAATTATTACTTGCGCTGTTACAGGTGCGATACATACCCCTAGTATGTCTCCGCATCTGCCAATCACCCCGAGTGAAATAATTGATGATGCTTTAAATGCTGCCGAAGCGGGCGCTGCTATTTTACACGTTCACGCACGTGATCCAGAAACTGGGAAACCAGACCAAACCCCAGAGGCTTTTGGGAGATTTTTACCTCAAATGAAACAAGCCACGAGTGCTGCTATAAACATTACCACAGGCGGCAGTCCATATATGAGAGTAGAAGAACGAGTGAAGCCAGCAGAGATGTTTAAACCCGAAGTGGCTTCATTAAATATGGGGTCTATTAATTTTGGGCTTTATATGATGTTAAATCGATATAAGGAATTTAAACATGATTGGGAACCAGAATTTCTGGAAAGCACAAGAGATCTTGTATTTAGGAATTCTTTTAAAGACATCGAGTACATTCTGACTACATGTTATGAGAACAATACTCGGTTTGAGTTTGAATGCTATGATATTGCCCATCTGTATAATCTAAAACATTTTCTTGATAGAGGTTTAGTTAAACCACCTCTGTTTATTCAGTCTGTATTTGGAATTTTAGGTGGTATAGGAACTCATGCCGAAGATGTGGCCCATATGAAGAGAACAGCAGACAGGCTTTTTGGTGATCAGTATGAATGGTCCGTATTGGGTGCTGGTTCTGCACAAATGAGAATAGCTGCGCAGGCTGCCTCTATGGGAGCTAACGTCCGTGTTGGTCTTGAAGATTCCCTGTGGGCTGGGCCTGGTAAACTTGCAACGTCTAATGCTGACCAGGTAAAAAGTGCAAGGCAAATTCTCGAGGGTATTGGACTTGAAATTGCGAGTCCTGAAGAAGCGCGTGAAATACTGCAACTTAAAGGAAGTGATAAAGTTAATTTTTAGTGAGAAGATGAATTAATGAGTGAAGAAATTAAAAGATTCGATGTTGTTTTTGAATGCGATGCTGTAAATCCCGGAAGAATGAGAACAGATATGCAAGTTCGAATGCTCGAGCCAGACCCTTTCGAATGCGATCTTGCCACAGATGAAATGGGATTTCATGGAGGTGACGGCTCAGCTCCAACACCTCTAATGTTATTCTCTGGAGGTCTAGCAGCATGCCTTATGACACAATTAAGAGCGTTCTCAAAGAGACTAAAAGTAGATGTGGGAGAAATAAAACTAGCTACTCGTTTGCATTGGCAGGGTGTTCAGAAAGGAAGAGAACCTTACGAAACCCAGCCAGTAAGCTTTGAAATAGATATAGACATGGAAGGCTCAGCATCAACGCAACAACGAATTGAACTAATAGAGGCAGCCAAAAAAGGTTGTTTTGTAGAGCAAACTTTGATGCGCCCGAACATAATAGGGCACCGTTTGAAAGTTGGTAATGATTGGGTGCAGGTGTAGGCAATGGCGTTAATAAATTTACACGTGAACGGCAAGAACATGTCCGTTGATACGGAAACTGATACACCACTAATCTATGTTTTAAGAAATGATTTTGATTTTAAAGGTGCAAAACTGGGGTGCGCTTTGGAACAATGTGGTGCTTGTATGGTTTTAGTTGATGGTGAGCCAACAAATAGTTGTGTGCGTGCCGCGGCAGAGTTTGAAGGAAGGCAAATCGAAACGGTTGAGAGTTTTGGAAACCCTGAGAAAATGAGTGATATTCAGCAAATCTTTGCTGAAGAAAATGTAGCGCAATGCGGATATTGTACTGCCGGTATTGTATGTAGCGTGACTGCTTTATTTCGAAAAACAAAAACACCTTCAGACGAACAAATAAAGGATACACTTAATCGTCATCTTTGCAGGTGTGGATCTCATTCTAGGATTTTAGATGCAGTTTACCAGATTAGAGAGGGGGCAATAAGATGAGCAAGCATTCAAGTCTTTCTAATAGCCCTAAGGTAAGTGAATGGCTTGATTTTTCTCAGGAAGGAGAGCTAATTTTGCACAGATGAGAAGCCAATCTGCTAATGCCGAAGCTGGGGGTGGAATTAGTATTAATTTAGGACAGAATAAATGAGTATTTCAAAAATTTTATCATTAGGTCCAGTTATGCCTGTAATTGTGCTAGAAAGGGCTAATCACGCAATTCCATTAGGCGAGGCATTATTAACTGGAGGAATAAAAACAATTGAAATTACTTTACGAACATCAGCAGCACTTAATGCTATAGAACAATTGGCAAAACATTTACCTGAAATTTATGTTGGAGCTGGCACCATTCTTACCAAAGAAAATGCTACACAAGCGAAAAATTCTGGTGCCAAATTTTGTGTTAGCCCTGGAACTACGTCTTCCATTATTGATGCTTGTAATGAAAGTAATATATCTTTATTACCTGGCGCCAGCACAGTCTCCGAAATGCTTACATTAAGTGAGGCAGGGTTTTCAGAAATAAAATTTTTTCCAGCATCTGCTGTCGGTGGAATACCATTTATAAAGTCACTGCTTAGTCCACTACCAAATTTGAAATTTTGCCCGACTGGAGGCATATCTTATGAGACAGCTTCAGAATGGCTATCGTTAGTAAATGTGAGTTGTGTGGGTGGAAGTTGGATAGCACCTGCAAAAGATATAAATGATCAAAACTTCTCAGAAATAACCGCTCGAGCAAAACAGGCAACTAAATTAGTTAATTAATAATATGCAGCTTACCGATAATCCATATTTCAAAATACTTATTAAAGAAGCTAAGGAAATTAGTTCTGTATCTCTTAACGATTTGATGAATCAAAAAAATCGAGTAGATGATTTTTGTTTTTCATTGGAGCCTTTATGGGTAGATATGACCCGTCAATTCATTACACCCACAATCTTTGATAATCTAATCAAACTTGCAGAGGCTTCAGGAATTGAAGAAAAGTTTTCTAAGCTTGCAAACGGTGAATCAATTAATAAAACGGAAAATAGACCGGTACTTCACACAAAATTGCGCCTAAAAGAACGCTACAAATCTGCAGAATGGCAAAAACTTACTTCGTTTTGTGAGGAGGTCCGCTCAAATAAAAACATCCGTACAATTGTAAATATAGGTATTGGTGGTTCAGACCTCGGACCTTCGATGGTTACAAGCGCTTTAAAACCTTTTCAAGGGAACCAAAATATCAGATTTGTATCAAATGTTGACCCAGCCGACTTAAATGATAATTTATTGGATTGCGACCCTAAGGGAACCTTCTTTCTCGTAACTTCTAAAACATTCACAACAGCAGAAACATTACAAAATGCTTCACTAGCAAGAAGCTGGTTAAAGCAAGCAAATGTTACCCCATTTAATCAAATGGCGGCAATTACAGCTGCCCCGCAAAAAGCTATAGACTGGGGTATATCAAAGGAAAAAATATTTGATTTTGCTGATGGCATTGGAGGCAGATACTCACTTTGGTCTTCCGTAGGCTTGCCCATTATGATAGCTATTGGAAATAAAAATTTTAGCTCATTTTTAGAGGGTGCTGCAGAAATCGATAAACACGTTTTTAACACACCTATTCGTAATAATATTCCTGTAATTTTGGCGCTATTAAGGATCTGGAATCGAAATTTCCTAAATATTCCTATGCATGGCATTATGCCTTATGACCAGCGTCTTTCAATGCTTCCTGCTTGGGCACAACAGTTAGAAATGGAGAGTAACGGGAAGTCTGTAGATAAACATAATAAAAAATTAAAGGTGCCGGCATCTCCACTAATTTGGGGTGAGCCTGGAACGAACGCACAGCACAGCTTTTTTCAATATCTTCACCAAGGAATGGAAAAACAAAGTTTAGATATTCTTATTCCGCGAAACGCTATTGAGTGTTATCTACCCGAAGGTTGGAAAGAAAGCCATAAAACACTTATTTTTAATGCCTTGGCGCAGGCAGAAGCACTGGCGATTGGACAGGAAAACTTGGAGGAGCCTCACAGAAACTTTCAAGGGGGAAAGGCATCAACCATAATTAGCTGGGGTAAATCAGACCCTTATAATCTTGGGGGGCTACTAGCCTTATACGAACATGTTACAATTACAAGCGGTTTTCTGTGGGATATCAACAGCTTTGACCAATGGGGTGTGGAACTAGGAAAGCAAAAAGCAAAAGAACTTATAAACCCAGAAAATTATGATGAATTCAGTCCTGCAGCAAGGCTATTTCTTAAACAATTAGGTTCTGGTAAATAAACAAGACACAAAAAGACAGACCTAATATGATTTTTTAGAAAGAGCCGTAGTTATCTTAATCTAAGGAACTTAAAAACATGATAAAAAATTATTTTAAATTTTTAAAAATTTTACTATTGGCACAAATAACTGTTTTAGGTGGAAATAATTTGGCAATTGCTGAAGAGAATACTTACTTTCTAACTAGTAAATCGTTACTCACTTATTGCCAAAGTAATTTGCCTGCAGAGGATGGGATTTGCCAGGGCTACCTTGCAGGTGTAACGGACAGTGTCTATTCAGGACATCTTTCAGATTTTATTTCAATTTGCGTACCAAAAGGTATAACTACTTCGGAACTAAAAGCGCTTTTTATTTCTTATGCAACAGAATATCCGGAGTTTTTTGATCGTGCTGCTGATGGTTTATTTACTGATGCTCTAGCATCAAAGTTCAGTTGTTAACTCATATTACCAAGATAAGCCAACAGAAAGTTTGCCCATATATTGATTAGCAGAGTTTGAAATACCCGCTGATATACTAAATGGAAGAGCACCATCAGCCCCTGGAGCATTTACTAAAAACATTGACCCTGCGAAATTCAAACCAAGCGCATTTTCTTGATTTTTTGTTGCTCCGCCAAGTTGCAAATGAAAGTTCTTACCTTTTTCTGGATTGCGCGTGTCTAGAGCAGCTGCCATTGCTGCAGACTGGTCAACGTAACGTCTGGTAGCAGCATGGTCTGGATCTGTGGGGTCCTGAATACTCAAAATACCTCTAACTTTAGTTACATGGTTATCATGGTCACCCAAGGTTAAGACTCCAGCACTTGAAGAAATCACATCGTTAGTATTATCAATATCAATCGAATTCTGACCAATAGATATTGTTCCATCATCTTTTTTCCTGATAAGGTTCATCTGGCCATCTGCTGACTTTATGGTATCTGTGTAAAGAGTTCCAATTGTCGCGTTATCGGTATTTAAGTTACTTGTAACACCTGTTACTGTAAAAGTACCAAGTGTCAAGTTACCACCTATAGCCACATCCCCAGAAAGATCTGATAGTCCTGTAACAGATAGGTAGCCAATTGAGGCATTATCTAAGGTCGTCAGACTATTTGTTACACTCAGCGGCCCAGAAAAATTACTGGTTCCCGAAACGG
>CABYPW010000026.1 GCA_902520885.1 uncultured SAR116 cluster alpha proteobacterium
GCACGAACTTCATCTGCAACAGCCTGAGGCACTTGTTCATAATGGTCGAATTGCATTGTATATTGGGCACGCCCCTGACTCATTGACCGCAGGGTGTTAATATACCCAAACATATTTGCAAGAGGCACCATAGCATCTATAGCGCGTGCATTTCCACGAGGCTCCATCCCACCGACGTTTCCACGGCGGCTATTCAAATCCCCGATTATGTCACCCATGTATTCTTCAGGAGTAATAACCTCAACTTTCATTATCGGCTCGAGCAATCTAGCTGCTGCTTTGGACATAGCGTCACGAAATGCAGCACGTGCTGCAATTTCAAAAGCTAACACGGAGGAGTCCACGTCGTGGCTAGCGCCATCGACCAATTCTGCTTGAAAATCAATGACTGGGAATCCTGCTATAATTCCAGTATCTTTTGCTTGGATTATACCTTTTTCCACTCCAGGTATAAATTCTCTGGGAACATTACCTCCAACCACCGAATTAGAAAATTGAAAACCACCGTCCTTGAGTGGTCCAAACTTAATTTTCACTCTTGCGAATTGCCCAGAACCGCCTGATTGTTTTTTATGCGTATAGTCAATTTCTACATCTTTTGTAATTGTTTCACGATAAGCTACTTGCGGTGCACCAATGTTCGCCTCCACTTTGAATTCTCTCTTCAATCTATCAACTAAGATGTCAAGATGGAGTTCACCCATACCTCTCATTATAGTTTGACCTGATTCATTATCTGACGACACCTGGAAGGACGGATCTTCCGCTGCAAGGCGTTGAAGACCTGCGGACATCTTTTCTTGGTCATTCTTAGATTTCGGTTCTATTGCTATTTCAATGACGGGGTCGGGAAAAGTCATAGTTTCTAAAACAACAGGTTTTAGAGGATCACAAATAGTATCTCCAGTGGTTGTCTCTTTCATTCCTGCAAGAGCCACAATATCCCCTGCAAAAGCCTCCTCAATTTCCTCTCTATTATTTGAATGCATCATCATCATTCGTCCTACGCGTTCTTTCTTCCCTTTAGTAGAATTCAAAAGAGAGTCGCCTTTCTTCAGACAGCCAGAATAAATTCTAAGAAAAGTTAAAGAACCAACAAACGGGTCATTCATTATTTTAAATGCAAGTCCTGTAAATGGGTCAGCGTCATCTGCTTTTCTAGGGATATCACGCGTTTCTGTATCGTCACCCGGCGCAAACCCTAAATAGTCAGGGACATCCCTTGGGCCAGGCAAAAAGTCGATAACTGCGTTTAACATGGGTTGAACGCCTTTGTTCTTAAAAGCTGAACCACATATTACTGCCACAAAATCCATTGCTAATGTGCCTTTACGAATTAGGCTTTTTATGGTCAATTCATCAGGCTCTTCGCCTTCCAAAAATTTTTCCATAACATCATCATCTTGTTCCACGATTATTTCTATCATATTAGCACGCATTTCTTGCGCTTTATCTAGAAGCTCAGGACGAATATCTTTTATTATCCAGCTAGCACCCAGATCTTCGGTTTGCCACACCCATTCTTTCATAGTCACCAAATCTATTAGACCGATGAACTCGCTTTCAGAACCAATTGGCATTTGTATAGGAAGGGGCAAAGCGCCTGTACGTTCAGATATCATCTGGATACAATTAAAAAAATCAGCTCCAATTTTATCCATTTTATTAACGAAAACTACACGAGGCACTTTATATCGATCAGCTTGACGCCAAACAGTTTCTGTTTGTGGTTCGACCCCTGCATTGGCATCAAGTACGCAAACAGCGCCATCTAGAACAGCGAGAGACCTCTCTACCTCTATCGTAAAGTCGACGTGGCCAGGCGTATCAATGATGTTAAAACGAAACTTGGCTTCATCTGCATCTTTTCCATACTCTGGGGTAGGGTTCTCTCCATCTTCAGTGCGAAACCAAAAACAGGTAGTTGCAGCTGAGGTTATAGTTATCCCCCGTTCTTGCTCTTGTTCCATCCAGTCCATAGTGGCATTACCATCATGGACTTCACCTATTTTATGTGAACGACCCGTATAATATAGAACACGTTCTGTTGTGGTTGTCTTCCCCGCGTCTATGTGAGCCATTATCCCAAAATTACGATATCTGTCTAATGTGTATTCCCGCGACATTTAATATACTCCTGAAAACTTTTACCAGCGATAGTGCGCAAATGCTCTATTTGCCTCAGCCATTTTATGCGTATCTTCACGCTTTTTTACTGCATTACCTCGATTATTGGCAGCATCAATGAGCTCAGCAGATAACCTGCCAACCATTGTTCTTTCACCTCTTTTGCGCGAGCTATCTATAAGCCACCGAATAGCTAGCGCTTGCGCTCTATCAGACCGCACTTCAACTGGCACTTGATACGTAGCTCCTCCAACACGCCTGCTCCTTACCTCCAAATGAGGACGAACGTTTTCCAAGGCGTCATGAAAAACTTTTACAGGCTCATTTCCTGATTTACTCTGAATTTGTTCAAAAGCTCCGTAAACAATGCTTTCAGCGAGAGACCGTTTTCCATCAAACATTAAGCAAGACATGAATTTTGATACTACCACATCTTTAAATTTAGGGTCGGGAATGACCTCACGTTTTACTGCGCGATGACGACGAGACATAATTTCCCCCTATTTCGGCCGCTTTGCGCCGTATTTAGAACGGCGTTGACGGCGGTCAGACACACCCTGAGTATCGAGCGTTCCGCGTATGATATGATAACGAACACCCGGCAAATCTTTAACTCGCCCTCCTCTAATAAGTACCACAGAATGTTCTTGTAGATTATGTCCTTCACCAGGGATGTAACTTGTAACTTCAAACCCATTTGTGAGGCGAACACGGGCCACCTTACGGAGTGCAGAATTAGGCTTTTTCGGTGTTGTTGTGTACACTCGCGTACATACACCACGTTTTTGAGGACATGCTTCCATCGCAGGAACTTTATTCCTAGACACAGGCCGGTTTCGACCATATCTGATAAGCTGGTTTATTGTTGGCATATTAGGCCCTTTTAACAAAACTATTTTCTAAGAAGACCATCTCTGCTCTCAAATCATAAATGGTCAAAGGTATTTACGATACCAACCGCTTGTAAAACAGATCATGCGTTTGGAAACATAAAATTAAATTTATTCCACTACCAAGATCTACAAGAATTGCCGGATACTATTTTTTGTGAACGAAATGGTCAAGCTTTTATTTACATTTCGCTCATTTTTTATTAAATTTTATGTCTAATCTTTGTGCATTAAGATTTAACCCTCAACTACTTCCTCCATCTCTTCGTCAGCAAAACCATCTGCGTCATCTTGCAAAGCTTTTGCATCTGCTTGAGCTTTTCTATTACTTGCAATGATATTATCTCGATCAGCTGCCACTCTTCGCATTTTATTTATAACAGAGCCAGTGCCAGCAGGTATAAGTCGGCCCACAATCACGTTCTCTTTTAGGCCTTCAAGTCTATCTTCGCGGCCTGAAACAGAGGCCTCTGTTAAAACACGTGTCGTCTCTTGAAATGATGCCGCCGATATAAATGAACGAGTTTGCAATGAAGCTTTGGTTATACCGAGCAAAACCGGTCTTGCAATGGCTGGTCTAAGACCTTCTTTCTCAGCCACCTCATTAGCAAGGATATATTCTTCGCGTTCGACTTGCTCCCCAACTAATAATGTTGTATCGCCGCCATCTTCAACTTCAACTTTCTGAAGCATCTGACGGACAATAACTTCAATATGTTTATCATTAATTTTTACACCTTGAAGTCTATAAACATCCTGGATTTCCTTAACTAGATATTCAGCGAGTGCCTCTACTCCAAGTATACTCAGAATATCGTGAGGCACAGGGGAGCCATCAAGCAAGAGGTCGCCTTTGCGCACTATATCGCCCTCATTGACTGCTAAATTACGGCCTTTTGGTAGAAGATATTCCACTGCATCTTGTTCTTGGTCAAGAGAAACTACCCTGATCCTCCTTTTAGCTTTATAATCTGCTCCGAATTCCACACGACCATCAATTTCACTTATCACAGCAAAGTCCTTTGGTTTTCTGGCCTCAAAAAGCTCAGCTACTCTAGGTAGTCCTCCAGTAATGTCACGTGTTTTTGAAGACTCTCTTGGGATCCTAGCCACTACTTCACCAGCCTTTACGTCAGACCCATTGTCAACGGATAGAATTGCTCCAACCGGCAAGAAATATCGAGCTTCCATTCCATTTGGCAACGATAAAACCTCGCCGTCATTGTCGCGTAATGTGATCCTTGGTCGTAAGTTTGCCGTATTGCCTGATTGCTTTGTTTCAATAACCTCCCTGCTAACAATACCTGTGATTTCATCGGCAGCCTCCCGCATTGTTATACCTTCTGAGAGGTCAACATAATTTGCTCTTCCGCTCACCTCGGTTATAATTGGGATTGTGTATGGGTCCCATTCAATCAATACATCTCCAAGATTAACCATATCTCCGTCCTTAACAAACAGTTTGCCGCCATAGGGTAATCTGTGTCTGGCACGCTCTCTATCTTGATCGTCTATAATTAATAGTTCTGAGCTTCTTGACATCACAATAGGACTTCCGTCAGAACCCTCAACTATGCTTACGTCAACTAATTGAACTTTACCGGCTATTGTTGTTTCAATATTATTATCTTCTGCACCTCTTTGTGCGGCGCCACCGACGTGGAAGGTACGCATAGTAAGCTGTGTTCCAGGCTCACCTATTGATTGTGCCGCTATCACACCTACTGCCTCTCCTATGTTGACTGTTGTTCCACGTGCCAGGTCTCTACCATAACAAGTGCCACAAATTCCTACTGGTGCATTACATACCAGTACAGACCTAATATAGGCTTGATCTAAACCACACTTATCAATATCCTCCAGATGATCCTCCTCGACCATTTCACCTTGCTTTACGATGACCTCGTTAGTTTCAAGGTTTACTAAATCAGCAGCTAGGTATCTGCCCAATATTCTATCTGAGAGTGAGTCAACGATCTCACTCCCATTAGTTGCTGGCCGAATTGTTATTCCCTCTGTTGTGCCACAATCTTCAACTGTGATAATGCAATCCTGGGCGACATCCACAAGCCTTCTAGTAAGATAACCAGAATTTGCTGTTTTCAAAGCTGTGTCCGCCAACCCTTTTCTTGCGCCATGTGTCGAATTAAAATACTCCAACACATCTAGACCCTCTTTAAAAGATGATTTAATAGGTGTCTCAATAATTTCACCGGACGGCTTTGCCATCAGCCCTCGCATACCTGCAAGTTGTTTGATTTGAGCAGCAGAGCCACGAGCACCAGAATGAGCCATCATCCATACAGAGTTTACAGGTTTGCCACTTTCGATTGTGGATATGCTCTTCATCATTTCCTCAGCCACTAAATCAGAACAGCGAGACCACACATCAATGACTTTATTATATTTTTCACCTTGGGTAATAAAACCATCTAGATATTGACTTTCAAACTCAGTCACTTGTGACTCTGCGTCAGAAACAAATTTTTGTTTTAGAACTGGTGTTTTAAGGTCAGCTATGCCAAAAGAAATACCTGATTTGCAAGCCTGGCCAAATCCCAGTGCCATAAGTCTATCACAGAAAATAACTGTATCTTTTTGACCACAATGTCGATAGATAGTGTCAATAACATTAGTAATTTCTTTTTTTGTCATTAATTTATTTACTAAATCAAAGGTGATGTTCGGATTATGCGGAAGCAAATCTGCTAGTCGAGCACGGCCTGGGGTCGTATCCATAACTTTCGTTACCCGCTCACCGGAGCTATTAAATGTAGATACTCTTGCTTTAACGTGAGCCTGAAGACTTACCGAGCCATTATCAAGTGCAAGCAAGATTTCTTGGATGTCCGCGAACGCCATACCTTCACCATCTTCTCCATCTCGTTCCATTGTAAGGTAATAAAGACCTAAAATAATATCTTGTGAGGGAACAATAATAGGCTTTCCGTTTGCTGGGCTTAGAATATTATTCGTTGACATCATCAAAACACGCGCCTCTAATTGAGCCTCGAGTGACAAAGGAACGTGGACAGCCATTTGGTCACCATCAAAATCGGCGTTGAACGCCGTGCAAACAAGCGGGTGTAGTTGTATTGCTTTTCCTTCAACTAATTTTGGTTCAAAAGCCTGTATCCCAAGTCTATGTAGTGTGGGAGCTCGATTCAACATTACTGGATGTTCTCGGATAACTTGCTCCAATATGTCCCATACTTCAGGACGCTCTTTTTCCACCATGCGCTTGGCAGCTTTTATTGTACTGGCAAGTCCATATAGCTCTAGTTTTGAGTATATAAATGGTTTAAACAGCTCAAGTGCCATCTTCTTCGGAAGACCACATTCATGTAGCCTAAGCTCAGGACCAACAACTATTACAGAACGACCCGAATAGTCAACTCGCTTCCCTAGCAAATTTTGACGGAATCTTCCCTGCTTTCCTTTTAACATATCAGATAATGATTTAAGCGGTCTTTTGTTCACCCCGCTTATAATTCGGCCACGCCTCCCGTTATCAAAAAGGGCGTCTACTGCTTCTTGCAACATACGTTTTTCATTTCTTACAATAATATCGGGCGCACGCAGTTCTATTAGCCTTTTTAAACGATTATTTCGGTTAATTACACGACGATACAAATCATTTAAGTCAGAAGTTGCAAAGCGACCACCGTCCAATGGAACTAGAGGGCGTAACTCTGGTGGAATAACAGGGATCACATCTAAGATCATCCATTCTGGTCGACATCCACTTTCTAAAAACGCATCTATCAATTTTAAACGCTTCACTAATTTTTTTCGCTTCACCTCAGAACCTGTCTCGCGCAAATCCGTTCGAACTGATTCACGTTCCACTTGAAGATCAATACCTGATAAAATAGTCTTTATAGCCTCTGCACCAATTTCTGCCTGAAAAGCGTCTTCCCCATATTCATCTTGCGCATCATAATATTCTTCCTCACTCAAAAGCTGATCCTTTTGAAGACTAGTCAAACCAGGCTCGAGGACAACAAAATTTTCAAAGTAAAGAACTTTCTCAAGGTCTTTCAAAGTCATATCGACCAAAAGTCCAATTCTACTCGGCAATGACTTTAGAAACCAAATATGGGCCACAGGTGCTGCCAAATCTATGTGACCCATCCGCTCTCTTCGCACTTTAGATAGTGTTACTTCGACACCACATTTTTCACAAATTATACCGCGATATTTCATACGCTTATACTTTCCACATAAGCATTCATAATCACGAACAGGGCCAAAAATTCTCGCGCAGAACAAACCATCTTTTTCAGGTTTAAATGTTCTGTAATTTATAGTTTCAGGCTTTTTAATCTCTCCAAATGACCAAGATCTAATAAGGTCTGGTGATGCTATTGAGATTTTAATTTTATCAAAACTTTGTGCAGATTTTAGCTGACCAAATGGGTTCATCAAATCATTCATAGTTTAGACTCCTGTCGCCTTCTTTAAAACCTGGGGAAACCAGTATGTTTTTCTTTATTAAATTGTGAGCAAATAAACATCCTTGCTCCAAGTAACTATTTCTCAATATCATGAAGGTCTACGTTAAGACCCAATGAACGAAGTTCCTTAACAAGTACATTGAACGACTCCGGAATTCCTGCTTCGAAATCATCATCACCTCTGACGATGGCTTCGTAGACTTTTGTTCGACCAGATACGTCGTCAGATTTTACAGTAAGCATCTCCTGTAGCGTATATGCTGCGCCATAAGCTTCCAAAGCCCAAACTTCCATTTCTCCAAACCGCTGACCTCCAAATTGCGCCTTTCCACCAAGAGGTTGTTGCGTAACGAGACTGTAAGGACCTATAGACCTAGCGTGAATCTTTTCATCGACAAGATGGTGTAATTTCAGCATATAGATATAACCTACTGTTACGGGCCTATCAAACTTTTCTCCGGTACGTCCATCAATTAACCATTCCTGACCTGCTTCCGACAATCCTGCTTGCTTAAGCAAATTTAGGACGTCAGCTTCCTTTGCTCCATCAAAAACTGGTGTAGCCATGGGAACACCTCTAGTTAAAAGACTTGACTGCTCTATTATTTGAGTATCATCCATATGTGCAATAGTTTCATTATATTGGTCCTTAGGATAAATTGCTTTAAGCCTATCCCTTAAAGATGTAAGATCATGAGAAGCTTTAGCGGCATCCACTGCCTCACCAATTTGTTTTCCAAGCCCTCTTGCAGCCCAACCAAGGTGCGTCTCAAGAATCTGACCCACATTCATTCGAGATGGTACACCTAACGGGTTCAGAACAATGTCAACGGGCGTTCCATCATCTAAGTAAGGCATATCCTCAGCTGGCATTATACGAGAAATAACTCCCTTGTTTCCATGCCGTCCAGCCATTTTATCGCCAGGCTGTAATTTACGTTTTACTGCCACGAAAACCTTAACCATCTTCATAACGCCTGGCATTAATTCGTCGCCTCGTTGCAACTTATCAACCTTATCTGAAAATCTTCCATCCAGCCTTTTTATGGAGTTTTCAAAATCTGTTATCTGTGCCTCAACGCTTTTTTGTACGTCATCATTTTGTACTGCAATTTGACGAAGTTCTGGATTTCTTAAGCTTCCAAGTTTTTCTTTATCAAGCTTCTCATTTACTGATAATGAGGAGGGCCCTGCAGCAACAATTTGACCGTCTAATATAGACATCATTCTGGTTGCAAAACCCTTTTCTAAAACATTTTGCTCATCGTCACGGTCCTTCGCTAAGCGCTCAATTTCAGCCCGTTCAATTGCTCTCGCACGTTCGTCTTTCTCAAGACCACGTCTTGAAAAAACACGTACCTCGACAACCGTTCCCGCACCCCCAGGTGGCACTCTCAGAGAGGTATCTCTTACGTCAGAAGCTTTTTCACCAAAAATGGCCCTAAGCAATTTTTCCTCTGGTGTCATCGGACTCTCACCCTTTGGTGTAACCTTCCCAACCATTATGTCACCAGCATTGACTTCCGCCCCTACATATACAATACCAGCCTCGTCTAAATTCTTAAGAGCCTCTTCTCCGACGTTAGGAATGTCGCGGCTAATTTCTTCTTGCCCAAGCTTAGTGTCGCGCGCCATTATCTCATACTCTTCTATGTGAATGGATGTAAAAACATCGTCTCTAACAATCCGCTCATTGATGAGAATTGAGTCTTCAAAATTGTATCCATTCCATGGCATGAAAGCGACCAGCACATTTCTCCCTAAAGCCAACTCACCATCTTCTGTTGAAGGACCGTCAGCAATAATGTCGCCCGTATTGATTCTATCCCCCACTTTAACCAGTGGGCGCTGGTTAACAGTCGTATTTTGGTTTGAACGTTGAAATTTAAGCAAACTGTATATGTCCACTGGAGAGACATCGTCATTGCCACTATCTTCATCTGCACTTATAACTATTCTCGTTGCATCAACCTGGTCTACCAATCCTGAACGTTTCGCGATAATCGTAACACCGGAGTCGCGGGCAACACGAGCCTCCATCCCCGTTCCTACAGTTGGCGCCTCAGCTTTCAAAAGTGGAACAGCCTGACGTTGCATGTTGGACCCCATTAATGCTCTGTTAGCATCATCATTTTCAAGAAATGGGATTAGAGCAGCAGCAACAGAAACAAGTTGTTTTGGTGAAACATCAACGAAATCGACGTCTTCTGGTTTTGCAAGACTTATTTCTCCGGCACGTCTTACCGGAATTAATTCTCCCACAATATTACCATTGCTATCAAATTCTGTATTAGCCTGAGCAATCCCATATTTACCCTCTTCCATTGCAGAAACATAACGATATTCATCAGTTAATTTTCCATTTTCTACTTTCCTGTAAGGTGTTTCAATAAATCCATATCTATTTATTTGAGCAAATGTAGCAAGAGAATTTATCAAACCGATGTTAGGCCCCTCAGGTGTTTCAATAGGGCAAATTCTCCCATAATGTGTGGGATGAACGTCACGCACTTCAAAACCAGCTCTTTCTCTTGTAAGCCCACCCGGGCCCAAGGCTGACACACGTCTCTTATGTGTGATTTCTGAAAGTGGGTTGGTTTGGTCCATAAATTGAGATAATTGAGACGAGCCAAAAAACTCTCTTACAGCAGCAGATGCTGGTTTGGCATTTATTAAATCTGCTGGCATAACGGTGTCTATTTCGACAGAACCCATGCGTTCTTTAATGGCTCGTTCCATTCTAAGTAATCCAACACGGTACTGATTTTCCATCAGTTCTCCCACCGAGCGCACCCGTCTATTTCCAAGGTGATCAATATCGTCAACATCTCCTCTTCCGTCTTTTAACCCAACAAGAATATTAAGAACTGCTAAAATATCTTCTTTACGAAGAATTCGCATTTCATCATCAGTTTCTTGCTCAAGTCTAGAATTTAATTTTACTCTTCCAACAGCAGACAAATCATATCTTTCTGTGTCAAAAAATAAATTATTAAATAACTCATGGGCACCCTCTAATGTAGGGGGCTCTCCTGGTCGCATAACTCGATAAATATCTACCAATGCCTCTGCCCGGCTATTATTTTTATCCACGGCAAGGGTATTTCGGAGGTTGGCTGAATAATTAACATTGTCTATTCGCAATATATCAAGTGTGTTTATGCTCTCATTATCTACAAGCTCAAGAAAGTCTTTTGTTATCTCATCTCCTGCCTCTGCATGAACAATTCCAGAGGACAAATCAACAACATCTCTTGCAAGAAATTTCCCAATAAGGTCTTCTTCTTCTATTCGGATGAGCTTGAGGCCAGCTTCCTCCAGTTTTTTTAGACTTCTGGGAGTCAGTTTTGTGCCAGCCGATACAGCTACCTCTCCAGTCTCAGCATCAACAAGATCTTTCTCCACTTTCGTACCGCGCAAAATTTCGGTGTCAAATGGCTGACGCCAAATATTCTTAATTTTACTTATTTGATCTGATAAATAATAGGTCCCAAGAATCTCTTCTCTACTCATTCCTGTTATTTCTGAGGGTTCAATTTCTAGCCCTTGTTTTTTTGCATTTTCAACTTTTTCAAGCGAACGCTCATCTGGGAGAGCCATCATAAACGTTGTTGCTGGTAATTTGCGTTTACGGTCTATTCTCACATTAAGAATATCTTTTGCATCAAATTCAAAATCAAGCCACGAACCCCTATATGGAATTATCCTAGCCGCGAATAATAATTTTCCTGAGGCATGCGTCTTTCCTTTATCATGGTCAAAAAATACCCCTGGTGACCTATGCATTTGAGAAACAATTACACGCTCAGTGCCATTTATAACAAATGTGCCATTATCAGTCATAAGGGGCATATCACCCATGTAAACGTCTTGCTCTTTGATGTCTCTTATCGATTTTGCTTCGGTATCTTCATCAAATTCCCATATCACGAGCCTCAGGGTAACCTTTAGAGCAGAAGCGTATGTTAACCCCCGCTGCTGACACTCATCTACATCATATTTTGGCTTCTCCAGCTCGTAAGATACGAATTCTAAAACTGCCCTTCCGGAGAAATCATTAATTGGAAAAACAGATGTAAATGCTTCTTGAAGTCCGGTTTCAGTTCTTTCAGGGGCAGATGTTGCCATCTGCAAGAACTGGTCATAACTTGATCTCTGTACTTCGATAAGATTTGGCATGGAAACAACTTCTGAAAGTTGACCAAAACTTCTACGAACACGTTTGCGGCTATCAAGAGTACTTACATTTTGTGCCATTATAACGATATCCCTTTTTTTTTTATTTAACGTTGTTAATATCTGATTAGATTAATAATCGCATAATTTATAATGCAAAGGTTTTACTTCCTATTCCCAAAAATTGGTTGCTTTTCACAAATCTTTAGAAACTAAATATTATTCAATGCATCGTATCACCAGACTGATTGACCAGTCTGGTGATTCAATCTATTCTATTTAGAGCGTAAATATCTATTTTAGCTCGACTGTTGCGCCAGCAGCTTCAAGCTTCCCTTTTATCTCTTCCGCCTCATCCTTACTGGCACCCTCTTTTACAGCCTTTGGGGCTGCTTCCACAAGATCCTTTGCTTCCTTCAAACCAAGACCAGTTATAGAGCGAACTTCCTTGATAACATTAATTTTGGAAGCACCCGCAGAAGTCAAAACTACTTCAAATTCTGTTTTTTCTTCAGCTGACGCTGCACTTGCATCGCTACCACTGGTCACCGCAGCAACAGCTACAGGCGCAGCCGCGGACACACCCCACTTTTCCTCTAATAGCTTTGCTAAATCAGCGGCTTCTAATACGGTTAGCGCAGATAGATCCTCTGCAATTTTTTCAATATCGGCCATCATTTTCTCCTTTTGGCTTTAACTTCTGATCATAAGAACACAAACACTTATCCAAGATTGTCTGCACGTGCTTTAATAACACGAGCTAATCCACTAACAGGTGTAGAAATGACACTAACCAACTTACCCGCCGGCGCCTGCAGAATTCCGACAATCTTTCCACGTAATTCATTCAAAGATGGCAACTTTGCTAGCGCAACCACCTCATCTTTTGAAAGAATTTTCCCATCAAGACCACCACCAATAATTGTGACTTTGTCATTAGTTTTAGTAAACTCGAAAACGGTTTTAGCAGCGGCTACAGCATCCGTAGATGTACAAACTGCTGTAGGCCCGCTAAAAAATTCGGTTAAATCTTCAAATTGTGTTCCTTGAAGCGCGATTTTGGTAACCCTATTTTTTGTCACTTTATAGGTCGCCCCAGCTTCACGGATTTTTTGACGAAGTTCACTGCTTTCTGCCACTGTCATTCCTGTTTGATGTGTTACAACAACAGATGTTGCTGCTCCAAACGTAGATTGTAGTGTTTCGATCAGTTCGGCTTTTTCTGTCCGATTCATCTGATCTTCTCCTTAATTATGGGGGTTTTCACCCCCGGTTACACCAGAGTGTAAAAACGGGCTGTAACCCAAATTTACACCGTTGGCCTGCCCATCGAAGCGAAAGCACCAAACTGCTATGCCCCGTCTATGCAGGCTATTAAGTTGAGTATCAACCCCTGCAGTCTTGGACAGGTTAGGAACAAATATTGTTCCGCCTGCATTCAAGCACTAATATGTGCCAGAATTCTTTTTCACTCAAACAACTGGAAGTTAACCTGTAATTTGAGCAGCATCAATAAAAATACCAGGTCCCATAGTTGAACTCATGGTAACTTTTTTCATGAACGTTCCCTTCGCTCCGGTTGGGCGAGCCTTTTGAATTGCATCCAAAAATGCTTGTGCATTTTGTGCTATTTTTTCTACATCAAAGCTTGCTTTACCTATACCGGCATGAACGACACCTGCTTTTTCAACTCTGAATTGGACTTCACCGGCCTTTGCTATTTTAACGGCCCCGGCTACATCTTGGGTAACTGTACCGAGTTTTGGGTTTGGCATTAGGCCCCGTGGCCCGAGCACTTTCCCGAGACGGCCAACCACCCCCATCATATCAGGAGATGCTATTACACGATCAAACCCTTGTTCTCCGTTTTGAATCAGCTCTGCAAGATCCTCAGCTCCAACAAACTCTGCCCCAGCAGATTTAGCCTCTTCAGCTTTTGCATCACGGGCAAATACTGCGACACGCATAGTTTTACCGGTGCCGTTTGGCATTGCCACTGAACCACGAACCATTTGGTCAGCGTGACGAGGGTCAACTCCGAGATTAACTGAAATCTCTATAGTCTCATCAAACTTAGCTTTGGCTGCCTCCTTTATAATTTTGGCAGCCTCAACAACCGTATATGTTTTGTTTCGATCTATCAGTTCGTATCCAGACTTTAATCTTTTTCCTGAAGCCATAATTACCTCTCCACCACCTCAAGACCCATCGATCGTGCAGAACCGCGTACCATTTGCACTGCACCTTTCAGGTCTATTGCATTAAGATCCTTCATCTTTTGTTCTGCTATTTCTTCAACTTGAGCCACAGTAACTTTTCCAGCCACCTCTCTTCCAGGGGTTTGACCGCCTTTTCCAAGTCCAGCAGCTTTTTTAAGGAAATAGCTAACTGGTGCATTTTTGGTAGTGAACGAAAAAGACTTATCCTGATATACTGTAATTACCACTGGAATAGGCATATTTTTTTCTAAATTATCAGTTGCTGCATTGAATGCCTTACAAAACTCCATAATATTTACGCCTCTCTGGCCCAATGCGGGGCCAACAGGGGGTGACGGATTTGCAGCCCCTGCAGGTATATTCAACTTTATGTATCCATCTATTTTTTTTGCCATTTTTTTCTCTTTTAAGCCAGTATCATGACCGACCCTTGCTCATTTATTAAATCAAATTGTGTCGCGGTTAGACTTTTTCGACTTGACTATACTCAAGCTCAACTGGGGTTGACCGACCAAAAATCGAAACAGCCACCTTCAGACGCGATTTTTCATCATCTGCCTCTTCAACAAGACCATTAAAAGATTCGAATGGACCATCTATGACCCTGACCTCCTCACCAATGTCAAAAGTGATGGTGGAAACAGGTCGCTCAACTCCTTCATCCATCTGACGAAGCAGCCTTTCGGCTTCCGAATTTGTTATCGGTACTGGTTTACCTTTACCTCCCAGAAAACCAGTTACTCTGGGTTGAGACTGAACCAAAGACCACGTAGCATCAGTTAGTTCCATTTTCACCAAAATGTATCCTGGAAAAAATTTTCGTTCCGCCTGTACCTTCGCTCCTCTTCGCATTTCAACGTATTCTTCAGTGGGAACAAGAACTTCTTCGATCATGTCATCAAGACTATTATTTACTGCCTGTTCTAAAATTGCTTGTTTCATCTTTTTCTCAAACCCAGAAAAAACATGAACAACATACCAGCGCTTTCCCATATTTTGACAATCCTTTTCTTAACTTGAATATTTAATAACCGAAGTTAAGTAAAAATTGGACAACATTTGATAATACTGCATCAATTAATAAAAAGAAAATTGCTGCAATTGTTGCCATCGCGAAAACTGTGATGGTAGCCAAACCCGTCTCCCGTCTATTAGCCCAAGAGATCCTAGTAATTTCTTGTCTTACCTGTCGGACAAATTGTGCAGGAGAAGTTTTTGCCATAAATCAAAGTACCAACAAAACAGAGTTTGAACATAAAAAAGGTTTAATGACAAATGGAACGTCACTATGTCAGAAAATAACAATTTTACAGTTACTTATTTTACCGAATGGCGATTTAACATTTATTCCCTTAAATTGCAAGTTAAAAAATCATCTAGATAAAATTTTTTCGTTCCATTTATTTAGAATGTGCCTTAGCTGTTTTATATTAAAAAAACAAAGAATATTTGATGCCTAACCGCGTTGTTAATTTTTAAAATAACTAAAATTTTTCGCCTTAGCCTTCATATAAAGACCCGCTAATATAAAAATAGAGAGAGGTAGACTCATCTGCAAAAGAGCTGCTATACCTGCCGCCTGTCTACTACCGCCAGTTGCTAAAGCAACGGCCTCCGTTGTGAGGGTAACAAAACTTCCGTTTCCTGCAAAGATTGTTGGCAAATATAACGCAGAACTTACAGAGAAACCGATTGTGAACGAGGTGAGTATAGGTAACAGTAATAAAGGTATTTTAATACGAAATAATCTTTTTAATTTACCAAATCCAAAACTTGCACCCAACATTTCATAACGGACATCCCACCTTCTCCACGTTGGTGATAAAGAGAGCAGAATATACGGGAAAACAAACAAATAATGCGCCCATATTAAAGTCACGTATAATCCGTCTAGCTTAAGTGAAATTAATAAAACCTGCATTCCTAAAAGGAAACCTGTTTGAGGTAACAACAGGGGCAAATACATTGCTAATTCAATATATTTAGTTTTCAACCTAGACTCATGCTCAAGCCAAATGACTGCAGATATCAGAGCTAATATTGAAGATATTATTCCGATTATTAATGTATTAATGACCGGTTGAATGTATACTTCAAAATTCAATTCCCAACTACTTAATCCCCATTTCCTAGGAAGAAAGTCAGGGTATTGCCAAACAGCAACGAAAGCCCAAACACCTGCTGATATTGTCGAAAAAATTCCAAGCGTTAAAAAAAGCATTACAATGCATATGATTACAGCAAAGAAAATTTTGGATACAAAACTACTAATGATAAGCCGGCATCCCATATAGCTGAGAATACGAAAAATAAATCCAAAAACCTTTCCACAAAAGACCCATAGCGCACAACAAAATATTGTGATGAATAATAAACAGACTGCACCTGATGCGGCTAAAAACTGACTTTCAATGTAGGGTGACTGATACCAATTAAAAATTTTTACTGCTAAGGGTGCAGGGGTAGATGGTGCAAGAATTAACGCCATATCAACAACAGAAACAGCAAAACATAGAACAATTAACACCGATAATCTCATACGCTGGGCAACCATGGGATGTATGACATGAAACCAACCAGATATTAGACCATAACCTAAGGATGATATTTGTTGCCTGTAATTTTTCAAATTAACTTGGGTAATTACTGCAAAACCGATTAATAATAAAAATGGTAATTCTTTTACTACAAGGCCCATTATCAGAGAGATCCCATACAAATCTGGAGCAATATGTAAATTGGGAGGATTGTGCCAACCAGTGAACCAAGGGGAAATCATCCTAGAAATCCATCCACTCGGTTGAATCAAAAATAAAATGCCGATTGCAACAGTTATGTGAGGAATGGATATTAATGGTACAATGATGTTTTTTAATGAAGAATGGATATTAATTTTTTGACTAAAAATTAGAGAAAATATACATAGCCAATAAGAAATGAATGTAGAGAAAACAGCTATAAAAATGCTAAGAAATACAGATCTTAAGATGCCTGGTTTTTGTGAAAACTGTAAAATTAATTCTATTGTAAATTGTGATTTTCCATAAATCGGAAACCATCCAAAAGCTGGAAAAAATATACCTAGCAGCCCAGCCATTACTGGCAAAATAACAAACGTGATAGCGATAAAATTCTTAACCATTATTCAGAAAAACCCAACAGTCATTAGAGAGGTAAATGCTATTTCTTACCTCCTGTTGCAAAATTTTTCTGCCACTCCTCCTCTATAACTTCAACCCAACTTGGATGTGGTTCTGGGACAATATTTTGTAATTCCTCGGGTGAGAGCATAGATTGATGAACTGGTAGCTGTCTAAAATTCATTTTAAATTCTTCAGGCAACTTATTGATATCTAAAACCGTTGGGTCACCCCAGAATTTTATGTTGGCTTTTCGAATTTGTGCTTCTGGAGAAAGAAGAAAATTTGCTACTATTTTTGCTGCATCGGGTGAAGTTGAATTAAATGGAATGGTTACAAAGTGCACGTTTGCTAGAGAACCCTCATCGAAAATAAAGCTTTTTACCTCCTTTGACAAAATCTCTTGTTCAACAGCATGAGCAAATTCAGACGGATTAAAGGACATTGCAATATCTATTTCCCCATCCCCGAGCAAGCGAAGCAAGTGTGAACTTCCTGAAGGGAATATAGTTCCGTTTCTCCACATAAAAGGATGTGTTTCATATAGCCATTCCCAAAGTGGCTTGAGTAAATGAGTAGCATCGCTATTAGAGGAAGACTGATATAATGCATCCCTATCATCAACGAGTTGTATCAATAATTGTTTTAAAAAACTAGTTCCTATAAAATCAGGAGGTTGAGGGTAAGTGAATTTACCAGGATTCATTCTAATCCAGGCTGCTAATTCACTAGCAGACCTGGGAGGTGCTTTTATTTTTTTACTATTATAACCAAAGACAAATTGAGCTCTGCCCCAAGGGGATTCAAGACCATCTGTTGGTATCCCAAAATCAAATACCGTATCTGGCATTTTTTCTGGGTTTACAAAACGAAATGCTGGCAATTCATTCGCCCAGCCATTCGTTTGTAGCAACCCTGTTCCTTTCATTCTAGAAAAATTCTCGCCATTTATCCAAAGTAAATCTACCGACCCTTTTTCCGTCTTACCAGCTATTTTTTCTGCGAGAATCCTTGCAACAGCTTGCGATGTATTAGTCAATTTTACATGTCTAAGAGTGATTCCATATTTTTCTTTAACCCTCCCTGCAACCCATTGTATATATTTATTTGTTGCAGGAGACCCGCCCCAAGCATTAAATGAAACATCCCTCGAACTTTCTCTCATTATTTTTTGCTCAAAAGAACTATTTTCCAATGCAAAAACTGGATAAATTAAGGATTTTAAAAAAAATATAAAAAGAAATGATTTTGCAAAACTGCGTTTTGATTTTTTATAAAAGACGTTGATCATTCAATTTCTTTCTCCAAAAAAAATTTTTAAGTAAAAATTGATGAGATTACTTCACTTTTATGATTTTACTTTACATAAGGAATTACTGCCACCAATTTTAAATTTAGAAAATAAAATTTATAACTGGATTTAGCAGAAAGCATAAAGATCAAACATGTTTAAAGCACAAAATGTACGTTTATCATTTTCTGGGAAACCATTATTTCACCCTTTTAATCTTACAATTGAGAATGGTGAAATATGTTTATTACAATCTAAAAGTGGTACTGGAAAGACCTCATTTCTTAAATGGATAGCAGGCATACCAGCTGCAGAGATGGTCTCAGAGGGAAGAATTTTTCTAAATGAAAAAGATATCTCATTTCTGCCAGCAGAGAAACGACAAATTGGAATTTTGTTTTCCGAACCATTGTTATTCCCACATTTAACCGTAGCAGAGAATGTTGGCATTGGAATTACATCATCACTTCGAGGAAAAAAAAGAAAGAATCTAATTGAAAAAAGTCTGATTAGAGCAAAGCTCCCAGGGATAGAAAAAAAAGATCCACTTACTCTCTCTTCAGGGCAGCAGGCAAGGATTGCATTGATTAGAACTCTGCTTTCCGAACCTTCCCTGCTACTCCTTGACGAACCATTTGCAAATCTTGATAAGGATATTCGAGAAAGCATGGTAATTTATGTTCTGGAAGAAATAAAAAATCTAAATATACCGGTTTTAATTGTGAGCCACGATCCTAGAGATAGAGAACTTAGCACCAAAAAACCAGTCAGTTTCAGAATATTTAGCGATTAAATTCAATGAAGAATTCTATATTTCAAATTTTCATTAATTATAGAATAGAAAATATGCTTTTTCGTAATTTGTTGGTCAATTTCACATACGAAAGATCAATTAAATGGCAGGAGTGGAGGGGCTCGAACCCCCAGCCCCCGGTTTT
>CABYPW010000027.1 GCA_902520885.1 uncultured SAR116 cluster alpha proteobacterium
TTAACCAAGGGGTTGCAATTAACCAACCCGGCGGCCCCTCGCATAGACACTTTGAATGACAGGGTTGTTTCCTACTAATTTAAATCTGAGCAAATCAGCACGTTTACCAGGCATGATCACCCCTCGATCTTTTAATCCTGCTGCTTTGGCTGGTGCTGATGTAACTTTAGAAACGCCAGAAGCCATATTCCCTCGGCGTAGACCTATGATAACGGCCCCTAGTAATAAGCTTGCCGGCACATAGTCTGAAGATAGTACATCGAGTAAATCATAGTCATCAAGTTCTGATGCCGCGATGTTTCCACTATGTGATCCGCCACGCACCAGATTGGGTGCACCCATCATGATAGAAATACCTTTATCGCGGCATGCTTTTGCCGCCTCCATTGTTGTGGGAAATTCAGCTAAACCAGTACCATTGTTTTTGCTAAACGCTACATCTTCTGATGTTGTATCATCATGACTCGCTAGCAAGACGTTAAACGCCTTTGCCTTGGCAACTGTGGCTAAGGTATGTTTTGTCCCAAGCTTTTCTTGCAAACCTCGTTGAAACTTAAAATATTCATGGAGTTGTTTTTTATTCATGCTGTGTTTATCGGATAGGTATTTCTCAAGTTGGCTTATATCCCTGTATTGACGTTGCCCCGGGGTATGATCCATAAGTGAGATCATGCGCACGCGGTCATTGGCATTAAATTCATCCAATTCTTCAATCAAAGTCTCACTGCATATTTCTGCACGAAGATGAATAAAATGTGAGATTTTCATACTGCCTTCGGTTGTCAGAGTGTTGATCGCGGTTGCTGTGTTTCGGGCATAACGGGCATAGCGTGCTTTTTTATTGGATACGATCGAGCCTACGCGGATTGCATCAAAAACAGTGGTAATACCTGTTGACGCTAATTCGTGGTCATGAGCCAGAACAGCAGATCGCACTGGCCAGATGACTTCTGGCCTCGGCTCTAGATGTCGTTCCAGATTGTCAGTGTGAAGCTCAATTAATCCTGGGCTGACGAAATCACCATCACAATCTTCGGCGCCTTTCGGAATTGTAGTTGATTCTTGTACTGCCGTGATCATATTTTTTTCAATGGTAATCTGACCGGTGAATTGACGATCATCTGTTAATATCGTGGCATTGGCAAAAATATGTGAAGTCACGGCAATAATCCTCTAGATTTAAAATAACGAGATAGTATTAAGTTTTTTTTTAAAAAGGGTTTGATTGAAAACCATTGTAATAATCGAGTGGATTTGGATAGGATTAGATCATGGATTATTCTGCGTTCAAACGATATGCACTTTACTTTTTGCCCCCCGCAGAAGCAGCACTGAGCGCTTTCGGTGCACGCTGGTTGGGCTGGTCTATTGACGAAGGCCGCGTTGTTGAATTTTTCGATAATCTTACCGAAGGTCATGCTGTGCTTACGGCAACAGCCCGCAAATATGGTTTTCACGGCACATTGAAGCCACCATTTAGCCTTAAGAATGGCTATGATGCCGCACAACTTCATCACGCTGCGACTGAATTGGTTGCAACATTGCCGCAATTTGTAATGCCACAACTTGAATTGACAAATCTGAGTGGTTTCTTGGCCTTGCGGCCTGCAACTGAAAGTGATGAATTGAGCAAGATGGCAGAAAAACTTGTAAGCGGTCTTAACCATTACCGGAGCCCGCCAAGCAAAGCTGAAATACAACGCCGTCGAAGTCTGGGGCTGACACCAAGGCAGGATGTATTGCTGATGCGATGGGGGTATCCCTACGTTATGGATGAGTTTCGGTTTCATTTAACGCTAACACATCGTATTTCGAATGCCGAGGTTAGGGCCGTCCGCAAATGTATTCGGTCGCATCTTCATGACCAAATGTTGTCGCCCCAGACTATAGAAAATATTGGATTTGTGGGAGAGAAGGACGATGGTAATTTTCATCTTATTGAGAGGCTTTCACTTGCTTCACCATAGCAGCATCTTGATTTATCTTGATTAATGATTTCATTATAGTAATGCATTCTTTTGTTGTTTCTTCGATGGTGCCGTTATTGCAGATTGTATAGCACCCTTTGGGCGCTGGCATCATACTTCGAGAAATTCGAGCACCAATTTCATCTTCATTCTCACGACCACGCTCGAGCAATCGCTTCTCAAGTGTGTTTGGGTCAACTGTCACTAAAATTGGTATTAATTCTGGATATTCGTCAAGCATTGCTGGTAGGGCTTTGCGAGAGCCGTTGATAACACAATGCCTACCATCCTTTAAATGTGACAAAATATCTCGCCGAATGCCATATTTAAGTCCATGAGCATTCCATGAGAAAATAAAAGCATTCTCGTCCCTCATTATGTCAAAAACATCATTGGTAACACTTTCAAAATCTTCAGTTTCAATGTCGGTTTCACGCGTGATTACGCGGCGAGTAAATTCTAGTTCAATTGAAGATTGCTTGAGCGCATGGATTATACTGTCCTTACCAACCCCTGACGCGCCCAGAATAACAAACAAGCATCCAGTCATGATACAACAGCCTGTTGCTGAAGGGCGTTGATTTCAATCTCAGAGTCACAAACAGCATCGCGTGCGGCTTGATCGTGAAATATCCCTATGATGGCTGTGTCGCGTGTTTTGGCTTCATAGATCAAGTCTAGCACCGTTTGTCGATTTTCTGGGTCCAGTGATGCTGTTGGCTCATCAAGCAGCATGGCAGGGTAATGGTGGCTAAACCCACGCGCGATATTTACACGCTGTTGCTCACCACCTGAGAATGTCAGTGGTGATAAAGTCCATAACGCTTCGGGAATGCGAAGTTGGGTTAAAATTTCGGCGGCGCGGGCCTTTGCATCATTAGAGGTTCTGCCAGCTGCAATCAAGGGCTCTGCAACAACACGCAATGCTGATACTCTTGGTAAAACCTGCAGAAACTGTGAAACATATCCTATATGGTGACGGCGAATATCCAAAATCTGCTGTGGCTCGGCCCCGACCAATTCTAGACTGTCGATTTTAATACTACCGTTGGTAGCTAAATAGTTGCCATAAAGCATACGCATCAAGGTGGATTTGCCCGCACCGGAAGGCCCAGTCAATGCAACACATTCACCCTTTTTAACTTTAAAACTGATGCCACGTAAGACATTAATTTGAGTTTTTTCTTGATGGTGAAGAGTGAAAGATTTGGAAAGATTACTGACCTTAAACATTGCTACACCCGAAGAATTGAGCTGACGAGCAACTGCGTGTATGGATGTTGAGGATCATCTAGCACCTGATCAGCTAGCCCAGTTTCTACGACATTGCCACGCTGCATAACAACCATTTTGTCAGCTAGCATTCGCACCACTGCTAAGTCATGGGTTACAATAATCACCGATAATGATAGTTTTTGAACAAGTGATCGAAGCAAATCAAGCAGTCGCGCTTGGACTGATACATCAAGGCCACCTGTGGGCTCATCCATGAAAATCAAACGTGGGCCTGTAACCAAGTTGCGGGCAATCTGGAGGCGTTGTTGCATACCACCAGAAAATGTTGAAGGGCGATGGTCAATACGGCCGACATTAAGTTCAACCCGCTCCATCCAGTCTTCTGCCGTATCACGGATATTACCATAATGTCGATTACCTATGTTCATTAAGCGCTCACCGATATTACCCCCTGCTGACACAGACATCCGAAGCCCATCACGAGGGTTTTGGTGCACATAAGCCCACTCTGTTCGAGCCAAATAGCGTTGGTTTGCTTCGGTTAATTGAAGAATATTAACATCACCGTGGCTGGGGCTACGAAATAGCACCTCACCGTTATCAGGAATAATCTGTGCTGATAGGCAGTTTAGCAATGTTGATTTACCTGAGCCAGATTCACCCACAATGCCAATCACTTCACCTGGATAAAGTGTAAGGTTAACGTCACTACACCCAATTATAGAACCATAGGATTTACTGATCCCTCTTGCTTCAAACAGAGGCTGCATTGTCACCCCCTTTATTGCTGATAGGGCGATCCACGTTATCAGGGTCGTCAAGGCTATTGGCCGTACCGGTATGGCCTTTTGATTGACGATCTTCACAATAATGGGTGTCCGAACACACATACATACGCGTGCCACTATCATCGATAATGACTTCATCCAAATAACTGTCATTGGCAGCGCATAACGCACAAATAGTATCTGCCTTAAGGCGGGTGAAAGGATAGTCTTCAAAATCGAGTGAGACCACATTACAATAAGGCGGTATGGCATAGAGCCTTTGCTCACGCCCAGCGCCAAAAAGTTGCAACGCTGGGCAGTTGGCCATTTTAGGATTATCAAATTTTGGAATGGGGGAGGGGTCCATTACATAGCGCTCCTCTACCTTTACCGGATATGCGTATGAAGTAGCAATATGACCGTGATGTGCAATATCTTCGTAGAGTTTTACATGCATTAGTCCATATTCTGAAAGTGCATGCATCTTACGTGTCTCACGCTCACGTGGCTCCAGAAAACGCAATGGCTCAGGGATCGGTACTTGATAGACCAGAATCTGACCCTCACTCAAATCATGTTCAGGAATTCGATGACGCGTCTGAATTAAACTGGCAGCTTCAGTGTCCGTAGTGGTATTTACCAGCGCAGTTTTTTCAAAAAATTGACGAATTGAAACAGCATTTGTCGTATCATCAGCCCCCTGGTCGATCACTTTGATTGTATCATCAGGCGTAAGACATGCTGATGTTACCTGTACCCCACCTGTGCCCCAACCATAAGGCATGGGCATTTCACGTGATGCGAATGGAACTTGATAGCCGGGGATAGCTATAGCTTTCAATAAACCACGGCGTATCATCCGTTTGGTCTGTTCGTCCAGATAGGCAAAATTGTAATCATCCGTCATAGAATTTGGGTTGATACTGGTCATTAATCCGCGGCCTTTTCTGACGCTTCTTTTGAAAGCGCTGCATCTCTCCGAAGCTGTCGCACCAATTCTAATTCAGACTGGAAATCAACATAATGGGGCAGTTTGATATGCTCAATAAAGCCTGTAGCTTGAATGTTGTCACAATGAGAAAGCACAAATTCTTCATCTTGCGCAGGCGCACCCAGATAATCTTCTCCCAGCTCTTGCCAGCGAAGGGCGCGATCGACAAGTGCCATAGCGATACCTTTTCGTTCTTGCTGGCCCAGCACAAGACCATAACCACGAGTAAATTGAGCTGGCTCAGACTTACTACCTTGAAATTGATTTACAGTTTCACATTCAGTGATCTCAATCATGCCGAGATCGATTGAAAACCCAAGTTCAGGAATATCCATTTCAACTGTTACAAAGCCAATACGAAGCTCACCAACAAATGCATGGTTGCGTGCAAATCCGCGCTGGGTTGAATATCCAAGTCCTAACAAGAATCCTTCATCCCCACGGGCTAAGGCCTGTAGGCGTGTAGCACGATTTACCGGCAATGTAAGCGGTTCACGCGTTAGATCATTTGCGGTGTTATCATCATCACATTCTTTTTGAATAAGATCATCCTTATTCAGTAATTCTAGGATATGGGGCATTGATGACTGAGACGGTTCATCTTGTTCCGCTTCTGGAACCTCACCATCAGCCATTAATTTAAAATCAAGCAGACGATGAGTGTAATCGAATGTCGGACCTAATATCTGACCACCCGGAATGTCTTTAAAAGTTGCTGAAATCCTGCGCTTGCATTGCATGGCGCTTGTATCAATTGGGGAAGATGTGCCAAATCTTGGCAGAGTAGTTCGATATGCTCTGATCAAGAAAATCGCTTCAATCAAGTCACCTCGTGACTGTTTGAGCGCAAGGCCTGCAAGTTCAGGGTCATAGAGTGATCCTTCGGCCATGACACGGCTTACTGCTAAGGCCATCTGCTCTGTGATCTGCTTAATGGAAAGCGCAGCAACAGATCTATCACCACGCCTTTCTTCATCAAGCCAACGATGAGCATTGGCGATGGCTTTCTCACCACCTTTAACAGCAACATACATTAGCACATCTCCATCTGTGTTGTGCGCGGTAGGCCCATCAGATGAGCATCATGGGTAAGGATGAAATCAACACCAAGTGGGAAAGACCGTTGGCCATCACGAAACGGGCTGGGGTCTGCAATAGAAACCATCACCTCATCATTAATGCCGGGACCGGTCAAACGGCATGCCCCGTCTGATAAACGTGGATAAGCCGTAATTACCGTGGCAGATTGATCTGGATATTCGTCACTCCCTTGGCGAAGTTGGTCGAGGGGGCCGATGTTATCATGGTCACAAATGATGAAATCTGCTTTTTCGGGCACGGTGAAATATGTGCCGGTATGAAAGCTCAGCCATGCCCTGACAGCATCTGTGCCATAGCGGCCTTTCAGGGCAATATGCGTTTCATGGTCAAATAAAGTGAGGGCTATGCCTGCTTGAGCAATTGATAATGGATCGGGCGGGCTAAGACCGCCAAGTGCTGCAATGTATCCAGGACGTGCCAATGCATCCATAATTGCGCGAAATGCATACGCTGCATCTTTTGAGGTATTATTAAAACCGCCACCTAAATCATGGGTCATCCGTCCTCTCCCCGAACCATAGTGAAGAAATCAACTTTGGTTGCGGCGGCTTTCGCTGCCAATTTTTGCCTCTTTTCAACTACTATATTGCTGAGTGGGATAAAAATCTTATCGTTGACTGTTTGAAACTGGTCGCCCTGGGCAAGCGCATCAATTTTTGCGACAAGTTCAGCCGTTTCTTTTGATCGTCCCTGGTGGTAACCGTGTCCAATTATACCATCATCCGTTTTGATGCTGCAGCGTGTTACGCTCATCTCACCTAAATGAAAGGTTGCACCATTTCCACCTTGCCGTCCCCTAACCATTACTGACCCAATTTCAGGCATACGAATGGTCTCGGCAGCACAATTAAGTTCAGCACTCTGCCAGAAAGCCTTGATGTCTTGCGATGATGATTTTGCCATTAAAGAAAGCCATGATTTACGATCCACAGTGCAAATCCTTTTTAAAAAAATACTAGACAACTAGACAAATTTAAAGATATTTTTATTTTAATAACAAGTCTTTTTTTGTGACAATTTTATGAAAGTACTGGTTATGCTGTGGCACGAAATTTACACCGATTTATTCCAAGAATTACATGATGGTATTATTGTAGTGGGGCAGAAATTACCTACTGAAGCAGTACTTTCCAAAAGGTTTTCAGCCAACAGGCATACAGTTCGCCGTGCGTTGAGCCAGCTTCGATCAGATGGTCTTGTCCATACCAAACGTGGACGTGGCACGATAGCGGTTGCGCCTCCGCTGACGTATCGGATTGGTCGCAAGACACGTTTTTCAACCAATCTTGATAGCACAGCTTCCATTGCAGGGATTTCAATTCTTCATATGCTTACTCGTCTTTCATCTAAAAGTGAGGCTCGCATTCTAAACTTTGGTAAGAGTGAGGCCATCCACTATGTTGAAGGTTTGCGCCTGCGTGATGGTAGGCCATTATTACATTTCACAAGTATCTTTCCGGCAAGGCGTGTTGAGGACTTGTTAATACATCTTAATGACGGGCTATCAATTACCCAAGCATTGGCTGCCTCAGGCATTGATGATTATGAACGTAAACAAACGCGTATTACCGCACGGATTGCATCAGAAAAGATGGCGGGCCATCTTGAGATTTATGCAGGTGATCCCGTGCTTGTTGTGAAAAGTCTAAATACCCTGCCCGATGGCACCATTATTGAGTCAGGTCACAGCACCATGGCGGGTGACCGTATCGCTCTGGTGGTCGATGGTGATAGAAACTAAGTTTTATATGTTTGTAAAAAGGCCTTTATATAAGGAGTTTCTGGTGATTTGTTACTGTCTGACTTTGACATAGGGCCCCCGCCGTCAATTACCCACACATTCGTGGGAATAGCGTAACATCATTCGTGAATTCAGCGAAACCGTACCTGTCTAATTCTTCTTATTAATTAATTAATAAATAAATATATATATATATACCTATGGGTATATCTGAGAGAAGGGAGATATACTCATCTCGTCTGTTTCATGACCTGAAATATAATCACAGCTCGAGGAGTGACCCTTTTCTTCTGTTTGCAAGGCGTTGGCACATGCTTCCCCGTTTAGTCTTTGCAAAGCATCTTTGCCCCGGCCAATCAGGTCCAAACCGCCATTTTATTCCGATGGTAACACCATTTTTTGTAAGCATTAATTACACCCCGTATATAGGGTATTATTATATCCTGAAATACAGCTGCCATCGAGGTAAGTAAAACCAACAAACAACCGCAAAGTTGTTAGGCTCAACGGCTTCGAACCGTGTTCCACGGTTCTTGGTGTTTTTTTATTATTTACTAACATTTGTTCTATGAGTGTTATTTAAATGAATAAAGCTCAGATGTTAGCTGATATATGTTTTTGCTTGTTTTCCTCGCATTGGACAGTGCCTGAGCAAGGCGAACATCAGGTTTAATAATCTGCGCCATTTCAGGGGCATAGCAGACCTGTTCAATGTGCATCCCATCTGCCATCATGCCAAGGCGTGCCGCACCCAGTGCCGCACCTGTATTAGCATGTTTCGGCACACCAATAGGACAGTTTGTTAGGCTGGCAATGAGCGTCAGCCAGTAGGTGTTGTTGGCGCCTCCACCTGTTGCAATCATCTGGCTTGCAGGCTTGTCTGCAATATCCAGAGTATCTCGCGCATCTGCTATAGCGAAGGCGACCCCCTGCAGGATAGCGCGTGTCATATCGCCAGCATTATCTGTACGCGACAGCCCAAAAAAGCCTCCCTTTGCATTCGGGTTATTATGCGGTGTGCGCTCACCCCCAAGATAGGGATGGAAGAGCGGAAGTGATTTTGCGCTATCTTCCGTGTTCATCTGTGCGAGCAATTCAGGCACATGCTGGCCAAGTGTTTCTGACAGCCAGTTCAGACTATCTGTTGCCGACAGGATGACACCCATCTGATGCCAGCTATCTGGTAGGGCATGACAAAATGCGTGCGCTGCCTTATCTGCCTGTTGAACAAAGCTGTCTGTAACAGAAAAAACCACCCCTGAAGTGCCAAGTGACAAGAAGCTCTGTTCTGGTTGTGTAATGCCAAGACCTATCGCGGCGGCGGCATTATCACCTGCACCGCCTGCAATGATAACTGGTTGTCTAATCCCCCATTTCTGGCACAGACCAGTGCGCAGATAGCCGCCTAGCTGGCTGCCTTCGACCAGTTTTGGCATCTGCTCTATACTCAGCCCGCAAGCCTCAAGCAGAGTGTCTGACCAGCGCCGTCCTGCAATATCAAGCCACAATGTGCCAGATGCATCAGACATATCAGAAATTTTTTCGCCGCTCAGGCAGAAACGGATATAATCTTTAGGGAGTAGAATAGTATTAATGCGAGCAAATAAATCAGGCTCATGACGCACCATCCACAACGCTTTCGGGGCGGTGAATCCGGCCATCACCATATTGCCACCTCTCTGTCTGAAGGCAGGCTCATCTCTATCCAGCGCCTCTGCTTCAGCACTGGCGCGTGTATCATTCCACAAAATGGCGTGACGTAGTACAGTATCGTCCTTATCAAGCGCAACAAGGCCATGCATCTGGCCAGACAGGCCAATTGCCCGCAGACTAGCCATTTTTTCAGAACAGGTATGCGCCATCTGGTCAAGCGCACTTTCTACCCCTTGCCACCAGTCATCAGGGTTCTGTTCTGACCATCCAGCATAGGGGCGAAGCACCTCAAGCGGCACCGAAATTGCGGCATGCTCTATCTGCCACTCGTCAAGCAAAATGACTTTAATTGCAGAAGTGCCAAGATCTATGCCAATGTAAAATGCCATCTAATTCCATTTCTCTGGGCAGCTATAGCTATACAGCCTGCTGGCTTGTGCTGTTGAAAAAATTAAGCACAGATGTATTTGCTGTCAGCTTAACTTCTTTGCCAACAGGAAAGGCCGACAGATCAGTTGTTTTAGCGATAAATTCCATGCTGCTTGCTGTTTTGCAATGCACCAGTGCGATCTCGCCTAGGTTCTCGATCAAATCAGGGGTTGCAGTAATGAGCGCATCTGTTTTGCCTGCAAGCTTAAGATGTTCGGGGCGGATGCCGATAATATCTGCCTCACCCTTCAGGTAAGATTGTCCTTTATCGTTAAGTTCCTCTGCTTTGAAGAAATTCATTTTAGGGCTACCAATAAACTGAGCTACAAACATATTTTGAGGCTTTTCATAGAGTTCAATCGGGCTGCCAACCTGTTCAATATTACCATCTCTCAGCACTATAATTTTATCTGCCAGCGTCATCGCTTCAACCTGATCATGGGTGACGTAAATCATAGTCGTGCCAAGTCGCTTATGCAGGCGGGCAATTTCAATCCGTGTCTGGACCCGAAGAGCCGCATCAAGGTTTGATAATGGCTCGTCAAAGAGGAAAACTTCGGGCTCTCGCACAATTGCGCGCCCGATAGCAACCCGCTGCCGCTGTCCTCCTGATAGTGCCCGCGGTGTCCGCTCAAGTAGGGGTGTAATCTCAAGAGTCTCTGCAGCTGCTTTTACCCGTCTGTCAATTTCATCTGCGGGTGTTTTTGCCTGTTTCAGCCCGAATGCCATATTTTTGTAGACGGTCATATGCGGGTAGAGTGCGTAGGTCTGGAACACCATCGCAACACCACGTTTTGCAGGTGCAATATCGTTGACAACCTTATTACCGATAGCTATTGTGCCTCCGGTAATCTCTTCCAGTCCGGCTATCATTCGAAGTAATGTTGATTTACCGCAGCCAGAGGGGCCAACAAATACAACAAACTCACCATCCTGAATATCAAGATCAAGATTAGTGATCACATCTGTGTCGCCGTAGCTTTTAGCAACTTCTCGAAGGGTTAAACCTGCCATTTCTGTTCCATCCTGTGAATAGCGGCTACAAGGCTAGGTACAAAGCTGTTAAATCTGTCAGGAAGGTCACCCCAGATATTCGGGTCTGAAGCGATTTCCTCTTCCTTACCTGGTGCAATCATTGGCTCCATTTTGTGCCAGTTAGGTTCGTGATAAGGAATGGTGCTGGTGCCATTCTGATACCGTCTGGCGTTTATAATCCATGAGGCAACACAGTCAAACCCAGCCTCTGGTGTAATCCCTTTCTGAAGGCATGCCTCTAATGTTGGCCGGATATAAATTGCCATTTTTGAATATCCATCCATACAGATACGTTCTAAATGATCAGCAATGCCCTGATTCTCAAATCTCCGGGCTATCTCGTCTAAATAATGAACTGTATTAAATGGAATACTATCATCCAGACCCATTAAAACCTCTGATTTTTCCCACCGGTCAAAATACGCTCTGAGATATGGATCGCGCATTGCCTGATCAAATGTAGTGTGACCTGATAATGCACCCAGATAAGCAAGTGCTGTATGCCCACCATTAAGGATACGGATTTTAGCTTCCTCATATGGGAGGACATCAGAGACAATCTGTACACCAACCTTCTTCAGATCAGGCATCTCTGAGGCAAACTTCTTCTCAATCACCCATTGGGTGAACAGTTCTGCATGAATAGGTGAGAGGGTTTCAGAGTTGAATAGCTTGCCTATTTCTGTATTGAGATCATCTGTGGTTCTGGGAGTAATTCTATCTACCATAGAGCAGGGGAAGCTCACATTATCCTCAACCCATTGGGCAAGTTCTTTCCGACCTGTTGCAGTGATGTAGGATAGCAAATTGCGTTCAAGCATTTTGCCATTATTCCGGATATTATCACAGCACATGATGGTAAGTGGTGTTTTAAGCATTTCAGCCCTTCGTGCCAGAGCTTCAGTTAGATACGCATAAACCGTTTCTGTTTTATCTCCTGCTATCCCTGCTGCGATTGGCTCTGCGGATAGGTCAAGCCCCCAGTTTTTATCCACATAATAGCCACTTTCTGTCACCGTTATCGTCACAGCATGAACACTGGGGCGGCACAGAATATCAAAACCTTCACCTGGAACTGAGCTGGCATCAATAAAGGTCAGATGGGAGCGTACCATGCGGTAGTCGACAGTTCCGTCTGGCGCGATAGTTTTCAGAACATAGCCATCTTTGGCCTGAGCGGCCTTGTGAAACCCAGCTGCATCTGCTTCACGCAGATTTACAGCCGCAATTCCCCAGCGCAAATCACCTATCTTTTGCATGTAATCATCAATGTACACAGCCTGATGAGCGCGATGAAACGCCCCAAAGCCCAGATGCACTATCCCTATTTCGCATGAGGCTCTATCATAATCAGTCTGAAAAAGTTTACCGTCTAACATTTTCTACTACTCTTATTTTTGCAACTCAGACCGGGTATAGTCCCGATAAGCTGAGGGGGTTGTATCTTTAATTTTCAGGAAATGGCGATTGAAATTTGCTAGATTCTTGAACCCCACCTCATGACAAATTGTAGCTACTTTCTCATCTGTCGCCTGTAGCATTGAACAGGCCTGTCCAATACGAACACGGGTTACAAATTCCAGAAACCGGCTACCTGTTAATTTTTGAAAGTTACGTGCAAAAGCAGTCACACTCATATATGCCATCTCAGAAGCCTGAGCTAGGCTGATATCTTCTGCAAAATTCTCAATAATATGGTCTACGACATGTCCAATATTAGAATGATGTGAACGGAAATTCCTGAAGTCCGCATTAGCGACGGACAGAATTTTCTGGTGAGGGTGTTCATTTACTGCCAGCATCATCTGTAAAAATTTGACAATACGGTCAGCACCCTTTGCATCACGGATAGCAGCTAAATATTGTTGTGAGGTATCACTGTCAAAACCGATAAATTCTATCCCACCAGTTGCTCTCTGAAGCAGGCCATCCAGTTCTTTGAAATCTGGAAAAGCAGACACTAAATCCCGTATGGTTTTCTGATTGAACTGAACCAGCATATCGCGCAGGTCCACAGGTCCATCTAAACCATATTCATCTGTAACCCAGTTATGAGGCAGGTTTGGGCCTATAAGATATAGCGCGCCCGGGCTGAATTCCCCGATATAATCACCAACAAAACTTTTCCCGCGCGTAGCTACGACCAGATGAAGCTCAAGCACCTCGTGATTATGCCATCGGCATAAATCTGTTGGCCAGCCATGCTCAAGATATCGGATAGATTTATCCGTGCCGTCAACAAATTCAAATTCAGGTGTCAGCCCAGACATAATAAATGTTCCTGTATTGCACTAACCATCATTTTACTGCACCAAAGGTAAGGCCGCGGACCAGTTGCTTCTGACAGAACCAACCCAAAACTACAATCGGCCCTACAGCTGCAGTGGAAACCGCTGACAGGCGACCAAAAAACAGTCCCTCCGGAGCCCTATTACCCTCAATGAGTTTTGATAAGGTTGCTGCATCTGTTGTGGTTAGTCGCACTGTCCAATAAGCTTCATTCCAGCAGAAAATAAAACAGAGCAGGGCTGTTGACGCCAGACCACCCCACGCGAGTGGTAGCACGATATCGCCCATTTCACCCCAAAAACTCACCCCATCCATTTTACCAGCCTCAATGATTTCTTTCGGGATTTCCTTGAAATAGGTGAAAAGCATCCAGATTACGATTGGCAGGTTTATTAAACTTAACACTAGAATAACCAGAAAATGGGTGTCAAACAGCCCTAGCATATTTTTGGTCAGAAAAGTCATGGGATACAGAACAGCTGCAGCCGGAAGCATTTTGGTTGAAAGCATCCAGACCAGAATATCTTTGGTGTGGCGGCTGGGGTTAAAAGCCATTGCATAGGCTGCAGGCACGCCGACAGACAGCGTAAATAATGTGGCAAAGACCGAGGTGATACCCGAATTAATGGCAAAGCGCCAGTAATCATAATTTTCGGTCATGTTAAAGTAATTTTCCAAGGTGGGGGTGAAGAAAAACAGAAACTCAGGCTTTACCGCATCTGCATCTGTTTTAAAGCTGGTCAGCACCATCCAGAAAATTGGGAAAAAGAATAGTAGTGCTAGTACCCATGCTAGGATAGGCCAGAAAAAAGTTCCAAATCGTGATGACCGGACAAATGGAGACATGATTTATCCTTAATCCATTAGGCTTTTGCCGATGATGCGCAGCAGAAAAATGGCGACAATATTTGCTAGAATCACAGCCATAATACCTGTAGCGCTGGCAGCACCAATATTGTTAGATGCGAACTCACCTATTAGATAAGGCAGGTTTTTGTTGCCATTACCACGGCTTACAATTTCAATCTCAGCATAAAGTGACAGATGGAAAATCGCCTGTATCATAACCACAATTGCAATGGGACGCGCCAGATGTGGCAGGGTGAGATGCATAAATTGTGCCCATACGCCTGCACCATCTAAAATCGCTGCCTCTTTCTGCTGCTGATCTTCAGACTGAAGTGATGTCATGAAAATCAGCGCCGCAAAAGGTGTCCACTGCCATGTCACCATGATAATCACCGCGTAGGCAGATGTTTGAGTAGCTCTGAATGAAAGAGGTTCAATCTCAGGCCATAGCGCAAAAAAAGACCCTATACCGGGCAAATTCTGCAGCGTCGATATTGTGTTATTAATACCCTCAATAGCAAGGCCATTCAGACCGAGCACCGGGTCAAGGATCATATTAATCCACAATACTGCATTTACCGCAGGCATTACAAAAAATGGAGATATAAATAGCACCCGGACAATGCCTCTTCCCGGAAATGTCCTGTTCACCAGTACCGCAATTGCCAGCCCGAATACCACCGTGAGGAATATAACGCTGCCAACAATAAATAGGCTGTTCTGAACTGCAAACCAGAAGTCTTTCGCCTGATAAAGCACATATTCATAATTGCCAAATCCGCGCCAGTTCGCAATATCAGGTGATGTCCATTCTGGACGTCTGAGGTTATTCAGCACATAACGTATGAAGGAGAAAAACAATGTCATGCTGAGCGGGACAAGCATCCACATTAACAGCAGCACAACTGCAGGAGTTTGTAGTAATCGAGGCAAAGTTCTGTTTGACATATACTCTCATAGCTCCTGAGATATATTTATAAAAATGATTTTAAAAAAAAATATATAAATATATAAATATATAAAAGTCAGCCTAATAAGGCCAGAAAATCTTAGTAGAGCCTGATTAGGGGCTGAAAAGTAAGGCCGGGTAAAACATTCCAGGCCTTACTGTGTAAATTACCCAGTTTAGAAATAGCCAGCTTCAGACATAATCGCCGTAGCTGCTTTCTGTGATGCAGCCAGAGCGTCCGCTACTGATTTTGCACCTGACAGCGCGGCTGCCATTTCCTGTGCAACAGCAATGCCAACCTCTGGAAACTCAGGGATAGCTGCAAACTGAACACCAACATATGGCTTCAGATCAGTTGCTTCAGGTGCTGCTGATTCAATCGCTGCCATTTCTGCTGCAGCAAAGCCAGCAACAGCCTGGAACTCAGGATAGGCATATGTTGATGAACGTGTACCTGTTGGTACTGAACCCCACCCAAATTCAGGATGGTTCGCAACAGCTTTGATATAGTCTTTTGATGTTGCCCATTCGATAAACTTCTTTGATTCTTCAGCATTTGGAGAGCCAGCTGGTACAGCCATTGCCCATGCCCACAGCCAGTTTGCGCCAACCGGATTACCGGCATTTGGTGACTGAGCATATGCTACACCGTCAACTTCTAGGAATGATGCTGCGATTGTGGCATCAATCCACATGCCGCACTTACCTTCGTTATAAAGCGCCAGAATTTCGTTGAATGAATTACCTTCTGAGCCTGGAGGGCCATAATTGCCAAGCAGGTCTACATAAAAGTTAATCGCATCATGCCACTGCTGTGAATCAATTGTTGGACGCATATCCTTATCGAACCAGGCACCACCGAATGAATTCACTACAGTTGTGATGAATGCCATATTGTCACCCCAGCCTGGCTTACCACGCAGACACGCGCCATATACACCAGCATCTGGATTATGAATTGCTGCAGCTGCAGCTTTGATATTTGACCATGTATCATTATCTCTGACAGAAACACCAGCAGCGTCAGTCAGATCCTTACGGTACATTACCATTGATGATTCGCCATAGAATGGTGCAGCATAGAGTGTTCCATTATGTGACAGACCGTTGCGGATAGCAGGTAGCATATCGTTCACGTCATAAGACGCGCCAAAGTTCAGAGGCTCAATCCAGCCTGCTGCACCCCAGATTGGAGCTTCCTGCATACCAATATTAATGATGTCATACTGACCACCACCAGTTGCAGTGTCAGATGTGACCTGCTCACGCAGTACACCCTCTTCCAGTGAAACCCAGTTCAGCTTTACACCGGTATCTTTAGTGTACGCTTCTGCAACTTTTTGCATATTAATCATGTGGCCATTGTTAACAATAGCGATAGTCAGTTCAGTTGCGCTTGCTGCGCCCCCGAGACCAACTGCAACCGCCATGGCTAACCCTGATAAGCGTAATGTTTTCATAGATGTCCTCCCTTTCGAAAACGTAGGAACATAGCTTCCTAGCCATGCATCATTCCAGTTTCTAACCCGCAAACTCTAGTACAAACTTGCCTGCAATTGATACAAAATCAACATTTATTGAATGGTAAATAGGTTTTTTTCACAGAATAAGTATTAGTTTGCTGGATTTTTTGACTAAATGGAAAAAGCTTAACATTAAGTTGGTAACCCATCAACCCTGCGGGGTCCGTGGTCATAGCTCCACGGTACATGGGCCCTGGCCCCTATTTAGAATTCCAGATTTGTTAGCAAAAAGCTCAAGTAACCCCGATTGACACCAGCACTTTGGCTGTTATCCAAACTGTTATCCAAAAATAGGCACTTTACCTTTTGTTTATACATGCTAAACTATTGATATTATTGAAAATCAGGTTGCTACCACCCCCGTTATAGGGCATCGAACTCCGCCCCTGGGCACCACTTTCCAAGTTCAAAGGGCC
>CABYPW010000028.1 GCA_902520885.1 uncultured SAR116 cluster alpha proteobacterium
CAAGAAATTCTATTTGGTGGTTTAGAGGAAAAGTTAGAGCAACTAGCAGCCGCAACTCAAAAATCGGATACTGAGCAGCAGACATCGAATATTGATTCAAATAAAGAACAGCAGCAGGAGAAAGAACAAAAAGCTGAATTAGCAGAAGAAGAACTGCAAGTTGCGTTAAAGCAACAGATTGACCAAGGGTTGGTGGCGGTCGAGCGTATTGAAGATAAAGTAATTGTAACTGTTGGTGCCGGCGGAGCATTCCCATCTGGCTCTGCGGAATTAACAAATGAAGCAAAAGAAATTATGTCACAAATCGCCAATGTTAGCGCAGACGGAACAAGTACGATTGATGTGTCAGGACATACAGATAATGTTCCGTTGATTTTTGGTTCAAGATTTAGAGATAACTGGGACCTCGCGGCAGCACGAGCATCAAGTGTGGTTCAATCGCTAGAATCAACTAAACTTGTATCTGCTGATAGAATGCAGGCAGTGAGTTTTGGAGAGTCTCAGCCTGTTGAAACCAATGACACCGCAGCTGGCCGAGCTAAAAACAGACGTATTGAAATTGTGATTAATTATTAAATACTTAACCTAGATTCATTTTTTGCCTAAAAGTCATATTAATCAGACAATCATATTATTTTGATGATTATTATTAAAATTAATAAAATAGCTCTCTTTTATTGTCTGTGTATTCATTTTTATAGAGATAGCTTACTTCTTTTTCATATCCATTGAATAGTTGGGTAGGAATGGTACCACCTCCAAGCATTCTTTCTCTATCTTGAGGCCATCTTGGGTGAGGTACCCATGGATTTACATTAGCCCAAAAACCATACTCTTTTGGACTTAACAACTCCCAAAAACTGCGTGGCCTTTCATCTGTAAATGTAAATCGTGTTATTGATTTGATAGATTTAAACCCATATTTCCAAGGAACAACTAACCTTAAAGGTGCACCATTCTGGTTCGGAAGAGGTTTCCCATAAAGACCAACAGCCAGAAACGCTAGTTCATTCCTTGCTTCATTTATAGTTAAACCCTCTACATAGGGCCATGGATACCAACTTTGTTTTTGACCTGGTGCAATTTCTGGTTGAAAAAATGTTTCCATACGGATGTATTTAGCACCTATCTTTGGACTAGCGAATTTAACTAAGTTTGAAAGTGGAAAACCTGCCCATGGTACTGCCATAGACCATGCTTCAACGCAACGATGACGATATAATCGCTCTTCCATGCCACCAAGCTTTTTAGTTAATTCACCTGCATCAATCTGCATTGGATAATCAACCAATCCATCTATTGTAACAATCCAGGGGTCAGTATTTAATTTTTTTGCCTTCCTCCATATATTTTTAGAGGAACCAAATTCATAAAAATTTGTGTAGGTAGTAGCATCTTGTTCTGAGGTAAGAGTCCTATCTAATGTATATTCAGTATTACGCACTGGCGGGAAACCTCCTATTGGGACAGCAGATATTGGCGCGCTCCCCATTATCAGACCGAATCCTGCTAGTCCTGTTTGTTGAATAAGTTTCCGTCTAGTCAAGTAGACTGATTCAGGGGTAACTTTATTTTCTGACAATTCCCAAGATTTTTTTAGCCTAATATACATTTTGTTCCCTTATTTAGTGTTTAGCTTCAGGAAAAAAAAATAAGCCAGAAAATTGGAAAGTCAATCGGGCAAAGGGTTACCTTAACTTATTTGTCGCACGTTCAATTCTATTTAGTGCGTCTGTAAGAAGCTCATCGGATGTGGCGTAGGAAATTCTAAAATAAGGTGAGAGTCCAAATGCTGTTCCCTGAACACATGCAACGCCCTCTGCTTCTAAAAGGTAGGTTACATAATCAGTATCTGTTTCAAGCAGTTGACCATAAGGAGTTTTTTTGCCAATCACCCCAGCACAGCTTGGAAACACGTAAAAAGCTCCATCTGGTACAGTGCAATTTAGGCTATCTATCTCATTTAGCCTAGAGACAACAAAATTTCGCCTGCGCTTGAAAGCAGCATTGTTATCGGCAATAAAATCTATAGGACCCTTTAATGCTGCAAGAGCCGCATATTGTGCAATTGTATTTGGATTAGTGGTTGACTGAGACTGTATCTTGGCGATCCCTTTGATCAGCGCTTTTGGACCAGTCGCATAGCCGATGCGCCAACCTGTCATACAATAAGCTTTAGACACTCCATTACAAGTTAGAGTTCTTTCTTGCAGGTCTGGTGCAATTTCAACAAGTGTAGAAAAATTAAAATTATCATAAACAAGGTATTCATACATATCATCTGTCATAATATATACATGGGGGTACTTTCGTAAAACTTCTGCTATTGATCTAAGTTCATCCCTTTCATATCCAACGCCTGTCGGATTTGAAGGACTGTTTAAGATAACCCATTTAGTTTTATCTGTAATAACTCCCTCAAGAATATTAGCCGTAATTTTAAAATTATGATCTTGGCCACATTCGACAATAATGGGCGTGCCTTCAGCCAGTTGCACCATGTCCGGATACGATACCCAAAATGGGGCAGGTATAATTACTTCATCCCCAGGATTTAATGAAGCCATTAGTGCATTAAATAAAACCTGTTTTCCACCAGTTCCAACTGTGACCATGTCAGGAGTGCATGAAATATTATTATCATTTTTAAATTTTTCGCAGATTGCCAACTTTAATTCTACTACACCATCAACAGCAGTATAGCGTGTTTTATTGTCTATCATTGCTTTGATTGCTGCCTGCTTTATATGTTCTGGTGTGTTAAAATCAGGCTCACCTGCGCCAAGTCCTATTATATCGTTCCCAGCAGCTTTAAGTTCATTTGCCTTAGCGGTGACAGCAACGGTAGGAGATGGTTTAATACGAGATAAACGGTCTGCTAGCATAAATTTTCCTATACTTTTTAATCTGTATTAGATCTTAAAATACTCTTTCATTCTTTAAATTGTCTATAAATTTCTTTCCAATCATAAAAAGAAATTCACCTAGTCATGTAAAAAATTTTTCATAATAGCTACTAGCAAAAATTATTTACAAGACCTACTTTATAGCTATGGATAATCACATTGACGTATCGTATCAAAATAGGCCTCAAAAACCAGCAAATTTCAAGCTGGTTTCTAAATTTAAGCCAAACGGCGACCAACCGTGTGCCATTCAATCCTTACTAAGTGGTATTAAAGAAAATGAAAAAGACCAAATTTTGCTAGGTGTTACAGGCTCTGGAAAAACTTTTACAATCGCTCACGTAATAGAACAAACAAAAAGGCCTACCCTTATTCTTGCACCTAATAAAACATTGGCAGCCCAGTTATATGGGGAGATGAAAGCGCTATTTCCGCAAAATGCTGTTGAATATTTTGTTTCTTATTATGATTACTACCAGCCAGAGGCGTATGTACCACGTTCTGATTTATTTATCGAAAAAGAGTCATCCATTAATGAACAAATAGATAGACTTCGTCATTCAGCTACGCGTTCTCTTCTTGAGCGAGATGATGTTATTATTGTTGCTTCGGTTTCCTGTATTTACGGCATTGGCTCAGTTGAAACATATTCAGAGATGACATTAAGACTTCAAACTAACGGTGAGTTGGAAAGGCAAAAATTTCTTCGTCGATTAACTGAGCTTCAATATAAGCGCAACGATATGAACTTTGTAAGAGGAACATTCCGTGTGAGAGGAGATAATATCGAATTGTTTCCTGCTCACCTTGAAGATAGAGCTTGGCGGATATCATTATTTGGTAATGAAATAGAGGAGATATGGGAATTTGATCCCTTAACAGGAGAAAAAACCAACAGTTTAGAAAAAATAACAATATTTGCCAATTCTCATTATGTAACACCGAGACCAACTCTTCAACAGGCAGTCAAATTAATTGCATCTGAGCTTCAACAGAGATTGGTTGAATTTAATGTTGTTAATAAGTTACTTGAAGCACAACGCATAGAACAAAGAACCCAATTTGATATTGAAATGATTGAAGCTACAGGTAGTTGTAACGGGATAGAAAATTATTCCAGATATTTATCTGGTAGAAAACAAGGTGAGCCACCACCGACATTGTTTGAATATTTACCAGAAAATGCACTTCTTATTGTAGATGAAAGCCATGTAACAATACCACAAATTGGCGCCATGTATAAAGGCGACTTTGCGCGGAAATCAACTTTGGCTGATTATGGTTTTCGTCTTCCATCCTGTCTTGATAATAGGCCATTAAAATTCGAAGAATGGGAGAGTTTTCGACCACAAACAATCTTTGTATCTGCCACACCCGGTAAATGGGAATTAGAACAAACAGGAGGTGTATTTATTGAGCAGGTGGTTCGACCTACAGGGCTTGTTGACCCCGAATGCATAGTTAGACCAATTGAAACTCAGGTAGATGATATCATTGCTGAGGCAAGAAACGCTGCAAATAACGGTACACGCGTCCTAGTTACCACTCTAACAAAAAAAATGGCAGAGGCTCTTACGGAATATATGTATGAGGCTGGAATAAAGGTGAGATATGTCCATTCAGATGTAGACACACTCGAACGCATTGAAATTATCCGTGATTTAAGGCTTGGGCTTTTTGATGTTTTGATAGGTATAAATTTATTAAGAGAAGGTCTTGATATACCAGAATGTGCTTTAGTTGCGATTTTAGATGCTGATAAGGAAGGTTACTTGCGTTCAAGAACGTCTTTAATACAAACCATTGGAAGGGCTGCTAGAAATGCAGAAGGACGTGTTATTTTGTATGCAAACAAAGTAACAGAATCTATGCGTTATGCGATTGATGAGACGAACAGACGTCGAAGTAAACAGACCTTATGGAATGAAGCTAATAACATTACTCCTGCGACAATTAAAAAGGATATTAACGATATTCTTGAGTCCGTTTATGAGAAATCAGATAAGGTAAAAGAAAAGGTGAAAAGTGGTGATGTAACTCTGAAGGAAAAAGATATCGCAACCATTATCGCCGAGTTAGAAACAAAAATGCGTGATGCAGCAGCAAATCTTGAATTCGAAGAAGCAGCAAAATTGCGTGATGAGCTCAGACGAATAGAAAATAAACAGCTTGGTATAGAAAAGTTAGGACAAGCAATTTCTTGAAAAACAAAAGGTCAATTAGCTAGAACTAAAGATTTATTTTAGTCTGCTATAAGCAGGCAATTTGTAATAAAATCACAAACTTGCTAATTTAAGAGGGAATTATTCACAAGATTTATTCGATATAATTAGCATTTCCGATTGTTTTAGCGGTAATGACTGCTTCTATAAATAATTTTTTTTTATTGCTGATTTCGGCCATTTCTATTTTTTCAAATACTGATGTCTTAAGCTTCTTAGCTCCAGCTTTGATGGCTCTTTGTTTTGATAATTTTTGCGCCTCATATCGAGTGCTTTCAAGAGCTTCTTCTAACGATTTAAAATCTTTTATTCCCTCTATTAAATGCACTCTAAAAACTCCTTCTTGTGGTTGCGTAATCGTAATAGAGCTTTGCTGATGAATATTGCCAATAGCAGCACCAATAGCCCCTGCGACCTCTGCATACTTTGGAATATTTAATTTAGTATTTAAGCGTTTTGCAATATCTGGATAATGTGTCCTTGCGGATGCACCGAGTGCAATTATTGGGACTGATAATTCGATATTATGTTGTAATAAGTTGGATTCTTGGGATAGGTCTGAAAGGGCTTCTTTTATTGCATGTGTTTTGGAAGCGGAACCCTGTGTACCATTATCTTTTTCAATAGCTACATCCGCTATTTTTATTGCAGATGATGAGCATAGTTGATCTATGCATAATTGTGAGAGCTCTTCTGCAGTTGTGGCAATTACCTTACCTTTGTTATTTTTCTGCCTTGCGCATAAAAGTGCCCCTAAATATGCAGCTTTTTCATTATATTTATTAAATTTACCCAAAACATGAACAGCATCAGTGGGTGTAAAACAACTTAGTTGTGCGAGTCCTTTGCTGATAAGCCTGTCAATTGCGCCATAGGCAACTCGAGTATCTGCAATATCAGCTAACGCTGAAATACCACATTTGATAAGACGCTCTGCCATTCTTGCCTCTGACCTTGCAAGCCAGCTAGGAGCTTTTCCAGTCATTAATGGAATAATAAACCTTCCATCTGTAGATAATGGTATCGGCGCCGATAGTTGCTTTTTCATGATATCTAAACAGGATGGAAACTGATTACTAAGTAAAGATAGTGGTAACGCCCTTCTAGGGCCAAGTTGAACTGAGTTAAGAGTGGGCTCAATATCAATATACATCTCCGAGTCTCCACCAAGTCCGCTTGTGGATATTTTTATCGCCTCAACCATTGTGTTCCACCCACTAATTTCAGCGCCATTCGAACTTAAATCAATAGAACCGTCTTTAAGTAACGCAATATCTGTTGTTGTTCCACCTATATCACAAACAATAGCCGTATTTTCATTTGCTAGGTATGCTGCACCAGAGACGCTTGCTGCTGGTCCGGATAAAATAGTTTCAACTGGCCGTTCTTTTGCAAATTCTGCAGAAACAAGAGAACCATCTCCTTTAACGACCATCAATTTACAATTCAGTCCAATTTTTTGCATTTGTTGTCTTGTTGCATTTATTAGCGTCTCAAGTAGACTAATTAGCTTAGCATTTAAAAATGCAGTTAATGCTCTTTTCGGGCCACCAAGTGATGCCGAAAGTTCATAGCTACAGCTCACAGGCATGCCTACATATTTTCGTATATATTCACGAGCTATTATTTCATGTTCTGGATTTCTAGTAGCGAAGTAGCTTGCTACAGCAAAAGCAGATACTTTTGGAGCTTTTGCTTTTATCTCTTTTAATAGATTTTTAGTATCAAGAGGAAACTGTAATGTGCCATCAGACTTATGACCACCCTTGATAAAAATTACTGGATTTTGAGCGATTGCTTTTGCTAATTTACCAAGTTTTAGGGTCTCTTGATCAAATCCAATAAGAATTAAAGCGACATTAGACCCTGCATTCTCAACCATTGAGTTGGTAGCAAGTGTTGTAGATAAACTCACAAGGTTTATACTCTCTGCTGTTAATTTATTTTGGGAGCCGGATGAATAACATAAAGTGTCATTTGCTGACTCAATACCAAGCGCGAGTCTCATAGCATGGCCAACTCCGACAGATAAATCATGTCTTGTGGTAAGAGATTTTGAAGTCCTAATAACAGAAAAGTTATCAGAATTAATTATAGCTGCGTCCGTAAAAGTTCCGCCTGTATCTAGACCAAGTATATTGCCCATTTTTATTTCACTTTTGAGAATGATATGCGTTAACCAAACTTACTTATTTAGACAGATTTATAACTTAAATCATGGAGAACATAACAAATTAACTATCCATTTACCGACAATGGTGCCATCATGCGGGTTTGACAGAGAGTTTAGAGCCAGATTTGTTTTTCTGATCCCGATACTATCAGTGCGTAACATTATCAAATCTTTTACAAATTCATTGGAAAACTCTGGATGGCCTTGCATTGATAATATATGTTCACCAACTGTAAAAGCTGAAAATGGACAGAAATTGTCACCACTCAGTAACACTGCAGACTCAGGTAATTTTACAACTTGATCTTGATGCATATATATGAGTTGAAGGTTGCTGACATATGGAGTCATCCAGTCCTTTTTACTTTTAACCGCGTGTTTTTTTATACCTGCACCCCAACCTTTTTCTGATTTTATAACTTTACCACCAAGTGCAACGGCGATTGCCTGATGACCAAAGCAAAAACCAGTTATTTTTTTCTTTTTCTCATGCGCAACTCTAATAAAAGCAAATAATTCTTTCATCCATTCTGTTTTCTCATAAACTCCTGAAGCTGAACCTGTGATAATAAAGCCATCGAATCTATCTATATCAGGGAAAAACGATCCCTCTAACACTGGAAAGCTAACAAGCTCAATCATTGGTGTGGCTTGTGCCTGTCCAATCAGAGTTCTGAACATGCTTGGATAGTCTGGATAATGTGCAGAAAGATTTGGATTATTTACCCCTGTTTGAAGAATAGCCACACGCTTCATTTTCACGTATTTACCGAAATTTAATTCTTGTTTGTTTCAAATTAGCGTATGTTGACAATTAATTATGGGCAAGGGCAAAAATTTCAATTTTTAAAATAATTGAGTACAAAAATCCGAATAGCACTGGACAGTCCAGTTTTTATTTCTGAACTTCTATTTGTGTCAATCTCAGCCACCAGCGATGCGATAGAAATGTCTCGTTTTTTGGCTATCTCATTCAAAGCATCCCAAAATACTGTTTCAAGCGAAATTGAGGTTGAATGACCTTTTATCGTTATCGATCGCTTTATAATCATACTATTTAATTCTTTTTATTTAGGACCACCATCCTCTTATTAAAAATTTATTTTTTCTTAAAGTATCCAATTAATTCACTGTGTGTTGTCCAGCTAAACTGGTCTATTAGTGTTATTTTTTGTAACTGATACCCAGCTCCAATTAATATTTGTGCATCATTAATAAAACTTAAGGGGTTGCAGGAAACATAGGTAACTGAAGGACAATTAGACATAGAAATTTGCTTAATTTGTTCATTTGCACCACTTCTCGGTGGGTCTAGTATGATACCGTCAAAATAGTTTAAGAAACTAGACATTAATGGTGCATTAATTAAGTCGCGTATCTCGACTTTGAGTAAATTGTCCTGTTTAAAATTCTTATAACCAGCTTCATAGGCTTTAAGACATTCTATTTGAGTGTCTATAGCTGTTATTTTTACCTTTTGTGTGAGCAAATTAGCGCTTAAAGTTCCACAGCCTGCAAATAAATCCAAGCAATGTTTTGCATTTTTGTGGGCTGATAATATTTCTTTTTGCAATATTTTCTCGCCAAATAACGTTGGTTGTAAAAAACTACCGGGCGGAGGTGAAACGATAATATCGCCCCAGATTATTGAAGGAGGGGTTTCCTGATAAATTAAGCTTGCTTTTAATTCACCAGTATAAGAAAGAGAAATCCTTTTAATATCTGTACCAGAGGCCCAAACTGTTAATTCTGTTTGAACTTCCTTAGATAGTTTTTGATCTGCTATTATCAGTATATCACTTCCTGTATCATATTGATTTATCTGAATAGATAAACTGGTCCCAATGGGAAAAATGTTATCTAGCCCCTGCAGGATTTTTTGTTTCGTTTTTAATAATTCTGGACATATGACAATGCAGCCTTCCAGCTCAATAATTTGATGTGATTTATTTGCGTAAAAACCAATAAAGCTTTTTTCCTTTGTTCGTTTGAACTTGAAACTTGCTCTACGCCTTTGCTGCAGTTTTGATGCAAAAAATCCACCAAATTCTTTAAGAGTTATGTTTGATTTTTGAAACAAATTAAATATAGTTTGTTGTTTCCACTTTAGATAGGCATCATAAGTCATATGTTGTAACTGACATCCACCACAATTAAGATACGCATTACATTTTGGTGATTGTCTCTCAGAAGAAGGTGTGACTAGCTTAATTAGTTCTGCCTCTAAACCTTTTCCTGTTTTTTTCGTTGGATGTACGCGAACCACTTCTCCTGGGATAGTATTTGGTACATAAACCTTATTTTTCTCAT
>CABYPW010000029.1 GCA_902520885.1 uncultured SAR116 cluster alpha proteobacterium
CAGTCTTTGCCTTATTCTTCTTTTTCTGAGCGCAGTTATTGCCCGAGGAAGATTAGAATCAGGCACGGCATTTGTTTGGGATTCACAGTACCTTAACAGTTCATTTGTAGTTGGTACCTACCTAATTATATTCTTCATATCAATTTTGAGTTATTTATTCGCACTCTGGAAAACTTGGAAACTAACTAAATCTGCAACGCTCCTAAACAAGACAAGAATTATAGCATTTGGTTGGTTGTGTGGTGCACCTATTATTCTATATTTCAGTTTAATGTTCTGGATATCATTAATGCGTACATTTACTGATCGATTATTTTTTTGAGGGTCTGAAAATATTTATTTTTAAAACATGAAATTGAAAAACTAGGTAAAATATGACTAACCTTCAATATGATAGACTTAAAGAGAAATAGTAAGAAAGAACTGGTACCTGCAACAGGCAAACGAACGCGTTTGTCCTCTATTTATAAACCAAATCAGAATGAAGACTTCAAAATAAGTCGGGGAAAATTCTCTGACTTTCTAACTTGTCCTAGATGTTTTTACATGGATAGAGTGATTGGATTAGATGCTCCTGGATCTCCAGGGTGGACGCTGAATGAAACCACTGATCTTCTTCTTAAAAAAGAATTTGATGCATGTCGTGAGTCTCAGACACCGCATCATTTGTTTTTAGAAAATGGATTAGAGCACCTCGTTCCATTCCAACATCCAGATATAGATAAATGGCGTGACTCTCTACACCATGGATTAATTACACGATTTTCAGATAGCAACATCATTCTCACAGGTGGTGTGGATGATATATGGCAGAATACTGAAAACGGTAAATTGGTTGTTGCAGATTACAAATCACAGGCGAATACAAAAGAATTAGAACCTGAATCTTATCTTTCAGATCCATATAAAGAGGGATACAAGGTGCAGATGGATTTCTATGCCTATCTTCTTCAAAAGATGGGGTTTGATGTGGAAGAAACCGCATATTTCCTAGTCTGTAATGCTGACAGAGAAGCGGATGGGTTCAACGGCAAGATGGAATTTCAGGAAGTCTTAATACCCTACCGATGGAATTCAGATTGGATTCATGGCAAAGTAAATGAAATGATTGATTTGATGAATGATACCAACGCACCAGATGCAAACCCAAGTTGTAAAAATTGTGCCTATGCAAAGCAAAGAGCATCATTTGAAGGAATTGTTTGAATTATGACAGAAGACATAAAAACCACCCTTTGGAAATCCGCCGACAAATTGCGTGCTCAGATGGATGCTGCTGAATACAAGCACATCGTTCTCGGATTAATTTTTCTCAAATACATCTCTGATAAGTTTGGAGCACAACAAGAAAAGATCAGGCAGATGGTGTCTGATCCTTCGTCTGATTATTTCATCAGTGAAGATCCTGATGACTATCAATCTGAATTGGAAGAACGCGATTATTATATTCAAGATAATGTGTTCTGGGTGCCACAGGATGCTCGTTGGGAAAAACTGCGCGCTCAGGCGAAGCAACCTGACATTGGTTCAATTATCGATAATGCGATGACATCAATTGAGAATGAGAACTCATCGCTCCGAGGTAAGTTGGATAAACGCTTTGGACGAGCGCAATTAAATCAAGGAGTGCTTGGCGAACTGATTGATTTGATCTCCACCATTGGGTTTGGGAGCAAATATGACGAGAGCGACCTTCTAGGGGAGGTTTACGAATACTTTCTCGGACAGTTTGCATCTGCTGAAGGAAAGAAAGGCGGACAGTTCTATACACCTTCACATGTTGTGAAGACGCTTGTAGCAGTGCTTTCACCAACTTCAGGTCGTGTTTACGACCCATGCTGTGGGTCTGGTGGCATGTTCGTGCAAAGTGAACGTTTCGTAAAAGCACATGGTGGGCGTGTTGATGACATCTCTATCTATGGGCAAGAGAGTAATCCAACAACTTGGCGACTAGCAGCAATGAATCTTGCTATTCGTGGTTTTGCTGCCGACCTGGGTAAAGAACCAGGTGATACATTTGCGCGCGATCAATTTCCAGATGTGAAGTTCGACTACATCATGGCGAACCCACCCTTCAATATTTCTGACTGGGGTGGTGAAAAATACGGGGGTGATGTTCGTTGGCAATTTGGACGCCCGCCAGTTGGAAATGCCAACTATGCGTGGTTGCAGCATATGCTGTGGAAGTTACGTCCAGGTGGTCAGGCAGGCGTTGTGCTTGCTAACGGTTCTATGAGTTCCAATACGAGTGGTGAAGGTGATATCCGCGAGGCAATGGTAAGAGGTGATGTGGTTGAGGTCATGGTTGCCTTGCCGGGACAATTATTCCTCAACACACAGATCCCTGTTTGCCTCTGGTTCCTCGCAAATGACAAAACAGCGAATGGACGAGACCGGAAAGGAGAAACTCTTTTTATTGATGCTCGTCAGTTAGGAACGATGGAGACCCGTGTTCTTAAGGTCTTCACCGATGAGGACATCGCAAAGATTGCAGACACAGTTCAGTCTTGGAAGACGGGCAAGGTTTACGAAGACGTGACAGGATTCTGTAAGTCGGCGTCTCTGGAGGAAATTGAAAGGAATGGATTTTCCTTAACGCCCGGACGGTATGTTGGCGCTAGCGCAGATGAGATTGATCTGGAACCCTTCCCAGAGAAACTAAATCGACTCGCCCAGAGTTTAGAGAAACTTGGAGATGAATCGAAAACGTTAGATAAGAAAATCACCGTTATTTTGGGGTCTTTTTCTTCATGAGTTGGTTACACAAGGAGTTTCAACAACTCTGCAAAATTACACGAGGAGCGTCACCACGCCCAATTCAGAATTGGATGACTGAGCGTCAAGACGGAATTCCGTGGATAAAAATTAGTGATGCTACTTCGTCAGGCGGGCGCACGATTGAGCGCACTGCCGGAAGGATTTTGCGAGAAGGTGAAGAAAAAAGCGTCAGTGTCCACAAGGGCGATCTGATTTTATCAAACAGCGCAACACCGGGGATCCCTAAGTTCGTTGGTATTCATGCCTGCATTCATGATGGATGGTTGCTGCTTAGAGAATTCAAAGACTCTATGCCTGAGTTTTTGTTCTACTTACTCCAACACGAGAGACGCAATTTAGTCGCCCAGGGAAACGGTTCTGTCTTTACTAATTTGAAGACAGACATTCTGAAAAGTCATCAAGTTTCTGTTCCACCATTGGCAGAACAAAAAGCAATCGTCCACATCCTCGGCACTCTGGACGACAAAATCGAACTCAACCAAAAAATAAGTCAAAACCTAGAAGAGATCGCCAACGCAATCTTCAAGTCATGGTTTGTGGACTTTGATCCAGTGCGAGCAAAAGCAGAGGGTCACCCAACAGGTCTTCCTCCAGAAATCAGTGATCTGTTTCCTGATGAGTTGGTGGACTCGGAGATTGGGGAGATCCCGAAGGGGTGGAAGTTGAAACCACTTTATGAACTTGGTCAGTTTATCAACGGAGCAGCATATAAAAAGTTTGAACCCAATAAAAACGGCAAAGGGTTACCTGTCATTAAGATTGCTGAACTCAAATTAGGCATAACAGAGCAAACTGGGTTCTCTGAAGTTTTAATGGAGGAAAAATACAAAATTAAGAAGAGAGATATACTCTTCTCATGGTCAGGCAATCCCGACACTTCGATTGATACTTTTGTTTGGCATAGAGAAGATGCTTGGTTGAATCAGCACATCTTCAAAGTGGTGCCTCATGATGGAGTTCCTAGGGCATTTTTGCTTCAATTACTACGAAGTAAAAAACCAGTCTTTATGGAAATTGCTAGGAACAAACAAACTACTGGTTTGGGGCATGTCACAGTAAAAGATCTTAAGGAAATACAAGTAGCGTTGCCGTCTCGGAACAGATGGGAAGAGGCAACGCGATTGCTAAATTCATTACATGAGCGCGTATTTATAGCAAACCAGGAGGTTCTGTGTCTATCAGACCTGCGCGACACCCTCCTACCCAAACTCATCTCCGGTGAACTTCGCATCCCCGACGCTGAGAAGTTCCTTGAAGAGGCAGGTGTCTAATGGCGTTGGTAACTGAGGATCTTGTTGAACATCAGACTATAGATTGGTTCAAAGAGATTGGTTACCAGTATGCTTGTGGATATGACATTGCGCTAGATGGTGACACGCCGGAGCGGGAAGACTACACATCTGTTATCCTAAAAGGTCGGTTGTCAGCAGCGCTCCAGCGCCTCAACCCAGATATCCCGCAAACCTCGATAAAGTATGCACTTTCAAAACTTTTGAATCCAAATATTCCCGCTTTGGTGTCTTGTAACCGTCAGGTTCACGGTTGGTTGACTAAAGGCATCAAGGTAGAGTTCGACCAAGATGATCAGACTATTGGTAAGCAGTTAAAGGTCATCGACTTTGATGATCCTTCAAACAATGACTGGTTAGTTGTCAATCAGTTCACCGTCCAAGGGGTAAAGCACAAACGCCGTCCTGACTTGGTGGTTTTTGTGAATGGATTGCCACTATCAGTTATTGAACTAAAGAATGCCGCAGATGAAAGCGCAGATATCTGGGCGGCGTTCAATCAACTGCAAACATACAAGAACGATATTCCAGACTTGTTCAACACCAATGTTTGTCTGGTGATCTCAGATGGTATTTTTGCGCGCATGGGATCTCTCACCGCGGACGAAGAGCGTTTCATGCGTTGGCGAACAATTGACGGTGAGACACTCGATCCTTTAGGTCAGCACCGTGATCTAGAGACGTTAGTAAAAGGTATTTTTGATAAGAAAATCTTCCTCAACTACCTCCGTTATTTCTGCCTTTTTGAAGACGACAAAACAGTGATCAAAAAGATCGCTGGATATCATCAGTTCCATGCGGTTCAGGCAGCGGTTGAATCCGTCGTAACCGCTAGTGACACCGGCGGAAATAAGAAGGGTGGTGTTGTCTGGCATACGCAAGGCGCGGGTAAATCTATTGAGATGGCATGTCTCGCTGGACGGTTGATTTCTGAACCGCGTCTTGAAAACCCAACGCTTGTTATGGTGACAGATAGGCAAGATCTTGATGGTCAATTGTTTGGTGTGTTTACTGGTGCAGGTGAATTACTAGGTGAAGCGCCAAAGCAAGCAGACTCAAGATCAGAGTTAAGAGACTTATTAGCAGATAGACCATCAGGCGGTATTATTTTCACGACTATTCAAAAATTCGGTTTAGAGAAAGATGAGGATAAATTCCCTGCACTAACCGAACGACATAATATCATTGTGATTGCTGATGAGGCGCACCGCACACAATATGGTTTTAAGGCAAAGGTTGATAGCGAGACAGGACAAATCAAATATGGTTTGGCGAAATCATTAAGAGATGCAGTTCCAAACGCAACATTCCTTGCGTTTACGGGCACTCCAATTTCACAAGATGACAGAGACACCCAAGCAGTATTTGGAGAATATGTGTCTATCTACGACATTCAGCAGGCAGTCGATGATGGTGCGACTGTTCCTATCTATTACGAGTCTCGTCTCGCAAAAATTGACCTTAACTTGCCTGAACTACCGCAGGTTGATGAGGATGTTGAAGATATTCTTGACAGTGAAACTGCTGATGAAAGAGAGAAGGAAAAGGCGAAGTCTCAATGGTCTGCTCTTGAGTCAATTGTTGGGTCTGAACCACGTTTGAAAGAAGTCGCAAAAGACCTCATTCAACACTATGAAACTAGAAGCGAGACACAACCGGGCAAAGCAATGATCGTCACGATGTCTCGGGAGATTTGTGTTCGTTTATATGACCAAATTATTGCACTCAAACCAGAGTGGCATGCAGATGATCATATGAAAGGCATGATCAAGGTTGTGATGACGGCATCTGCTTCTGATAAAGCAGAACTACAACCTCACCATACCAACAAGAAGCAGAAAAAAGACTTAGAGAAGCGGTTTAAGGATCCGAGCGACCCTCTCAAAATCGTTATAGTTCGGGACATGTGGTTAACCGGTTTTGATGCGCCATGTCTTGCCACAATGTATGTCGATAAACCCATGCGGGGTGCAAACCTTGCGCAAGCAATTGCACGCGTTAACCGAGTTTTCAAAGATAAACCTGGCGGGTTGGTGGTCGATTATATCGGCATTGCACCACAACTAAAAGAAGCGCTGGCGACTTACAGTGGCGCAAAAGGTAAAGGGCGTCCTACAATCGATTCCTCCGAAGCATTACGCATCCTTCTTGAGAAACTACAAATCGCCCGTGACCTGCTGCACCCAGTTGATTGGAGCACATATGAAACAAATGCACTTCAACTGATCCCAGAATGTATGGATCACATCCTGGGTCTTGAGGATGGAAAAAAACGGTATTGCGACACCGTTCTTCAGATGACTAAGGCGTTTGCACTTTGTGGAACATTGAACGAGGCGTTAGAGGCATCAAAAGAGGTTGCTTTTCATCAAGCAGTAAGAGCACCCCTCATAAAGAATAGCATTGAAATTGGTCCTCCAAAGGACCATGAATTTGAATTACGGCAGTTGCTGTCACGCGCCATCATTGGCGATGGCGTTACTGATGTTTTCAAACTCGCAGGTTTAGACAAACCAGACATCGGAATCCTGTCTAATGAATTCCTGAGAGAAGTCATGAAAATGCCGCACAAAAATCTTGCGGTGGAATTGCTTCAAAGACTGATTAGAGACGAAGTAAAAACCAAGTTCAGAACCAACGTTGTTAAACAACGAAAATTCAGCAGTCTATTAGAACAATCACTTAGTAAGTATGCCAGTCGTGCCATAGAGGCGGCGCAGGTGATCGAAGAACTCATCGCAATGGCAAAGACGTTCAAAGAGGACCTAGAGCGTGAGGGTGCTAACGGTTTAACGCCTGAAGAGTCAGCATTCTTTGACGCTCTCGCCCAAAATGAGTCTGCGCAAGAGGTGATGGGTGAAGCGGTGCTGTTAGAAATGGCACGAGAAGTGGCAAAGAAATTACGTGAAAATGTAACTGTAGACTGGGCAGTCAGAGACTCCGTAAGGGCACGGTTACGGATCCTTATTCGAAATCTATTAAAGCGTTACAAATATCCACCAGATAAACAAAAAGATGCGGTTGAGACTGTAATAAGGCAGGCGGAAGTTTTGTCAGAGGACATGGCGGCATAAGATGGCAATAAAGTTTCTTCTTGCAACGACAGGCATGCAAATCAATATGGTGTCTTCGTGGACTGACGAACTCTACTGCTCAATTTTAAAAGATGGTTCGATCTCACTTCGAGCATCTAAGGACGGTGAAGATGAGTATGGGGGCAGATGGTGGTTTCCTTCTCGTAGAGGTATAAAGACGCCAAAACAGTTCGTTGATACCATTTTTGAAATTGATGAAATTGACACGGACAACTGGTCTATTCAGGAAGATATACTTCCGGTCTTATTTGAGCATGCGCCACTTTTTGCGACCTTGACAAACCTGTACTTAGAAATAGACGATAATCAAGAAGAAGCGGACTTAGACTTTTTCCTTTTTTCTCAAAAAGTAATTTTGTCTTCTAAAGTAGATTTACCAAATAACTTTAAATCTTCGGTAAAGTTATTGGAAATTATATTTAATTTTGTGAAAAAACAGTTCCAATCAACAGGACAATTACCACGTGGACAACATGCGCTAATGGGAACATCGATATCCTTTCCTAACAAAGTAATTAGAAGTAAAAAAGAACATTTGGAATTTAGGAAAGAACAGGCGATAAAAACACATGTGAGAAATGCAGATTGGAAAATAAGAAGAACACGATTACATGGGTTTGCGATGTCTAAGCAGCACCAAGACATATCAGATTTCTGCAGAAATTATTTTGAACAGCACAAAGAACTTCCTGTTGGAAAATATAAAATTGGGCAAACAGTAGTTACCTTCAATGTTAAAACTTAAACCCACAAATGATAGTGCAATAAAGAAATGTCGTGTATATTAAATGCGGGCATAAGATTTTCTTACGAACGATTTAAATAAAATTTTAAAAATAGTAGACAAGAATATGAGTGAAAATCAAGAATTACAAAATAAAGTTTATGGAAGTGAATTTTGGCATAATGCTAAATCTCTAACCTCGCAAATAATGGAATACTTACCTAGAGAAGAAATCTCAGAGATCTCTGTATTTCATTATGTTTTAAATTATTTTCGCTTTAAAGAAATAGCGTATAGTTGGACTTACGAGGTAGATTGTTATTTAGGCATTCCGCGTCACATAGAAAAATTAAATGATTTGAAAAAAGTAAAATATGGCACATTTCCTCTAGAAGTAATCCGTCATTTATATATTGAATCACCATTCTCATTCGCTTTACTTAGAGAAGAATGCATTGATGGAATAACCTTAAATGGAAGTACTCATTTAATGCATTTTACTTATTCCGAATTTTTAGAAAGTAATCAGAACTTCGAAGAGAGGGTTGAAGAAGGAAATCTGCATGCATATCGTCATTTTTCGGATGAACGTGGTTTTTATATGCAAGATGAAAATTTAGATGAAAAATTGAAAAATGATGAAGTCGAATACGCCTATTATTATAAAGAAACTTTTCTCAATGAAGAATATTACTTGCGACTGAATTCCTTAAGAACAGAAATCTTCTCCTCTTCTTTAAGATTGTATTTTGAATTATCTAGCGGATTAAGTTACCAAATTTTAGGTCTAGATGAGGATAACGAAGATAAAATAAATGAAATTCATGCAGCGTTTTTAACTTGGGACTTTATTGATTTTCACAAATTTCTGCTAGAAAGAAATGAAGACCATATAAACTACTTATTTTCTAAAATTGAGTCATTTTTGGCAAATCTCCATCCTTACTATGAACAGTTATGTGAGTTTTTAGAAGAAGAACCCGATAATCACATAATTGAAACTGAAATAGAAATGATTGAGCATCTCGCCAAAAATACAGATGCGAAATGGTTAAAAGAAATATTGGGTGAAACCTTTAAGCGTAATTGATCTTAATTAATGTTCA
>CABYPW010000030.1 GCA_902520885.1 uncultured SAR116 cluster alpha proteobacterium
GATTTGGTATTTCGTAATTAATATCCTTATCTGACATATCATTTTAATTATACCTTTTTGTGTTGCTATTATAGTTTGAAACATAATTTCACATAATGTACGCTAAAATTCGAGGCATTAGTTAAAGTGGAATTGGATGGGCGAAAAGAGACTTAACCGAAAAGTTACTGTTATTTTTGCCACTGATGTTGTTGGCTACAGCAAGCACGTAGAAGACAACGAGAGCCTAACAATAAAAACTTATAGCGTACGTGAGACCGTCCTCCTTAAGTTAATTGGAGATTTCCAGGGCCGTGTTTTTAACACAGGCGGTGACTCAGTGCTGGCAGAATTTTCCAGTGCTGTGGATGCTGTCGAATGTGCCGCCACATTCCAAATGCGAATGACAGAGATCAATAATAAACCTGATACAGAGTGCCGCCTAGAATTTCGGGTAGGAATAAACATGGGCGATGTGATCCAAAAAAATGAAAATCTGCTCGGCGACGGAGTAAATATTGCCGCAAGACTGGAGGCATTTGCTCAGCATAGCGGTGTTTGCATCTCAAAATCAGTATACGATCTCGTAGCTACAAAGACTGATTTTAGTTTCAATGATCTTGGCATTCAGAGAGTAAAGGATAATAAATTTCATGCATTTGATCTGGTCCTTCCACACACAAATAAGAGAGTTCCCTCGAATGCCGCTGGAAAAAAAACGCCTATGTTATTGGCTTTTGCCTTTTTGGTTTTTGGTATCATTGTAAGTGCTACTTTTTTGATGCCGAAAAATGATTATTCTAGCGGTAGTTCAATAGATGCTGACAGGGTGCCCATTTCCTCTTTTCCAGTAGTCCTAGTAATGCCGCTTAGAACATCTGGTCTTTCCAAAGACCAGTCAGAGCTTGCAAAAGGTTTCACAGAAAGCATGATTACAACCCTAGCTAGCTATGATGGTGTTACTGTGCTCTCGAGCAGTACGAGCTACCACGCTCAAAAAAGTGAAATGTTGGATGAAGAAATAAAACGCGAATTCGGGGTGGACCATGTAATTAGAGGTTCAATGCAGATAATTGGGCAAAAAGGTAGGCTGAACCTTGAAATAACCGACATAGATTTGGGTACGGTAACTGGAACTAAACAGAAGGATTTTGATATCAACGATATTTTTGAAGTCCAAGATCAATTAAGTTACGAAATCTTGCAGGAAATGCAAATCAATGTTGGGAATTCGGGGTCCGCGACAGCAAGTAAAATCCCATTCGATTCCATGGAAGATTATACGGCCTTTTTAAATTGGCGTATAGAGTGGCGGAAAGAAAACGAAGAGAGTTACTTTAAGTCTCTTTCAATGCTGGAAGAGCTCGACCGCAAAAATCCTGAGCTTTCAATGTCGATCTGGTTTGCTTGGCAATTATTTAAAAAGACTGGCTTAGGTCTGAGCGCGGACCCGGAAGCAGACTCTTTGGAAATGTCAGAACTAATAAATAAAAGTTTTGCTAACCCAAACTCAGATCAATCCATGAATTACGCTGCAAGAGCTTTGATCGGCCTTAATCGCTTGCAGCGAAGTTGCGAGGACTCGATCAAAGATGCTGATAAGGCTTTAGAATATCCCACCACCGCAGATATCTTAATGATCACTGGCTACGTCTACAATGGTTGTGGTAAATTAGAAAAAGGAATTGCTGCAACGAGACGGGCTCTAAGACTCACCCCCAACGATAGTAGCTGGTTTATCACACGGAACTTAGTTCTAGCGTTGTTTATGAATCGACAATTTGAAGAAATAGCAGAGCTAGTGAATGCAAAAATTGATGCTACCGACATGCACCCCGATATTTTAATAATCTGGGCGTATCTCAAATTCAAAAATGGAGACAAAAAAGAAGCAGAGAGTTATTGGGAAAGGGCCACAAATATCGGATTTGAACTAGACAAACGGAGATGGGTTAGCCAGTTACCCAAAGATTTGAAGAAAGATTTTGAAACTACGTTAACAACCGTTTCTAATTCGCTTTAATCTCTCAAAAGAGTAGAGGTGATGTATAAATGGCTAGGGAAAATAGAAACCTAGGCTCAAGAACCAACTGCGATGGAAACAGTCACTTACACCTCAGCCCACGTATCTTGATACTTGGTAAATGGTATCCAGCGGCGGGTTTCGATGCTCTATTACGGGGATATCAGCAACCTGACTTTTAACTATATTAATAGTCTAGAATATATAAACAAAAGGTAACTTGTTTATTTTGGTGATTACTCCAGATCACCAATTTTTTTCAAGCCATTAATAGTTTTTTTATGAAGCTCCTCGTCATAGCTTTTTAAGTTTTCCTCAAATCTTTCCAAATTAAGGCCCCTTTTTTTTGCCCTTTCGAGATATTTTTTTGCGTTCTCCATATTTCCTTTATCTTGCTCAAGAAACGCATAGATAGCTAATACCCAGCTACCCATATCTTCGGCCACAATATCGTCTCCTATAAGTTTATATATCTCGTCAATCTGGCCGTCTTTATACAAACGTACCACGAGGTTGCTTGTAATAAACCATCCAAAGTCATTTGGAACAAGCTCTAAAGCATTTCTTGTCGATACTATTCCTTTTTTTAATTCCCCACAATTTTCATAAACACCTGCAGCTATTGTCAACGTATCAACAGTACTACCTAGTTGCTCCGTCTTTATAATGTCAGCCATGGAGTCTTCACAACTTCTGCCCAGATATTGTACACCTATTAATGCTCTTCCTGCTAATAAATCGACAGAATTAGGTTCTATCTCAATTCCTCTATCAAGTGTATATTTCAGGCGCTTCAAATCTTTCTCTTTATTCTTGCTAAGCCCAAAATTTAATTTTTGGTATAGCTGCCATGACTCCGCAATTAAAATGGCGGGTCTTTCTTCTGGATAGGAAGCCTTTAGCTCTTCCAGTATTCTTAGGGAGTTCAAGTATCCGTTCTTGGTAAATTTTCGCCACTCATTACGCCAATTTAAAAATTTAGTGAAATCCTCCATTGACCTCCATCGTTTTGCCCAATTACTTCCCTGGGCACTGCCAACACCCAGATCTATTGAAAGTGCACCTAAAATTTCATTACCAAGCTCATCTTGAACTTTAAATATGTCTTCCATATTAAAATCTTTTTTCTTGGATAAAGTAACTTTGGCGGCTTTCAAATCAGTAATTTCTAGGTTTAGCCGTGCATTTTCACCCATTACTTGCATTGAGCCTCTTATCAAATAATCAACGCCGTATTCATCTTTTATTGATTCATCAAGCATTTCTGTTTTTTGGGCATGAAAGCTCGTGCTGCTGGATAATACTTTTATCGCCTGATAGTTTGAAAGGGTAGAAATCATGCTTTCTGTAATCCCCCTCGCAAATCCTTTTTGATTATCCGTCAAGCCAGAGGTTTCAATAGGCATTATCAGCAGTATGGGTTTAGATGAATTTTCTAACGCAGCCATTTGCTTATCGTTTTCACTTGAAGTATTCAAATATAATGATCCAAAACATAAAACTGCCACCAGAGCAGCAACTGCCCCAATGATTGGTAGAAGTCGTTTTGACTTTGTTTTTAATGTTCTCTTTTGCGAAGGGTCAAGAAGGATATCAAAGGCATGAAACTCATTTTGCTTTACTTTCTGTACCCCCAAATCATTAAATGTCATTTTAGTTTTAGGAACAACAAGGTCATAGACACTTTTGGATATAGAGATCCCGTTGGGCTGCGCAAGAGTTTCTAATCGTGCCGCAATATTTACACCATCACCAAAAAGATTATCCTCTTTCTTTACAACATCCCCTATATTGATTCCAATTCGGAACTCAAGCTTTACCTCTGTTTTATCCCATTCATTTCTTTTTTTTATATCATTCTGAAAAGCAACACCACACTCCACGGCGTTAACGGCACTTGGGAACTCAGCCAGAGCTGAGTCACCTGCTGTATTAAAGACATACCCTTTATATTTCTTTAGACAGGTTTTTAATATCCTCTCACATTCTGCATAAGCTTTAAGAGTGGCATTCTCATCTCTTTCCATATGTTTGGAGTAGCCAACAACATCAGCTACTAAAATTACAGCTATCTTGCGATCTATCTCGGAATTCATTGTTCGAATGCTCTTTCATTAAAGTTCATCACTTAACCCTTGGTAAATATGATAAGGTGAAAATTATTAAAAATACACTGCCTCACTTCAATACAAAAATCTATGAAACTTTGTCATTTATATTTCTTGAAGCCGGAGGCTTCCAAGGGGCATAATTACAAATTATAATAATACCCTTTATACGGGGTGTAATTATATCCTGAAATACTGGTCTTGGTTAAGGGTGCTGCTAGTTACTAATTGTATATATTATAAATTCACCTCAGATGCCTGTTCCAAGAACATCCCGTGCTCGCTCCCCGGACCGTGGACCAGGGTTGTTACCCACGCTGTTATCCAAATTAAAACATCAAATTTTTCCAGGAATACTATCTACCAACCGCTTCGTAAAATTTTCATCTGGGTTTTTAAATATCTTTCGTGTTGTGTTGCATTCGATAATAGCTCCTTCGTGCATTACGGCAACACGCGAGCAGAGGTTAGCTACAGCCTCAAGGTCATGACTTATAAAAATTATGGTGAGATTAAAATTACGCTGCAGTTTTCTGAATAATTCTAAAATCTGCGCCTGTATAGTTACGTCCAAAGCAGTCACAGGCTCATCAGCAACCAAAATACTGGGGTTCAATGCAAGAGCTCGAGCAATACACACTCTCTGTCGCTGACCGCCAGAAACTTGATGAGGAAAGCGTTCTGCAATTGTTTCTGGTAAACCAACATTCTCAAAAATTTCTCTTACTTTTATGCGGGCTAAGTCTCTTTTCATCCCATGAATTTCTAATCCTTCAGCTGCCGAATTCCCTAGCGTTTTTCTGGGATTTAAAGCAGAAATGCTATCCTGATAAACAACTTGCACTTTTCTCCTGAAGTTTAGTAAATCGGGGGCCTGAATATTAGTTGGATTATAACCCAAAATCTCAATTTTGCCATTGCTGGGTTTTAGAAATCCAAGAAGCAACTTAGCTAAGGTAGACTTTCCAGAGCCTGATTCCCCTACTATGCCCATCGTTTCTCCGCTAAAAACAGTTAAATCAACATTTTTTACTGCTATATTTCCAACCCTGTTTGTAAAAACCCCCCCATGATAATTGTATGAAACCTTTTCCAAAGACACTGCAACACTCTCCCCCACATTCATTCTAGCTTTATCGTTAAGGGTAAAGTTTGGTCTAGGCCGGCTATTTAAAATCTTTTTAGTAAATTGATGAGAAGGCGAAGTAAATAGTTTCTTTTTTGATGAAACTTCGACAACCTTTCCATCTTTCATGACTGCAATTCTATCTGCAATTTCCGCAACTACCCCAATATCGTGCGAAATGAATATCATTGACATGCTTCGCTTTTTGCATAGGTCTCTTAATAATTTGAGAATTTGAGCTTGAATTGTTACATCAAGTGCAGTTGTAGGCTCATCTGCAATTATCGCAACAGGAAAACGTAATGTCGCAATTGCAATACTAATCCGCTGGCATTGGCCACCTGATAATTGATGAGGAAAAGCATTGATTATTCTGTTTGGTTCGGGGAAACCCATAGTATTGATAATCTCAATAATTTCATCCTTAGGATTGTCATTTAAACTGCGATTTGATTTATGCAACGCCTCTAGTAATTGAACACCGATGCTTAAAACCGGATTAAGTGCGGACAAGCCATCTTGAAAAATCATCCCGATCGCCTCAGCGCGAACTTTGCGAAGAATGTTTGGTGAAGCATTTATTAAGTCTGTCTGAAAAGGTGAATTCAACGTCAGTTTTCCGGTAACATACGTATATTTAGGAGTGAACGGAGGTTGGTTTAAATGAACAATTGCTCTCGCAAATGCTGATTTGCCTGCCCCACTCTCGCCAACAATAGCAACCGTCTCTCCGGGAAATATTTCTAAATCAACACCCCGCACCGCGTGAAACAAACCGTTTTTTGATTTGAAATGAACATTAATGTCCTTGGCAGAAAGGATCGCATCAGTCATCTGAAAAAACATCCACACGATCTCTAAGGGTGTCGCCTATTACTTGAAATAGCAATGTTATAGAAATTATGACTATTGAAGGTATACCGCATATCCACCATGCGTTTATCAAATAATCTCTACCGTCACCGATCATTCTCCCCAAGGAAGAGGTTGGCGGTTGAACCCCGACCCCCAAAAAACTCAGGCCTGCCTCCATCAAAAGAACTCCTGGGAAGGATAAAGTAAGTATTACTACCAACGGAGAAGTAAGATTTGGTAAAATATGTAACAACGCTATTCTAAAAGGGCTTCCTCCAAGAGCTTTGCAAGACTCTACATATCCCATAGATCTTAACGATAGAACTTGTCCCCGGACTAGACGAGCATAAGCTTCCCAACGCACTAGTCCTATCAAAACAATCAATACCCAAATTTCCGTTCCAAATAAAGTTATACCGCAGAGAAGTAACAAAATGTTTGGTAGCGTAATAAAAACGTCGGTAATAGTCATTATAAGACGATCTACCCAAAGAGGTCCCAAGCCGGAGCATAGACCTAAACCAATGCCCAGAATTGCACTAAATATCAACCCAAATGTTGCTATACCAAAACTGGTTCTTATTCCATACAAGCAACGACTTAAAAGGTCTCTCCCAATGTTGTCTGTGCCTAAAACGAAATCCCACCTGCCACCCTCCATCCAAATAGGGGGTAAATTTCGTAACGGAAGGTTTGTGAAATTAGGATCGTGAGGTGCAATCAGTGGTGAAAATATACCTAAAAAGATGATCAAAAAAAGTCCAAGGCTAGATAAAACCAAGGGGTCAAGAATATTGATTTTTTTATGGTTATGTTCTTTTTTTTGCATCTACGTCTCTAACCTAATACGGGGGTCCAAAATCACGTAAACTATATCAATAATAAAATTTAGTATGACTACGATTAGTGCATAAGCGATTAAACCAAATTGCAACACGGGATAATCTCTGCCAGTCACAGAATCCACAAGTATACGCCCTACACCAGGTAGAGCAAAAACGGCTTCAACAAAAATGGAACCGTTCATTATTCCTGCTACCTCTAGCCCTAAAACAGTTGTTAGAGGAATAAGAGCATTACGAAAGATATGTGTACGAGCGGTCTCTCCATCAGACAGGCCTTTCGAAACTGCTGTACTTACATGATTCTCACCGATGCCATCCAGCATCGCCGCTCGCATAAATCGAGCAATTGCCGCAATAATAGGAATGGCCAGAGTTACAGTAGGGAGGATGTAGTGCTTTGCAGTTGACAAGCCGGTAGTAGGGAGAATTCTCAAATAATAACCAAAAAAAAGAATTAAACTAATTCCAATTACAAAATGTGGAACAGCATACCCAAGGAAAGCCAATCCCATCCCCGACCTCGCGCCAAAAGAGGTGCGGTATAGTGCGGATAAAGCCCCCATTGGAATTCCGATCAGTATAGCCAGAAAAAGAGCTAAAGCTCCCAAGGTCAAAGTATATGGCATCCTATCAGCGTACATTTTCCAAACAGGTTCAGAAGTATACAAAGAGCTTCCAAAATTTCCTCTAAACATTTCAGAAATATATAGCCAGAATTGTTGAAGCCACGGCTTATCTAAACCGTGCTTGGCCTGCAAAGCATCTAATTGTTCATCTGTTAGCCCCTCGGGATACATCATATCGAACGGTGTACCAGAGAGACGAAGCGTCACAAAAGCTATAATTAACACTATAAACATAGTTAAAACAGCTCTAAAGAGCCGTATTGAAATGAATTTTAAAAGCAGCATTTTTTAAATTTTTTATAGTCAACTTCGTTCAAAAACATGTATATTCTTATGGAAAGGTAATTATTCGTCTTCGTTTTTGTACCTAGCACAAACTTTTTCACTTAATACTAGGACTTGTAAGATGAATTTATGACATTTTCATGAATAAGAATGGTTCGAATATGTTAGACCTGCTTGGCGAGAACTGAAAAATATCATTTTACTTACAAAAAATTTAGATAAAAATAAGAATCATGAATAAATCTTCCTTATCGAAGCAACAATTAACAAATAGACAAAAAAGTGATTTTAGTTTTTTGGACCTGTCAGCCTTCGTAGCGATTGTGGAGGAAGAAAATTTTTTCAAGGCTGCTGAAAGACTGGGAATTAGTCAACCTGCCATTTCAATTCGCCTACAAAATATAGAATCTCAACTTGGCTTTCGTCTCATCGACCGTCGTCAGGGATCAGTGCCCACAGGACTAGGGTTGCAGGTTTATAAAAGTGCCCGTCGTATAGTTGTTGAATTTAGCACGCTGAAAAAATATGTTTCAGGTGTAGAGCTTCTTCACCAAAGTTATTTGAGAATAGGTTTTTCTACTCCAACAGTTGCCATGGAATTGCTCGGGAACTTATTAAAAAATATACCTGGTATTCGGTTAAAATTAATTGAGGCTAACACTTTAGATTTACTCGAGAAATTGAAGCGAGATGAAATTGACGTTTCTATAATGACACTAAATAAACCTCTAGTCGAACCATTTAAGTGCCTGCTAATTAAAAAGCAAAAGTTAACTGCTCTCATTCCCTCTAAACACATGCTAGCAAGCAAAAAAAATATCTCCTGGCAGACTATAATAAATGAGCCTCTAATTATAAGGGCAAAACCATCAATGACTTACTTGCAGATAGAAGAAGAAGTTGAAACAAAAGGGTTCACGTTAAAATCTCATTTAGAAACACCATCTCGTGAGGCAA
>CABYPW010000031.1 GCA_902520885.1 uncultured SAR116 cluster alpha proteobacterium
TTCGGGGTTACTTGAGCTTTTTGCCATACAACTTTGGAACCTTATGAAGGGCCTGGGTTAATGGATTGGCAATCTTTATCGAATGGGGTTTTTTAAGGGTGGAATTTAAAGCTAGTGTTAAATTTCTGAAACTAGAGGATATTTTAAAGCGTTTTTTGTCTACCTTTCTTCATCATTTCCATCCAAACCGCTACAGATTAAGGCTAAAAAAAAGAGCGCGAAGAAAAGGACTGGTCTTCCCTCATCTTACCAACAAGAATAAAAGTAGTCAGAATAGCTCTATTTGATTATTTAAAAAGATTTCATCGGAAAAAACAGTATGCTCGAATTGCACTGGTTGGAGATAAATTTCACCTTTGGTATGTATAGTTACAATTTTATTTGAGTTCATTAAAAGTTGTGTTTCTTCGTGAGATATACCCAAAACATTTGCTATTATTTTAATTGGAGCGAACATATTCATAATTTCACCTTCATAAATTACCGCAATTCTCTTAAATATCGAAAATTTATGTCAGATTTATGAAATCTTTTTTATCTCTTAAGGTCAAAATTATAAATATACCTAAATACAATATACTAAAAAAGGACCACATAAATGTAGTCCTAGTTTAGGGAGAAAAATTAACTAGTAAAAAAAGAGATAAAAATCCTCTTTATTATTATATTTATTTAGTTATTAATTGAGTGGAGTATTCAGATACTGGAAGCTTTTCAATCGTACCCCTATCAATAACATAGTCCACAAATGACTGCGCATAATCTAGGTAGGTGTCTAAGTAACGCCCGTCATTTTTTACACTTTTGAAGGTAATATATCCGTCTCGTCCCGCAGCGATATAGTTGTTGGTTACAAGACGATAAGAGTTTTCCAAATCTAATTTTAACCATCTATTGTTCGATGGTCCTTTAAACTCAAGGTTACTAAGACGATCCCCTGCGGACTTAGTTAAATCAACATTCCATCTAAGGCCTGCCGCATATGGATAAGCCCCGTCAGAACCATCAGGTTGCAAAGCATATTCTATTGCTTCTTCTAGCACTTGTTTGATCTCTTCACCGGTCATATCCATCTCCACAAGTGTATTTGCGAAGGGTAACAACTTATATGCGTCTCCCATTGTCAAATCTCCTGCACTAATGTCAGTGCGAACGCCTCCTCCATTTTGTATTGCTATATCACTTGTTTTTGCCATTTTTCTAAAAGCGTGAGCGACAACCGTGGAAATATCGGACCCATGCATTTGTGACTCTGCAGGGGAACAGATTTTTGACCTTGCATCTCCTGGAATACGAGCTAGGCATAGATTTTCTTTAACTGTTCCGATCTTTGTAGAAAGCAGAACATCCACATCAGCATTGTACTTGTTAATTACTGATTTAGCGCCGGCATCTTCTTTAACTAGAGAAAGCTGAGGATTTTTATTGATATAATCATAAATAGCTTGTCTTTCGGAACCTTCAACTTCTACACGTTCACCACTGCTATCTTTTCTTTTGAAAGAGTCTGCTAGCATCAAATGGGGTATGCCACTACATTCTTCTACTTCCCCCATAGAATTAAATTTAACGTCTAATTCTCCTACTATCTGACTATATTGCCATGCAGTTGCAACGCAGACATTATCTCCGTTTGAACCACGAACTATTGTTGGATAAGGTCCTTCAGCATTTAATCCTATATCTTGAAATTCCCCTAACAAAGTGTGTGAATCACCCCCAATTATTATATCAACACCGTTAAGTGTTTTGGCTAACTCTAATTCGTTTTCATAACCATAGTGAGTTAGTAAAATGATATGATTAATGCCCTGAGATGAGAGCTCATCAATCATTTTCTGAGCTGTTTCAGCCTCATCTAGAAAAACTGTAGTTTCATCAGGATTTGACGACAAGACAGTCTTGCGCACTATATCGATGCCGATTATTCCAAATTTTGTGCCTCCTTTTTCAGTAATAAGGTATGGCTCTAAATAATCAGTCTCGCTCTGTTGAGCTAGAGCTGAAATCCCAATTTTTGGTTTAATATTAGCTGCCAATATCGAAGTATTACATTCTCCTGATGCCAGATAATCAATAAACTTTGCCAAACCAGCGTCACCCTCATTAAAATCATGGTTACCTGGCGCATATGCATCAAAGCAAATTTCATTCATTAGTGCTGCATCAGCTTCACCCTTAAACAAGGTGTAGAATAAGGAACCTGAAATTGCATCTCCTGCGTGCAGTTTTAGTAAGTTATTACTTTTGTTACTTAATTCTTTAAATTTTGCTACCACTGCTGCCATTCCACCCGAGCGAACACGGGTTGAAACACCATCTAGAGTTAAGCTCATTCGACTGTCAGGTTTCAAATGAGAATGGTGGTCGTTGATGTGAAGTATTTTCAACTCAGTTGCATACGCAGTAGAAGTAAAAACCCACAAACTTGTAAATAATATTATTTTTTTTAAAGTTTGCGCTCGCTTAATTGGTTTAAAATTTTTATTCATTGATTCAATTCCTCTTCTTATTTTCTTTGGAAGAGTTAACTTTTTTTTGTAACAAATGTATGACAATAAAATTATTTAGCAAAATCTCATTTACATGCAATTTTTTAAGCAATTTTAGCTAACTGTTTATGATTAAATGGCGTGTGGCAGAGGATTAATTATTTAGTAAAGAAAATAAATAATTTAAAATTCTAATGTCTTGGCTAAACGCCTTTACAACTCTGCAAGAAGAAATGATCCATTTGTCTCTTAGCTTTAGTTTTTTTTAAAAGGACCGGGGACCATGTACCGTGGACCTGTGACCACGGACCCCGCAGGGTTGATGGATTGGCAAAGTTAGTGATATATGGTTTTGTTGAGAAATGAAAAATCGAAAGTAACTTTAAGATAAAAAGACCCTACAATTTGGATCAACCAAATTACGGTTTCAAATTTTACATATACATTCTAGGAAAGAAATAATCAGAAACCTCTCCGTTTGCAAAAACGGGTGCTTTAAAATTATTTTCAGAATAGTTTATCATAACAACACCACAAGTAACTAAATTAGTCGGTAACTTATTATGACCATGGGTTGTTAATTGATGCATTAATAAATTTAAAATGGGATTATGACCTATTATCACCACAGTGCTAAATCCAAGCACTCTGGAAGTTAATTTTTTTCTAATCTGTTCTATTGATGCGTGATATAAATCTTCTTCAACGAATACATTATTATCTTTATCATCCCAATTTAAAAAGATATTTTCGTAAGTTAGTTTTGCTCTTAATGCAGGTGAAATTAAAAACAAATCTGGTTTATCTATTCTTTCTTTTAGTTCCTTAGAAATAACTCTACACGAATTATAACCTCTTTTGTTCAAACCCCTTTGAAGGTCATTAACATTGCCACTCCAATCAGATTTAGCATGACGTATTAAGATTAATTTAGACATTCAAAAGTAAACCCTAACTATGTTTTAGCTCACAGTACTTATCGATCCCGCCCGGCGCCTTCAAGCGCTTCTTGAATTCCCAAGCAGCAGTCACCAATTAACAGGTAAAGTAGCAGATTAATTCTGATTATCAAACGGTGGTTCAACATTAGTGTCCTTTAACCCCAGGCATCCATCTTTGCAAACCGAAGGCAGGGCCGCGTGGCGCACAATCAAACGCGTTCTGCCGTTTATTTGGCCTTCGAACAATTATAAACTTCGGACTCGAGTGGTTCTAGCCTTGCTAGCGCTGGTTGCAGCGAAATGTTTCGCGATCCTCTCGCCTATTCTTCAGGCATGGGCTGTCGACGATCTGGCAGGTAGTAGATTGCCAGAGTTTGCGCTCGGTGCCATTGGTCTCACAATTGCCTATGGTATGGCGCGCATAGCTACAAACGGCTTTCAGCAAGCTCGCGACGCCCTTTTCGCCAAGGTAGCTCAACGCGCCCTGCGCCGCCTAGCACTAGAGACCTTCCAACACATACACCGGCTGTCAATGAGCTTCCACATCACCCGTAAGACTGGCGGCCTTAGCCGAATCATTGAGCGTGGAGTAAAAGGCGTAGAATTCCTGCTTCGTTATCTGGTATTTTCGATTGGACCTCTAGTTCTTGAACTGGTTCTAATTGGCGCTGCCATCTTCTGGAAACTCCAGGATTGGAGATACATAGGCATTATACTTACTACAATCTCTGTTTATGTCTGGTTCACCTTTGCAATCACGGAGTGGCGCGTAAAGCTACGCCGCAAAATGAACGAGCAGGATACGGACGCTAATCAAAAGGCAATCGACAGTCTGCTGAATTTTGAAACAGTGAAGTATTTCGGTGCGGCGAGTCGTGAGGCAGCTCGCTATGACGAGGCTATGGCCGGATACGAGGCGGCGGCTCTCAAAACAAGCTACACGCTTACTTTTCTGAATTTTGGTCAGGCTGTCCTGATCACGGTGGGGCTCGTAGTCGTGATGTTGCTTGCCGCCGTTGGTGTTCAGGCAGGCGAACTATCGATCGGCGATTTTGTTCTCGTGAATGCCTATATGATCCAAATTACCATGCCGTTGAACTTCCTTGGTACGGTGTATCGGGAAATTAGGCAGGCGTTGGTAGATATGCGGCAGATGTTTGACCTGTTGGATGAGCCGCCGGATGTTCAGGATAGACTGAAGGCATCGCAACTTCAAATTGCTCGGGGCAGTGTGAAGTTTGAAGAGGTCAGCTTTTCATATGATCGGAAGCGGCCTATCCTCAAGAATCTCAGTATTGACATTCCAGCCGGCCAGACCATCGCCATCGTAGGCCCATCAGGTTCTGGCAAGTCGACAATAGGCCGGCTTCTGTTTCGATTTTATGACGTTAACGGGGGTGCGGTTTTTATTGACGGGCAGGATGTGCGGGATGTTACTCAGGACAGCCTTCATCGTTTTATTGGTGTTGTTCCACAGGACACAGTGCTATTCAATGACACCATATATTACAATATCGCCTATGGGCGTGAATCTGCCACCCGCAACGAGGTAATCGAGGCCGCAAAGAATGCACAGATCCATGATTTTATTATGTTGTTGCCCGATAGATATGAGACACGTGTCGGCGAGCGTGGACTGAAACTGTCTGGCGGCGAAAAGCAGCGGGTTGGAATAGCAAGGACCCTGTTGAAGGATCCACCGATCCTGCTGCTGGATGAGGCCACCAGCGCACTTGACAGCGAAACGGAGCATGAAATTCAGGAAGCGCTTGAACGCGCCGGGCAAGGTAGAACAGTGATCACGATTGCCCACCGCCTATCTACCGTACAGAAGGCTGACAGGATTCTAGTATTGGAAAAGGGTACAGTGGTAGAAACCGGCACGCATAACGAGCTGCTGGAGCAAAACGGTCGATATCT
>CABYPW010000032.1 GCA_902520885.1 uncultured SAR116 cluster alpha proteobacterium
AATCTTTTTTTATTTTTGGTAAATAAATAAAGGGTTAGCTCTTTTAAAATAAATTATTATGTTAAAGGTTAATTTGGTTTATTTTCAACATAAACGTCTAAACTAATGTTCAAAGTTGCTTTTGCTTTAGTTTTGGAGACATAAGTCGGTATAAAAAAGTTGTTTTCATAAAAAAACTTTTTATTAACACTCCAATTTAGTTCGACGGGCATAGTTCTTAAAGATTTTAAGGGCCAGTAGAAACGCTAATATTACAATAAAATTTTGCATAAGAACCTCTTTTATTTCGTATACGAGGCAATTAATGTTTTGGATTTTAATTTTGCCGATTTTAACAGGTGGATTTGGATGGCTATATTTAAATTCATTGCTATAAATGCAATAATATTGTTACCTGGTATTTTATTGTAAATTTGAGATTGTGTTAGTTTTGTTCAAGAAAATTGTTAAAGTCATAGCTAGTTATTTGTTGATTGGATTGTTCATACTTGTCGTTATCAGCATCGCGATGGTAATATTTTATGTAGTAGAAGGTGCAATGAAACTATAAACAAACAATATTCGATATATCGATAATAGGGTTTGTCTTCCAATACTTATATTAAAATCACCGTTTTTAAAATTAATTTTCTCAAATGATTTTTAATTTTAATCTTTATTGCCGCGGGCCTCAAAAAATTTATCAGTCCAGTGAGACAGAGACCCAGGACCTTTAACAAAATCAGGAAATTGTTCCGATAGTCTGCTGCCGTTAAAATAGCTTTTGTTAGTTGCTGTTCGTTGTTGCGCATTACTCAGCCATTTTGAAACAGATGGGTAAGCTTCTACCCATAATCCATCCAAACCTAAATCTTCCATTCTATCAATCAATGGCAGTACGGCTATGTCCGCGAGAGAATAATCAGCTCCAAGTAACCATGGACCACCAAATTTATCCAACATTTCCTCCATGCGTTTTGTAGTTCTTGATATTACTGCTAACGAGTCAAAAATTTGGTCCTGTGTAAAACCAGTATTTTTATTAAATGATTGATAAAATTCAGCCTTTAGGGGTCTTTTTTTTATTAGTTCAGAAAATTCTTGGTCGGACATGGCAGAAAATTTTCTTAACAAACCTCCAAATTGAAATGAGGGTGCCCGCACTGCAGGTGTAGGCCAAACATCAACAAACACTAGAAAAGCACGCATTTGGCTTCTCATATAGTGGTCAAAAGGTCTAAAGCTAGTTTCGGTATATTTATCTTCGAGATATTCAAGAATAGATGTAGATTCAAAAACAGGTGAGTTGTCATCGAGTAACGTTGGAACAACTCCATTCGGATTAAGTTTTAAATACCAGTCAGTGAGGTGATTATGCTCTGATGAAACAAGCATGTTATCTTGCCACATGAGTTCTTTTTCTGCCAGTAATAGTCGCACTTTGATGCTGCACGTAGATTGCGCGAAGTGATATAGAGCTAACATTTATCCTCCAGAGTCATCAATTAATACTTTTTCTTAGACGCTAGTATAATCCTGCAATTAATACCAAGTTAAAGATTAAATTTTTCTCCCATCCAATAACATTTTCCAATTTCTTTTCCGACGGTATTTTTTAATATTTGATGGGAATAAAAATTAGTACCAGAGGCATTTATTTTTAAATTTTTAGCATAAGTGTTTAGAATTCCTGCAATGGCCGTATCAGCTGCTTTCATTGTTCCATCAGCTATTTTAAGGACAATTGAGCAATTTACTTCTGGAAGTATGCATCCATACACTCCCTCAGATCCATTCTTGGCGAAAAAGGTTTTATTAGATTTGGCTGTCATTATGCTATTTGGAGCAGACTCTCCACCGGTTAAAAAAGGGAAACTGGTAGTGCTCTCAAAAATTTGTAGTGCCGCTTTTTTTTGGGTAAGGCTTAATTTTTTTGGGTCAGCAAGTTTTGCTAATGCTCTAGCAAAATCAATTAATCGCATTGCAGGTGCGGGCAGGTTACAACCGTCTATCCCAATTTTTTGAAGTGGCCATTCTGATAACTCCTCTAGGTGGTGAAATAAAGCTTGTTGTGCTGGATGATGTTCATCAAAATATCCATCTATATCCCATCCATTGTGGATACAAAATGCAAGTTGACAGCAATGTTTTCCAGAACAACCATGATAAATACGTTTTGCAAGAGTGCTTTTATTTAGTGATTTATCCCTAGGTTCTTGAAGGATAGAAATGAGATCCTCATTTTTTTTTGGAAGAGCGTGCCCACAGGCTAGGTTGGTTTCCGCTGAAAGGCTGAGTTGTGACAACCATTTTTGTGCTATTAATACGTGTTTTTCTTCTCCGTAATGGGAAGCTGAGCCAAGGGCAACCTGTTCATTAGAGAGTAAAAGTCCAGATGAGAGTGCTGTGAATACTTGAAGCGGCTTCATCGCAGAGCGCGGAAAAATGATTTTTTCTGGATGCCCCCAGGCTGCCAGAATTCCATCAGTTGAATGGAAAATTATTGCAGAGCCGCGATGCACAGACTCCATTAATCCCTGTCTTTCTAGGGTTACCAGAACAGGCTCTAAAATTAATTTGTCACTATTATTGCCTTCCATAAAACTCTCTATTATCAGAAAGGTTAAAAGCCATAAAGAGCTGCTTTGTTTAATCCTGACAGAGCTTTTGTGACCCGCAACGAGCAAATTTGGTTAGTACCACCTAGGATTTCTGTTGCAAGTTTGCAAACTTCAAAAGCGACCTCAGAGGCCTGAACTTTGGCCATTAAACCTTGCACTCTAGCATCCTTATTTCCATTATCTGCGAGCCATGCAGCCTTATAAATCTGCAGTCTCGCGCCATCTAATAGCATTGCCATTCTCGCGAGCATTAGCGAGATTGCTTGGTGCTCAATAATATATCTTCCTCCTTGTCTTCGACTTTTTGCATAGCTCATTGCATAGTCAAAAGCGGCTCTTCCTACTCCTAAAACAGTAGCTGCAGCCTCAGCTTTGCTTCCAGGCATATACTGGCTTCTAAGTGCAATTAATTTGCCTTCTCCAAGCATAATATTTTCTGCGGGTATTCTGCAGTTCTCCAGATGAAAACAACCATTGGTAGCAAGGCGTTGACTACTTTTTTCATGGAAAAAATCTGGCCTAAAGCCCGGTGTGTTACTCGGAACAATGAAAACTGCTCCAGACTCACTTAATGGTTTGTTGGTATCTAGTCTGGCAGTGATAAAATATAGTTTTGCCATACACCCATTTGAGATATAGCGTTTAGTACCATTAAGAATATAGCAATCGCCATCACGCACCGCTGTCGTTTTCATTCCAATATCAGCGCCATCATAATATCCTTGATGGTCAGAGCCGATTTCTGGCTCTGTAATGCCAATAGCTGTTGTTGCCTGGTTATCTGCTACAAATGGAGGTATAAATTTTTGCTGTTGTTCAGGTGTCATGGCGTCTTTAAATAGATGTGCCATTTTCCAGCATTGATCCATTATAACAGCAAATCCTAAATCACCTGCAGCTAATTCTTCTCCAACGATACACATAGTGAGAATGGACTCTTCCGCACCACCAAATTTTTTTGGGACTCCAAGTGTTCTTATTCCAGCCTCATCTGCAAGTTTTATCCAATCCCAAGGTATTCTGTCTTCAGCAAGTTGAATTCTATCTCTTTCTATCGCTTCTGGAGTTATAATTTTAGTTGCAAACTCTCGTGCAACTGATCGCCATTTAATCTGACTATCGCTTATGTTAAAATCCATATTGCGCCCCCCTTACTTAATAGCCTTATTATCTGCGTTATGAGCTGTCAATCATCTATGTAATTTGAAGCAATCGGGAGTTTCAAAAATTTTATATGTTTTAAAAAAGCAAATAGGAAAGAATTGATCGACTCAAATGATCATTTGTAAAAACTTGACCCGATGACATCGCAGCTATTTGCTTTCTGAAGTTCTTTTTTTTGTTCCTCTAAAAGTTTAATCCATACATCATAGCCGATAGTTTGCATCATTTTCCCCGAAATTTTTTGGAGTACTTTCTCACATTGTCCAGTGCTACCCGCATTTATGCCGTCTGAATTTACTTTACAACTGGCATCAGAATTACCAATGAGATTTCCATCTTTATCTTTTATAAAGACAGATACTCCAGATATCTTCCTACCAGTCTGATTTTTGTACTGTAATTTTAAAACAAAATAAGAAGCCACTCCAACATCATCGTCACCATATATTATGTCTACCGTGCAGGGCACTTTTTTTGCATCGTGAGCATTAACTTCAGTATTGATACCAAAACCAAAAATAAAAATAACAATAAAGTAAGTAAGGTATGGTAATATTGAAAAAAAGTTCATTATAAGACCCAACATCA
>CABYPW010000033.1 GCA_902520885.1 uncultured SAR116 cluster alpha proteobacterium
AGCAAGGTTTGAGGGTTCTATTCTCACTGACGAACTTGCGATCGATGTTGGCGCAGAGGTCAGTGGTAGTATTTCAAAACTTCAAAAAGGTTAATTTTAAGAAACAAAAAATCAGTCACAAAAAATGAAAAAAGCCAGTATCACAGTTTTTTCTTTATGTTTAGCCAGCGTTTCGGTGTTTTTCCTTTGGGAGTTAGTCCTAAAACCAGAACCTCCAAAAATGGTTTTTGTTACAGCAAAATTAGATAATGGTTGTGAATTTCATGAGAGTACTTTCGCAGTGGAGGTATATGAAACTGGGGCTACAAGTGTTTTCAAGGGTGGAATCGCCCAAATAACGGCAAGGTCTGACCAAAGGATTCGTTTAGTGACAAACCCTGCTTTTAAGGATGTGCGCTATGACGGTGATCTAGAACCTGTTGCCCCATATGTAACTCTTAAATCATACTGTAATGTTCCAGAGCGCATGATGAATGTTTTCAAATCAATGAATGAGACATTTAGCACTAAATAATCAAAAATCATTACCAATATTCTTTATAACTAAAAAATTTGAAAACATGTTTGGCATATTGCTTGCTTAGAAAATAAGAGGAAAAATTATCCTATATTTCTAAAATTGAGAGGCCGTATTGAAAAAAAAATATTTAAATAAATTGCTTGGTACATTCAACCTCCTACTTTTGTTTTTATTCCTTTTATGTTCAAAATTACATGCAAGCACGCATTTTTCTGATCTCAATGTGTGTGAAACGGTAGCAGTAGAGGCAGAGAATGCTTTTAATCTACCAAGCGGAATTCTTACATCTATTGCACGGGTTGAGTCGGGTCGAAAGACGGATACTGGTGTTTACAGAGCATGGCCTTGGACTATAAATGATAATGGAAAAGGTCTTTTTTTTGATACTCGAAAATCTGCTGTTGACTATATCATTGAGCAGAAGGAATTCGATAATACTCGTATAGATATAGGATGCATGCAAATAAGCGTAAAATGGCATTCACACGCTTTCAGTTCACCAGAGTCAATGCTTGACCCTTATACAAATATCGCCTACGCAGCAGTTTTTCTCGAGGAATTATATCAGACCCATGGTGACTGGGAATTAGCAATTAAATATTATCATTCAGCTGACACAAAAAAAAATATACCTTATCTACAAAAAGTAAATGCTGTTTGGAAGGGGCAGCCACAACCACTTGTAGAACCAACGACCGCCTCCTCAAGCATTAAAATCTCAGAAAGTTTAATAAAGCCAGAAAAAGTCAGCATCGGTCCCACAAGCTATCCCATTATAACTGAGAGCGATGAAAAAGAGCTGACAAATTCAAAGCTTGCAATGAGTTTAATACACAAAAAAGAGACTAAACTGATAAAAAGCCAAAAATTGAGGCCAAGCCAGCCACCTGAAAGTTTTATTACATCTCAGCCCTACTTAGCCTCTGAGTGGGAAAAGGTAATCCATTTCAGAGAGCTATTTACCTCACAATAAAATTAATTAGAACTAGCTTCCTTTGGTGCATCGAATTCCTCATAGTGAGGATAAGTGTTAACCATATACCAATTGTAAAAATCCCAATAGGATTGAGACGGATATTTTGCAGGATTTGCATCAGATACACATGTTTCGATGGGGTGGCAAACTGGCTCAAATGAGGGATTTATAAACGCAGCGATTGAGAAACGATGTCTATTTTTAGGAGGTATAACTCTATGAGGGCTAGCTCTAAATTTTTCGTTTGTCCAGCGCTCCAAGAATTGTCCTGTATTTACAAGGATAGCATCATCCATTCTTGGAGGTCTAATCCAACTACCATCTGTAAGTAAAACTTCTAAACCCTCCACATCAGCTTGCGGGAGAAAGGTCATAAATCCTGTATCAGCATGGGGCCCAAGTCCAAACTCATTCTCACCGAGTTCAGGTACTGGCGGATAATGTGCAAGACGCAAGTAATTATGTGGTTTATGAAAATATGGCTCAAAAAAATCTGGTTTTAGCCCAAGAGCAAGAGCCCAAATTGGCAATAATTTTTTTCCTAGTTGTTCTATCTCAGACATAAATTCTTGCACAGCTGGCTTTAGTTCTGGCATATTTGTAGGCCATTGATTTTCTCCATAAAAACGTTTCCCAGCTTTTACAAATTCATCATCTGATGCATAATCTGTCGCAAATACAAGTGTTTCATTGCTGTCATATTTGGTATTCTTATTATATGTTGAATGCGAGACCAAAGTAGCTCCAGGCTTTATGTAACCACGCTGATTTTTGTTTATTGAAATTGCAAGTTTTTCATCCATTGATAAATCATGGAACGCTCTAGTTTTAGCAAACATATCATCTATTATAGATTGTGAAATTTGATGGTTTTTCAAAAAGAAAAAACCAATTGTCTCACATACCTCTTTTAACTGATTAGCAAGCATTACATCAGCGTTCTCTTTACCATTGAAAAATGGCTCTAAATCTAGTACCGGGAATTCTACTTGTGACATGTTACTCTCCTCATTTTTATTTATATCTTTACTCTTAATTATCCTTCCAACGCAGCTTCCATTATAGCATCTGGATTAAATGGCATTTTTCTTAATGAAAGTCCCGTTGCATCTTTTAGCGCATTACTTATCGCTGCTGCCGTAGGCCCTGCTGCACCCTCGCCCGCCCCAAGATATGGTTTACCTGGATTTTCGATCAAATAAGTATGCATTTTTGGAATATTATCAAAGGTAATAATTGGATAGCTATCCCAATCTCTACTCACAATGCCATCGCGCTCATATAAAACTTGCTCATATAAAGTCCAACTTGCAGCCTGAATGAAACCACCTTCGAGCTGCGCACGCACCCCCTCTAGGTCAACAATTTCGCCAGCATCACATACAATATAAGCATGATGTAATAAAACGTCAGCGGCCTCAGTTACTGTTAGCGATACACCGATAGCACAATAAGCTGCAGAATTTTTGTATCGAGCAAAACCAATGCCTTTACCCATTTGTTCTTCTTCTGGGGTGTCTTTTTCCATCACTTGTTGTAATTTTTTCAGAACATTTATGGCTCTCTCATCCTTTAGATGATTCAATCTGAAGGTGAATGGGTCGATATTTGCTCGTTCAGCGAGTTCGTTTATCATCGACTCATTTGCAAAAACATTCCCATATGCTCCTAAGGTCCGGAGTGCTGATGTGCGCAAGGGCAAGTCATAAACTCTATTTTTAACCAGTCGTGGTTCGGGCATTTCATATAACATTTCCATATTACGATGTATGCCGCCATGTGGTACCATCATCGGCTCAGCAACAGGCCAGGGTAAAGCATTTTCTAAATAATGAGAGGAGAGCATTCGTGTTGCTGGCTTTTTTCCAGTTATAGGGCGCGTTAGAAAAGTATCCGCATAAGTCTCATGCGACCACGAGCTAATTTTTCCTTTCTTATTTATGCTTGCTTGTATTTCACAATGCATAGCAGAGCCGTAAGGCTCCCAGCTATTCTCATCATCCCTTGTCCACTTAAGTAAAATAGAATATTTAGGGATATGCCTTGCAATTATGGCCGCATCAAATGCGGCATCGTCTGCACCATTATGACCATATACACCCGCACCAGGAATGAATTGAACAGAAACATTTTCTATACTCATTTCAAATGCCTCAGTAATTGCAGCTCTAAGAGGATAAACACCTTGATTGTGGGTCCAAACCTGCAACGATTGGCCATCAAAATAAGCGCAACCAGCCGATGGTCCAATTGATGCATGCATATGATAAGGTTTTTGATAAACTGCGGTTACGGTGATATGTTCATCCTCATTCATACCCATAAGCTCTGGTATTTCTCGAGATAAAGAAGGCACACAACCCTTTTCTACAAAAAACCTATCTTTCCTATTCGCAGTTAATTGAGAGTATATATTTTCTTCTGATAATTGTTTTTTAACCTTCCATTTGGCAGCCAATGCAATACGCCTTGCAGCCTTAACCGCCTTATATTCCTGTTTTGTGGCGACGGCTAAAAAACTACCATCCCTAATGACAAAAACGTTTTCTTTCTCAAGACGAATTATAACATCTGGGTCTAATTTTTCTAATTCACAATGATAATGTGGTGGCCTTACGATTCTTGCATGCAACATATTTTCAAACTTTAAATCTTGAAGGAATTGATACTTTCCAGTCATGATTTCAGCCATACCTTTAGCAATATGTTTTTTGTTCTGTATTGAATAATCCGATGGATTTTTAGTTTGCACATCTTCGTCAACATCTATTTCTAAATTTACTTCAGACATCAATTCCCAGTAAGTTAAAGATTGATTGGTTCCCTTAGCACGAATTTGACCATCACTAACTT
>CABYPW010000034.1 GCA_902520885.1 uncultured SAR116 cluster alpha proteobacterium
GTCTCGTAGACAGGCAAATTTTGCAGCCTCAACAAGAGCATCTTTCAAACTTGAGTTTGGAATAACAGAGATAGAATTTATTGCTTTTTCAACTTCAACTTTTGCATAATCAAGAGAGCGCTCAATACAACTATATTTGGCTATGATTTCTTTTGCCTTTTTAAAATCACCCTCTTTTTGTTTTCCTGCACGAAACGTACGCTCCCAAAATTTTTGTTCTTCAACAGTACTATCGTGCCAAGCTAGGATGATTGGAAGTGTGACTTTCATTTCTGAAAAATCATCTCCAAGATCTTTCCCAATTTGCCCATTTGCAGCACCATAATCTAGCGCGTCATCCATTATCTGGAAGGCATTACCCAGCGCTAGGCCATAATTATAAAATGCTTCGCATAAATCATTATCTCCTTTGCCTACTTTTGAACCGGTTTGTGCGGCAGCTGCAAATAATACTCCAGTTTTTCCTTTGATTACAGAAAAATAATCTGATTTTTGACTATCGGGTTGCCCTTGCATTGACATTTGTTTGACTTCACCCTCTGTTATCTGAGCTGCCGCTAGTGATAGTTTTTCAAGTACCCAAATATCATTTGTTTCAACCATAAGTTCGAAGGCACGTGCAAATAGAAAATCTCCCACCAAAACACTAGCTTCATTCCCCCATAAGGCATTCGCAGTTTGTTTTCCCCGTCTTTGATTTGAAGCGTCGATCACATCATCATGCAACAACGTGGCGTTATGAATAAATTCAACGGATGCTGAGAGATATAACGCAGCCTCTGGGGCTTTTTTTAAATTTTGTGAACTTACCATAGATGAGGCAATACAAAGCATGGGTCTTAATCTTTTGCCTCCTGCTGCAATAAGATGACCAGCTAACTCTGGAATAAGGGGGACATCTGATTGCAATCTCTCCAAAATAATATTATTCACCTCAGACATTGCATGCTGTGTGAATTCAATGAGTGGATTTATCGAAGGCTCGTCTGCCATTTACCTGCCCCTGACTTATAGTCATTTACTATCTGCAGATCTAGAGATTTGTCCTCAATTGGGCAAGTGGTTATTTTAAACTAAGTTTTGGTTATTAATTTATTTACCCAAAAGTTTTCTTTGCTAAGATCATTTAATGGTAGAATTAATCAAAACAACGAATGTGGTAAGATTGACATATGTTCAGGCATTGCTTGATGATGCCAATATTCCGTTTTTTGTATTTGATCAGCATATCTCAATGTTGGAAGCTGGAATAGGTGCCTTTCCCCGCCGGATTATGGTTGAAGAGAGTTTTTTGCTTGCTGCTAAGACTATTTTGCAAGATGCTCAGGAATTTTATAATGATTAGAAGATATGATATTCGGCCTAGAACTTCAAAAAAATATGGGAAATTTTGAAAATGAAAACTGAAAGTTCAAATGATAATGAAGAACTTTTTTCATTAGACTATATATTTGGAAAGCAAGTTGAATTAAAACAAATGAAAACTGGCTATCGCTTTGGTAGTGATGCTGTTTTGTTAGCATCCTATATACGCGCTGATAAAGGAGATTTATTGGATCTTGGTGCGGGAGTGGGAGCTGTATCTCTGGGGATTGCTTGGCGTTATCCCAAATGCAAGATTAATGCAGTTGAAAAAGAGCCTGAAATAGCAAAGTTGCTACGAGAAAATGTAATCAGAAATGATTTATCTAACCAGGTAGTTGTAGAACAAAGTTCTATTGAACATTTGCCCTCAAGCTTTATTTCTAAATTTGACCATGTTGTGGCAAACCCTCCGTTTCATAAAATGACTGGAACAAGGTCTCGTAATTCACATAGAAACCTTGCTCATATGGGGGATGGTCTAACCTTGCTGGATTGGTTGGAAAAAGCTATCTGGGCGTGCAAGCCAAAAGGATATGTTAGCTTTATGATTCGTGCTGATAGGACAGATGAAGCTGTTTCTATTTTCCATAATAATAAAATGGGAGAAATTACATTATTTCCAATTTGGCCCGTTCAAGGAACTCCTGCTAATAGGATCATAGTAACTGCTAAAAAGGAAAGTAAAACAGGTTGTACAATTCTTCCTGGAATAACTTTGCATAATTTAGATGGCTCTTTGACTTCAAATGCTACCCTTGCTATGAAAGGTCAGGGTATAGAGCGATAATACACTTTTTTATATTCAGCCTAGTTTAAAAAAATATTTCATCGCAAAAGGAGGAAAAATGTCTTTGTTATCAAAACTTATGTTTTGGAGAACTGATGCTCCTAGGGTGAGTGTTTTACGGCTATCTGGAGTAATTGCCTCTGGCGGAAGTCCGCTGCGGAAAAATTTAAATTATGTTTCCTTGGAGCCAGTTATCAAAAAAGCCTTTTTAGATAAAAAACAAAGCGCAGTTATCTTATGTATAAATTCTCCTGGTGGCTCACCTGTGCAATCAGCACTGATTGGAAAACGTATACGCCAGTTGGCAGATAAAAATAAGATGCCCATAATTGCTTTTTGTGAGGATGTTGCTGCCTCTGGTGGGTATTGGCTTGCTTCTTGTGCAGATGAAATTTATGCAGATGAGTCCTCAATTATTGGTTCTATTGGTGTTATATCAGCTGGTTTTGGTTTTACTGAAGCAATTTCAAAGCTTGGAATTGAAAGACGCGTTTATACAAGCGGTGAATCTAAAAGCGTATTAGACCCGTTTAAGAAGGAAAGTCCAACAGATGTGGCGCGATTAAGAGGCTTACAGAACGATATTCACGAACATTTTATCGCACATGTGAAATCAAGAAGAGGCAAGAAATTGAACGAAGAGGAACCATTATTCACAGGGTTATTTTGGACTGGTAAAAAAGCTAAGAAATTAGGCTTGATAGACGGAATCGGTGCCATGCAAGATATATTAATGGAGAAGTTCGGTGATAATGTAAAGATAAAACAAATAACTCAAAAGAAAGGATTATTTTCAGTTGCAGGCAGTTCAAGTAAATTGGGGGCCGCAATTTCCTATGAGCTTATTGAACACTTAGAACACAGACATCTTTGGGCGCGATTTGGGTTATAGGGAAGGTTAAATAATGTTCACAATTTCTAAACTATTTTGGCTTTTCATTATACTACTCGCTGTGTGGAATTTATTCCGTGTAATAGAGAAAAGGCAAGCACTTAAAGATAGAGATAACGATTATTCTAACAAAGAAAGTAGTAAGTCAGATGCTGAATCTGAACCTATAGCAGCAATTTATTGCGCCACATGCGCTACCTTTGCAGCGGTGGAGGGCTGTGAGCGGACAGATTGTGGAATTGCTGATTAATCAAATGGTTGATTTAGCATAGTGATTTGATGTAGTTTTCCGTCAAACATATAAAAACACCGCCGGTCAATGCAAAAAGATTTTCAATCCATTATTTTGAATTTACAAACATATTGGGCAAAACAAGGATGTGTAATCCTTCAGCCGTATGATTTAGAGGTGGGCGCTGGAACGTTTCATCCTGCCACGACGCTTCGCTCACTCGGACCAGATTTTAATTGGAAGGCAGCATATGTTCAGCCTTCAAGACGTCCTACAGACGGCCGATATGGAGAAAACCCAAATAGACTTCAACATTATTATCAGTTCCAAACAATTATCAAACCCTCTCCTCCAAACTCGCAAGAACTTTATCTTGGTTCATTAAAAGCAATTGGCTTGGATATTCACAAACACGATATTCGATTTGTGGAGGATGATTGGGAATCGCCTACACTTGGTGCATGGGGTCTTGGCTGGGAGGTTTGGTGTGATGGAATGGAGATATCTCAATTTACATACTTTCAACAAGTTGGAGGAATTGAATGCAGTCCTGTGCCTCTGGAACTAACCTATGGGTTAGAACGGTTAGCTATGTTTGTTCAAGAGATTGAAAATGTCTATGATCTCGATTGGGATGGCGTACCAATTTCTCAAGGGGGTAAGCTATATGGCGATATTTTTAATCTTGCAGAGAGAGAATTCTCTAAATGGAATTTCGAGTTAGCAGATACATCGGCTTTGTTTTCTCACTTCAATGATGCCGAGGAAGAATG
>CABYPW010000035.1 GCA_902520885.1 uncultured SAR116 cluster alpha proteobacterium
TTTAGTTTACTCAACTCGGAAAAGATAGCACTCCATGGGAGATCACCATCACCAATAGGCCAATGCCGATCAGCGAAGTGGTCAGTATCTTGCAAATGCACATGGGTCAAATGGTTTCCAGCAGCACGCACATACCGATCAACTGCTGGAGCATTTCCAACACCATGGGCATAGGCGGCATGGCCAGTATCGATAGAAACTTTTAGGGCTTCAGAGTCAAAGGTTTCAACTAGCCGCACTCGGGCGCCTGGATCACGATCCTCTATATTCTCTATTACTAACTCTACACCCATCTCTTCGGCACGCTTCAAAGCAGTTGAAAGAGTAAGATGAACGCGCTCTTGAAGTCGCTCCCAGCCTTCGTCGAGATTCTCTAAGTTCTCATGATACCATGCTTTTATCGGGCTGTGGATAACCATTTGTGTGGCGCTAAGCCAGCCACAGGCATCTAATCCTTCATTCAAGCGTCGATGAACAACAGCACGCACTTCTTTATCTTCAGAATCGAGCGGAAATCCTCTATGTGGTCCATGTATTCCAATACGTCCCTTTATGCCGTCGAGTTGTCGAAGCACATCTTCAGCTTTATCCTTTATGTCAATTGCTTCGGCATCAACGCCAAAATATCCCGCTATTTCAAGGTCTCTTGGTTGTTCACGCAACCATTCGTAGTGGTCGGCAATTTGGTGGAGTTCTAACGCGGCTCCAAGAATGGGAAGCATTTAAGTGTCCTTTCATCAGTCTTAACAACCCAGCAGGGGGTTTTTGGAATTATCCTTCAATCTTTGTTTGATGCGTCGCCGAGCCAATCGTTAATGAGGTTCAACTATAAGTTAACAACAAAATAGGCCAGCCAATGGTTACATCGAACTATAATACTAAAAGCAAGTGCAAGAATTAATTTTACGAGTAAAAATGGTCCAATAATATTGTTTCTGAAGATGTAAAAAAAGGTGCGTAATACGCACCTTTTTAAATATTTTTAATTTCCTATTTTGATTTCGCCACCTCGTAACGGTATCACGTAAGGTCTTTGAGCAATCGGGATTTCAAAGGAAATATCATCCCGCATAGCATATAATTCATGTGGCTTGTATAGTAAAAGCCAACCAGATTCCTCTTCTGATAATTCAAGCAACTTTTTATAAGCTTCTCGGCGTTCGTTTACATCTGTAGCAAAACGCGCTATTTCATATGTTTTATTCCATTCTGGATGAGACGGTGTCCAAAGATTGTCTTTAGCTGCCCATGATTTTGGAGACCAGTGAGTATCCATTGCTCCCATTGGGTCCGGATAATACATAGGGTTAGACCACGCACGAAAATTTGTATCTTTGTGAGGTTTTCCTTTTTTATAGGTTGCCCAATCTTCCTCTATAAGACGAAGTTTTATTCCGCAATTAGCCCATTGTTGTTGTATTACTTGTGCTGCCAAATCACCATAAAGATAATAATTACCGGGGTGTGAAACCACCATTTCTTCACCATTATATCCCGCTTCGGCTAAGAGTCTGCGTCCTTCAGCTGGGTCAAATTTTATTAGTTCAAGCCCTTCAATGTATAAAGGTGAACCATATTCTGGAAACTGGTGTGCAGTAGGTGTCCCTGCTAGACCATTCCAAATCCCATCTACAAGAGCCTGCCGGTCAGTGCATAAACGTAGTGCTTTTCGAACAAGTGGATTGTCAGTTGGCGAAATGTTCATAGATATAAGCCACACATGAAACATTGGCCATGTTACACCCTGTGTCCGAATTCCATCCATATTTAACGCGCTTGCCTGGTCTGGTGGAATGTTCGAGATAAGGTCAAATTCCTTATTTACAAGACCAGTAATTCGGCTAGCAACTTCTGGAACATATACCATGGTTACTTTATCTACTGCTGCTGGGGCACCCCAATATTTGTCAAATCTCTCGAGGGTCAAACTCTCTTTAGGTACGAAATTTGTTACTTTGTAGGGGCCTGTGCCAACTGGATTTAGCTTAGAGTTTTCAAATCCAACTTTCTCTTGATAATCTTTTGATGCTATGCCCGCCGACCTTGAGGATATTAGTGTTAGGAACGCAGGTTCAGGTCTTATAGTGTGGATACGCACTGTATACTGGTCGACTACCTCTGCATCTTTAAAGTTATAGTGCCAGCGTCCCCAGGCTGCAGAAAATGCTGGATCTTCCTGATGATACATGCGGTCTAAAGAAAACTCCACGTCATAGGCGTCAAAAGTATCCCCGCTATGAAACAAAACATTCTTTCGAAGCTTTAGTTCCCATACTGTCGGCTCTACCTGACGCCATTCAGTTGCAAGGCCCGGCTTGAATGATAGCGGTGTAGAAAAACTCTCCCTCTCTATCAAAGTATCATAAATTTGATAGAGCATCGGAGCTCCAGAATTTCCAGTATTTTCCTGAGGATCAAGACCTCTCTCAAATGTTGAGAGTGCTATACGCAATTCTTTCGAATGGGCAGGAATAGCTAAAAAACAAATAGATAAAATTAGGGATAACAATATTTTCATTTTTTTCTCCTTAGTGTTGTGGTTGGAAGTTTCGTCAAAGCCATAACGGATTTGACCAGGCACATTTGCCTAAAAAATCGGAAATGACTACTCTACACCAGCCGCCCTTAAATTTGCTTAAATCTAACTGCGCACTTGTCATATTTTGTCCATTTTTGTGTTGATTGGATGATACAGTGCCGACAACACTGATTGAGTTACAAGGAGAACATTCAATCTCTAAGAAGCCGTCGGTTATCGTGATATTGTTGAACTGAGGGCCCTGGCTAGAATAGAAATTTCCTTTATGGAGAGCGTTTAATAATGCTGTTGGCGTTAAAGTTTCTGATTTCACCATGAGCCATGCGCCAAATACATCACCGTTTTTCCAGTGACTGTCATCCACAGCTATTACATTCAAACGTCGACCTAGACTGAGCATTGAATCTAAAAAAACTGCGCCGTCTCCTCTTGAAGTATGCACGAAACTGGTATGATTATAGACTTCAACAGCTTGGGCAGCGTCTAAAGCTATCCCATCTTCAATTTGCAATTGGTACCAATGAGGGTGAGGGATGCTCACAAAAGCCCCGGCTTCTCTTGCTCGTTTTGCTAGTTCTGGTCCTGTTTCATCTTCTTTAGGCCTCTCAAAATTGAGAGGCAGCCCAACAGCAAGAATATGCCATTCAACTCCCCGTGATGTAATTGGAGCGTGTAACTCCGCTCCGATTATTGTAGTAAAATCACTATTTCTGAATTTTCGTGTATCGGTAATCGGATAATTATATTTATCTCTAAAGTGATCAGAAATACAGACGAAATCATATCCAGCTTTTTCGTAGCCTCTGCAAGCTTCCTCAGGGCTAACCTTTCCATCACTCAAGTTGGAGTGACCGTGAATATTACCCCGCCAGACACGGCCG
>CABYPW010000036.1 GCA_902520885.1 uncultured SAR116 cluster alpha proteobacterium
CCTATTTCTTCCTACTCTTCCAAGTGCCACCGTATTGGTAGGTCTCTTCAAATCGTGATTTAACCCCAATTAGACACTTTCCGCACAGAAACACCCAATCCTTTAAATCGTCGTATCGACACCGATACAGGACTTGCTTTGCATCATTACAGACATAACATTCCTTAGTTCTGACTCTCATTGCACCATCGTTTGACTTCATCTCTGTAGTCTGAGAAGTATTTTGAAATTACGTTGATATCAAATTTTGACAGGATGGATGTGTTTGGTTCTCTATCGAGAAGGAAATTGAAGGAAAACTCTAACAATTGTTCCTTCGTCACTTTGTCGTCGGTAAGGTCAGTGAGACTTTGGTCATTGACAGTCACCTCATGAGTAGTGGTTATGCTGTCTGCAACAGTGACCTGAAAAACATCGTCTGTTCGTTTTTTGATTGAAACACTCATTAAAAAACCACGTCAAAGAAATTTAGAACTCATTTAAAAAAATACTCCCCATGGAATTCACTCATCTGTTTCATACTTTATACGCGAATGAAGAAACTCAAGACAGTTTAATATCTTTTGCATTATGTAAGCAGATACAAATGATGGGTGTGCTAGTTTTGTGATGCTTCTTTCTGTCTCATGCGAGTGATTTCAGATGGGGCGATACCAAGTTTTTTGAGAATGGGGTGCTTTTCATCTATGACCCTCCAAAACGGAATTGGGGCGTCATCTACCTTAAAAACATCTAAAACTTCTTCTATTGCTATTCTGAGAAATATACCTGTAGTCACTGGGCAGGTATTGTCTGCACCTTTTTCTTTTGCAAGCGCATGTCTCATCTCTTTGGGTGTTATAGTTGTTCCCACCGGAATTCTAGAAATGTAACTAGAAATAACTTCAGGAGATGAAATAAGCATTTTTTCCCCTGCTTTCATATCACTAAAGTTTTTTTCAAGAATCTTAACAATATTTCTAGGCATGGATAAGTCTCTGTATTTATAGTTTTCAGTCTGAAGAATATCAAATTGGATCGAATGTTAAAAAATAAAAATAATATTTTATCATGTTTTTAACTGGCGGAGAGAGAGGGATTCGAACCCTCGGTACGCTTTCACGTACAACGGTTTTCGAGACCGCCACATTCAACCACTCTGTCACCTCTCCATGAAAACTATCTAGTTTAAAGTAGGACTTTTCCCAACCAATTTTAAAATCACCTATTGGTTTAAGCATCATTTAACTTATTTTTTTGATTAAGTCGTAAAATAAAATACAAATTCAAGGTCAAAGAAAATAGCAAAATAGCGGGTAAAATTATCACAAACAACCAAACATTTATTTCTTCGTAAGTAATGCCCATCATACCTGCAACTTGATAAAGAAGTCTAACGCAGTAATCAAAAGTTATATCTATCCAATAAATTCCAGAATTTGCCATTTTACCCTCTAAATTTTTTTAATTTATTTGCTAATAAAATGGCAAGATTATGCTCTTTGTTTTCCGTCAACGTAAAATATGATACCATACTTTAAACAAGCATTTTAAAATTTTGAGGAGAGAAAATGTCTAAAGTACTCGTTCATATTCACAGTGATTTGGAATTTAAAAACAAAGTGACTTTAGGTTTAATGGTTGCTCTTGCTGCAGAAAAAAGTGGGCATGAAGTAACTATTTTTCTCGCTGCAGACGGAGTACACATACTTAATTGCAAAAGTGCTGGTGAGATAGTCGGTCAAGGTACTGGGGACTTATACGAACATCTTGAAAATTTAAAAAATACAAATGTAACTATATTTGTCTCAGGAATGTCTGCTAAGGCAAGAGGTTACGATGAGTCACTTCTAAATGGATATAAAGCAGAGTTTGCAATGCCTGATAAACTAGTTGAAGAGTCAATTAAATCGGATAGCGTTCTCTGCTATTGATAGCATGAACTTGGAGAGGCGGGTCAATTTGATAGTAGATTTGGCACATGACTAAAAATCTTCATACTTCTTAAATATATTAGTTGGGTTCAAGTGAGTATATCGTAGCAACTGCCGCACATCTTTATGCCCAGATATGAGCGCAACTTCTGGAACCGACATTCCCATCTCGAAGAATCTGGAGATCGCCTCATGCCTTAAATCATGAAATCGCAAATCCTTTATTTCTGCTTTTGCACGTGCTCTGCCCCATGCAAGGCGTAAACAGTTCGCAGTAATAGGAAATATTTTTTCATGACTCTTAGGCACCTTTTGAAGGAGTCTCATGCACCTTTTAGTGAGAGGTACTTTTCTATCTTCACCATTTTTAGTGTCAAAAAGAAAAGCAAACCCATTTTTAAAATCAATATCACGCCATCTAAGTTTTAGTATTTCAGAACGACGCATTCCCGTCTCGACAGCGAATTCAATAATAAAGGCAATATAGATATTTTTCTGAGAGCAAGCGGCAGAGAGTAGGCGTTTTTTTTCATTGCTTGCCAACCTTCGTTTGCGTGATTTATGAGTAGGGGGGAGTTGTAAGTGCTCAATGGGGTTTTTAGGAATTCCATAACCCCACTTGTAAATAGCAGTCCTAAATACCCTTTTGAGAAGCATTAATTGAGCATGTACGGTTCCGTGTTTAACCTGTTTTAATCTTTCATCACGTAGATACTCAAAATGGCGTTCAGTTAGGTCTGAAAGTTTGATTTGAGAGATAGGGTGCCTTGCATAAAATTTTAGAACATATATTTGTACCTCAGACCCTTTTAGATGTAATGACATCTCTGTAGCGTATCTTTGCAGCAGATCTTTGAGTGTAATATTTCCAATATTTACTTTGGGCATATCGGTGCTTTTTAGATTACTTTCTAATGCTTTAATCCAGCATAATGCGTCTGATTTAGACTTAAATGATTTAGTAAAACTTCTCCAACCTGAGATCCTTACTTGAGCATTCCAAGTTTTACCCCTTTTACGCACACTTCCCATTGACTTGACCTTTTACTGTGTCAAATCTGTGTCAAAAACTGCATTTTACACAAACCAATCT
>CABYPW010000037.1 GCA_902520885.1 uncultured SAR116 cluster alpha proteobacterium
TGAACGACGGAAAAATTCATACACCCACTGCAGATTGTTTTCTCAATGGAATCACGAGAAGGACGGTTATAGACCTTGCAAGGAAGATAGGCTGGGAAGTGCAAGAAAGACACATTCATCTCCATGAATTGGAGAATGTAAAAGAGGCATTTCTTACCGGAACAGCTGCTGAAATCACCCCCATTTCGAAAATCGGTACTTTTACTTTTCAACCTGATTTAGCTTGCAGAGGTTTAGTCGAAGCCTACTCAGAAGAAACTAATACAAAATCATAGGATTTAAATCAGAAAAATAAAATTGCTCTCTTTATGAGAGTTATCGTATCTTATTTGAGCTTAGTCATTCCAGACATAAAATAATCAAAACCTGTTTTTAAGGTGATAATTGCACTTATCCAAAATAAAGTAATGCTAGTAGAAGTTAATAAATTATTACCACTAAAAATCATAGATAATATGATAAGTCCAATTGAAATTAGTTGCAGTGTTGTTTTCCATTTCGAAAGAATAGAAACTTGAACTAAAATTCCCTCCTTAGACATATATTCTCGGAAACCTGAAATTATGAATTCTCTAATAAAAATAGCAAGAGTGGGAATAACAAACATCCAATCTTTAGAATAATGGGACGAAAGTGCTAATAGGATGCATGCGACTAAGACTTTATCTGCAATTGGGTCTAAAATCCGACCAAGGTGAGATTGTAGTAATAATTTGCGTGCAAGATATCCATCTAACCAATCTGTAATACCTGCAAATAAAAACAGCAGAAATGCTGCTATGAGCTGAGCATGACTTGTTTCCTTCCAAATGAGGATAGCAATTATTGGGGCAATAGTTATTCGTAAAATTGTTAATAAATTGGGAAGATTCATTTTACTCTCAAAAATTATATTCATATGAAATATTTTATTATTTTAGAATTTTGTTCATATTCCTCCTTCACAACTTCTAATTAGACATTTTCTTTTTATAACAGAAGAATACTAGGCTTGGAAGCTAGACACCCCTAATGATGAAACCACTGAATTCAAATGAAAAAGTAATTAATTGTCCTCACGGTTATGAAACCTGTCATACAAATGTTGAGCAATATTGACAGAAATACCGGGAACTGCTTGTAAGTCTTGTATACCAGCGTTGCTAACTGCACGTGCTGAACCAAAATGATTAAGAAGTGCTCTTTTTCTTTTAATCCCAACACCTGGCACACTGTCTAATGGGTTTTTAAATTGCGCTCTTGCGCGTTGTGATCTATGGCTATTAATTGCAAACCTATGTGCCTCATCTCTTAAACGTTGAAGATAGTGCATTACTGGGCTATCTGGTTTTAAAGTAAAACTTTTTTTATCTCGTGTGTGAAATTGCTCTCTGCCTGAATTTCTATTAGGTCCTTTTGATATGCCAATAGCTACAATATCATCTATACCAAGCTCATCTAATACCTCATAAACAGCGCTAATATGGCCTTTGCCACCATCTATAATAATAAGGTCTGGCCAGCTTGTTGACTTATAATCTGGATCTTCTTTTAGGGCTCTTGAGAAGCGTCGATAAATCATTTGGCGCATCATTTTAAAATCATCACCATCATCCACTGCAAATTCACCTATTTTTTTCATATTGAATTTACGATAAGAAGATTTGGCAAAACCATCAGAAGTGGCAACGACCATTGCTCCCACTGGATGTTCTCCTTGAATATGGGAGTTATCATATATCTCTATGCGCTCAAGAGAAGCTTTGATCTCAAATGTTGTTCTCAATTCTTCTAGTAATTTGCGCTGGGATGAAGTATCAGCGAGTTTTCGAGCAACAGCCTCTTCTGCATTCTGCAACGCCATCTTCATTATTTTTCGTCTATCACCTCTTTCTGGTTTTGAGATTTCAATTTTGCTATTTGACCGTTTTGATAGAGCAGCTTCTAGTAATTTCCATTCACTCGGGAGTTGGTTTGTAAGTATCAAGTTAGCAGGAATTTTATCAACATAAAATTGTCCTATAAACGCTGATAGAACAGATTTTATGTCTTCCAATGAATTTACTACTGGGAAGAAGGCAGTGTTACCATAATTGGTTGCGTTTCTTACAAAAAATACCTGTACACAACATATACCAGAAGAAATTGATGCCGCTATTATATCAGCATTTTGTAAAGATTTCAGATTAATATCCTGATTTGCCTGAATTGCTGTGAGCGCTTTAATTCTGTTCCGCCAAACAGCAGCTGTTTCAAATTCAAGGGCATCTGAAGCCTGTTGCATCTCATATGCATATTTTTGTTGTACAGTATCTGAATTTCCAGAGAGAAATTGCTTTACTGCTTTTACTTGTTTCTGATAATCAGATTTGGAAATTTTGTTAACACAAGGAGCTGTACATCTCTTAATCTGATATTGCAAACAAGGGCGTGTTCTAGATGCAAAAATGGCGTCGCTACAGTTTCGCAGTAGAAATGCGCGTGATAAAGAATCTAGTGTATTATTTACTGAATTGGCAGAAGCAAAAGGTCCATAATAACTTGCAGTTTTGCTTCTTTTCCCTCTATGTTTCGTTAACAGAGGAAAGTCGTGATCTTCTGTTACCATTATAAAAGCAAAACTTTTATCATCTTTGAGTAGTATATTATATTTTGGTTTCAGTTTTTTGATTAAATTTGACTCTAACAGCAACGCCTCAACCTCTGAGTGAGTAACAGTGATTTCTAGGTATTTAG
>CABYPW010000038.1 GCA_902520885.1 uncultured SAR116 cluster alpha proteobacterium
ATTTCAATATTTTATTCACAAATGACCAAGCTGTTGGCATAGCAAAGCTTGCAATAATAATTTTCAAACAATCGGCATAAATAAATGGAATAAAACCTTTGAGAATGGCAGCTTCAAAGCCAATATAAATTGAGAGCCAACTTATACCACTTAGAAAAATTATAAAAACACCTGCTATCATGCCTATTGCAGTTGTTTTCCATGTTTTTCCCCACCCTCTATTTGCCAATAAACCGAGAAAGGTTGCTGAAATTAAAAATCCTATAATATAACCACCCGTTGGCCCGATAATATATGCTATTCCCCCGCCACCGGCGAATACTGGAAAACCCATTACTCCCTGAGTTATATATAGAGAAATTGTTACAGCAGCTAAATAAGGACCATAAGTCATTCCAATTAAGAGTACAACAAGGGTCTGCATTGTCATTGGCACTGGGTAAAAAGGTAATTGAACTTTAGCAGAAATTGTAAGCAAGAACGAGCCTATTAACGCAAGGACAAAATATGATAATATTCTTCTTTTTAAATTAACTGCTCCGGAAGAATAACTAGCTATAACTGCTGGAAATAAAGGCCTGGAGTCACCCAAAATCTGCATGTTTTGTTCCCTTTCTTGAAAAAAACTGTTAATCATCTTTCGTATAATTTTAAAAAGTGTCTCAAATAAGGTCAATTTAATTTGTCGTAAATTTTTGACATCTTTTTTTTAAACCTTTATTTCTTCGATACCAAGCTTTGCGATTGCACCTGCGTTTATATTAATGGCTGCCACTTTTCTCAACAGTTTAAGAAATGTAAAATGGGATGATGTTAGTGAAACATTACCAGTACTGCATTATAATTGTCATGCCACTTACATTTTTTATTGCAGCAGGAATAGCTTTTGGATTTTCTGCTTTTATAGGGATGAACAGTTTAGCTGCTGGATTCAGAACACTAACATCAGGAGTATTGGTTATCTCAACTTTTGGTTTAATATGTTTGATTTTAAGTATAATTTAAGACGGTATTTAACATGACTCAAACATACCACTTGATGAAAAAATTTCACTAAACTTTCAATTTTTGCTATTTTAAACGCTAAAAATTGATGCTATTTTTTCAACAAAATGAGAAATCAAATTTAAATGGCTAAATTTAATTATGGAACAAACTTTAGAAAATCCAAAACCACCCATATTTTCCTTTGCGAATGGTGAATTGAACCCATTTCAGAATGGTGTGATTCGTCACCTAGAGCGCGTTACGGGTCAGCCAAAGATAAAACGTTTATATCTTGACTACTTAGATGATAATCGTCCAGATGAGTTATTCTGGAGCGATGCTTTAGACAGACTTAGTATTACAATAAATTTAACAAGACCTACTTCACAGACTATTCCTAAAAGTGGCCCATTATTGATTATATCAAACCATCCTTTTGGGGTGGTAGACGGAATTGCATTATGTGCTCTAGTATCACAGGTTCGACAAGATTATAAACTAATTACACACCGCATACTTCGACAAGCACCAGCGGTAATGGACAAAATCTTGCCTATTGATTTTGATGAAACAGAACAGGCATTGCAAACAAATTTGGAAACAAGACGCCTTGCTGTAAAAGAACTTCAGAATGAAGGGGTTGTAATAATATTTCCATCTGGAGCTATCTCTAGAGCAAAACGATTTGTAGATAAAGCGGTTGACCCAATTTGGAAAAAGTTTGTAGCAAAACTAGCAACACAATCAGGAACACAAGTTCTTCCATTCTTTATAGAAGGGCAAAATACGCCTATTTTTCAGTTTGCAATTCAATGCAGTCAAACATTGGGGTATTCTCTTATGTTTCGGGAGATTTGCAAACGTATGTATAGACCTGTAAACATTCAGATGCGTCCTATAATCACAGAACAGATGATAGCTGGTATTAACGATAGAAATAAGCTTATAGAAAAATTACGTGATATAACTTATTTTGGAGTTGATAAACCGTCAATTAACACGAATAAATTATCAAAGTAAATGTAAGATAAAATTATCAGATAAGTTCCACGATTTGCTTCTGATAAGATTATTTGAACTGAATTTTCTGATACAGAATTAGACGTCCCAATTAGGTTTCCCTGGACCATTTCAATGTTTTTCAAGGAATATAAAAGCCCAGTTGAATATTCAAAACTAACTTTACCTAAAGGCCATATTGATATTCGTTCTCCAACGGGTAAAGAAATATGAAAATCATTTGGTCCAGTTAATACAACATCCTCAGAGCCGAGTAACAAAATCGGCCTCTTTTGAGATTGTTTTTGTATAACATGCAGTACTGCTAGTGAATGATCTAATCTGCCATCAAGAAATCCGAGACAAACATATCCTATTGCATCAACATGCATTAATGCTTTTTCAAAGTCAGTTGTTTCTTGTTCAGCAACGAAGTTGGAAGGAATTTTATTTAATTTCGCATACTGCTTTGCGCTAGGACTTGCTGAGTCCATATCACCAATAAAATAATTTGGTACTATAGAATAATCTATACAACTATCGAGTCCGCCGTCCACAGCAACTATTGGTAGGCCCTTAATAAGATTAGGGATAGTCCATAC
>CABYPW010000039.1 GCA_902520885.1 uncultured SAR116 cluster alpha proteobacterium
GTCTAACGATTCTAATTCAGATGCCGACCGTGCTTATTTACAAGATGAAGTAGCACAGTTAGCAGAAGAAATTACTCGTATTTCGCAGACAACACAATTTAACGGTCAGAACATCTTGGATGGTTCATACACTGACAAGTATTTCCAGATTGGTGCAAATGCTTCTCAGAATGTTGGTCTTTCTATTGCCAGCGTGGCAGCAGACTCCCTTGGCATTGGAACAACAGTTTCTTCGTTTCCAACTTCAACAACAAACACAACAACAACAGTTGCGACTGAAGAAATTGCAAGAATTAACTTCGCATTTGATGATACATACAGCTTTAAGCTTACAGACCGAGAAACTGGCCTGAATTATCAAATACAGCCAGATAAATCAACAGTAGCTACGGGTTCTATAGATGCAGATGCTGAAACTTTGACGATAGCAGACCATAATTTGAGAACTGGAGACCAGATAGCGTTATCTGGAAACGGTTCTATGACTGGTACATTCTTTGTGATTAAGGTTGATGAAGACACTATTCAGGTGGCCACTTCTAAGGGTAACGCAATTAACGGTACAGCAGCAGACATTACAGCTGGTGCAGCAGTTGCATTAACACCTTCTGGTCTTACGTTGAACCTTGAGGATTCACAGTCCAAGGCAGACTTTGTTGACAGAGTAAATGCAGGCTTGAAAGAATCTGCAATCAATACCTCTGTTACAGGTAATGCATCTTCTGATTCAGCTGCTTTCGTTGGCGCAAACTCAGCTGGCGTAACTACTAACCTTACAACTATTGATGGCGATCACTTTAAGTTTGCTCTTACCGTTGATGGTGAAACTGTAGAAGTCGATTTCTTAAATCGATCACTAGCAGCTGCGACTACTGATACGGGTGCAACTATGACTGAAATCGTAACGGGCTTGAGAAATCAAATCCAGTCTGATTTTGACGATAGTTTAACTGTTACTCAGTCTAGTGGAAGATTTACTATCGAAGATGCGCAAGGTCGTAGTCTTTCAGTCGAACAAGGAGCTGGTACTGGATATTTCTTTGGAACAGATTCACAGAATAGTGGCGCAATAATAACTTCTGCAAATGTACAGAACAATCTATCGGTTGCTTTTGATGGTGATGACCTGGTCATTAATCACGCAGCAGCAGGCGGTGTTGACCTTACAAACTATACTGCAGCAGCAGCAACAACCTATACTCAGTTCTCACCAACTGGAAATGCAACAAGTTCACTTACAGAGCCTGTTATATTAGCTGATAATGCTGTTTCGACATCAATTACAACAACTGGTAACATTGGCGAAAGTAAAATCGCAATCAATTTTAGTAATGTGTTTGGATATGCAGCCGATGGTGTGAACGGAGGAGATGAATTTCTATCAGCTACTTATGCATTTGAACTGACCGATGGTGCGGGTAATATCTATGCCAGTTTTACAGGTAGTGATATCTTAGACGTTCAAAGGCTCAATAACTCTGATGCTGCGATTGTCTCAGCAGTGGAAGCCGAAATTATGGCAACTGCTTTTGCTGATACAACCATCACTGACGATGAGTTTGAAGTAGATTATTCAGGTGGCGTATTGACTATCACTAACAAGCTTGGTCGTGATCTTGCCATTGAGAACTTCAGTTCTGACTATGGCTCAGCAATGGTATCAAAGCTTGATGGTCTTGATGGATATGAAACCCTCTCATCTAAAGGTGCACTGCCATCTGAAATTAGAATCACTAGAGGTTTTGGCACAACTCTATCAGCAACAACAGCATATTACATGTTGAATATTGATGGCGGTACTACTGCATTTACTGTTACCCTAGATGACGCTTTTGATGGTGGGAACTTAACAGGATGGGCTCAAGCCACCGCTATCGAAGCTGGTTTTCAGGCTACAACACCACTTGGAGCTGACGTTCGCGTTGCATACGACTCTGAGACAGACCAATTTGTCATTAATGACTTGCTGGGTAGACAGTTCCATTTAAATGGTTGGGTAGCTAACTCAGGTGGTTCAGCAATTTTTGACGCAGGTACTTATGTTGTAGAAGAAGATATCGTTAATGCAGCTAACAAGAATAACTCTGTGGATACACAAACAGATGTTACTTCTGGTGTATTAACTGAGGCAGCGGTAGTGGACCTTACGTTCTCACAAGATACGCTTACCTCAACATACTGGTCTGTAAACGGGTCGGCTTTATCAGCAAGCACATTTAATTTTGATACAGACACTTTCGCAGGAAGTGACTTTGAAACAAACTTAGATGCACTAATGTCAACCCTTAATGCTGCTTATAATGGTTCGCCGTTATCTTATTCCATGAATGAAGATACTAGAACTCTCTCATTTACTCATGCGAAAGGTGGTGAGTTAGTGATAGATACAATGGTATCATCAAATGCTTCTCTGACAATGTCAGCAGTTG